>DHKM01000022.1 GCA_002404835.1 Caryophanales bacterium UBA4694 | reverse complement strand
GCTTCTCACTCTCTACTCGATTGTTGTTTTAGTTCCTCTACAAGCCAATATTTAAGTCAACCGCTTATCTCGGAAATTATAAAAAATTTAATCTTTTTCAATCGGTTCATGGTCTCAGATTGGCCATCTCATATGAGGCAAAAAAGCTTTTTATAGTCGAATCATAACAATCTAGCCGGAAGGATTTTTTTCTATTTGAAATTTTAGGAATGCAAAACGACAACTTTTGTATTTGTTCTAAATGACAGATTCTCAAGTTTTTTACGACATCGAAAAACCTTTTATGAAAATTTTTTTACACCGCGATTTTAACGATTTCCAGAACATTGGCGTGATGGAAATGTTTTGATTTATGATGCCACAGTAATCTCGATGGGATGTTCTTTGTTGTACGAAAATAGCATACATGAAAGAAAAACGAAACGTAACTGCATTTATCATGCACTTTGGGTTACGACTGTGAACTTTCTGATATGGGTTATATACAACCCATAAAAACGGTAAAAACCACGGCATAATAAAAAGCCACTTGGTTCTGACCAGGAAAAACAAACGGATGAATTAATAATTCGACAATAAAAATAATGGTAACATCATACAGCGCACTTAACAAACTATCGTTGTAATGATATAATTTTAGCGTAAATAAAAACATAGGAGATTGTAACCTATGCCTATCGTTAAATTACTACATGGCACAGACCATATTATAAAAGCACCGGATTATTCACTCGGAAAGCCACATAACGATTACGGACAAGGTTTTTACTGCACCGAAGTTCTTGAAATGGCAAGAGAGTGGGCGTGTAAAGAAAATAAAGACGGTTTCGTAAATGAATATAATTTCAATACCGACGGATTGAACGTGCTAAATCTCCTTGACGGAAAACACAGTGTATTGAATTGGATTGCGTTATTGCTTAAAAACCGTATCTTTACTTTGCAGGATGAAATCGCAATCGATGCGAGAAATTACTTAATTGAGTATTATTCTGTTGATTTGAATGGCTATGACGTCGTTATAGGGTATCGTGCGGATGATTCTTACTTTTCGTATGCGCAATCTTTTGTTAGCAACGCTATGCCGCTCAGAAGCCTTAACAAAGCGTTAAAACTCGGTAAACTCGGAGCACAAACTGTTCTTATTTCCGAACGAGCATTTAAGCAAATAGAATTTGTTAATGCGGAACCTGTGGATAAAGAAGTATATTATCCTAAATTTTTGTCGAGAGATACAATGGCAAGAACCACTTATCAGAAAGAGATTAAAAGAAGGCACTCTTACCGCGATGAAATTTTCGTTATGGATATTTTAAGAGAGGAAATGAAAAATGACGATCCGCGCATACAACGAATTATATTTGAATGACGCTATAAAAAACCTGGCAAACGCTTTCGATTATGCAATAAACGTGTGCAAACTCGAACCAAATTGGTTTGCCAAACTTTTTGTGCAATCCGATGTATCTACGCAATTCGAACGCGGAAATCCCGCCGTTATTTCAGGCAAATCGGGCGAAGAACTTGTAAGAGCTATTTTAAGCTGCATTTACCCAGGAGAAAAATGGCCCGTCCCGACGTTTTCAGAAGGACGCACTCCCGAATATTGGGCAGGTTGGGCTTTGGCACAATATCAATGGGTTTCGGCTAAACGCTTTAAGGATATTTTCGAACGTATTTCGTTGAGCGAGATTATTGCTATGTATCCCACTTTTCACGAAATGGATATAAGCCGTTTCACTGAATCGATGGACAGTCGTTACAATGAGTTCGTTACCGAAACGAAACTTCGAAAAATTCGCGAAAGCAGACAAATATCGCAGTCCGAACTTGCGAAACTTTCGGGAGTTAATCTGCGCTCCATTCAACTTTACGAACAACGCGTTAACGATATAGACAAAGCACAAGCACAAACTTTGTATAAATTATCCCACGTGCTTGGTTGTAACGTTGAAGATTTGCTTGAAAAGCCTGAAACGTTTTAATACGACATCCTTTTCGATTTTGTTTTTCGGTATTATGATGTCGGAAAAAGTCGGTTTCGTCATGGGTATAAAACGTCGCTGAAAACTTTGAGTTAATCAACTTATACGGCAATATTTTTAACTTATTCTTTGACTGCCTTTTCCCGATTGATTGTTTTACCGGAAAAATAAATCTTCTCGGAGGTAAACTGGAAAACGGAATAATATACGTTCGGTTCAGTTCTCACGGACAAAACGAACAAAGCATAGAGGCGCAGGTTTGCATCTACAAAGAATTTGCTGAAGGTAAAGATATCAACATAGTAAATATTTATTCGGATAAGGCGCACATGGGAACGACGCAAGACCTGCATTTCACGTATGATTTCCGACGCTAAAAGCGGAGGGTTTCAGTATATCGCTGTGTATATGTTTGATTGCTTTAAAAGAAATCGTCGCGAAAGCATTTTGTGCAAAGAGATGCTTAAAGAAAACGTTATTAAGGTTATATCCGTATTAGGGCCTATTGCCGAAGACGAAGGCGGAGAATTCTACGGAATGTTTTTGGAATGGATTGCCGAAAAATACTGTAAACGCCTTTCAAAAACGTGTGCACATGATTTCCCAGCATTCGAAAGCAATGTCTACCCTGATAGTATCAATGCAAGATATCCGTTGTCAGGTGGCTTTCGGGTTTAGGAACCCATCAACTTATTTGTCTTTCTTAGGTATTTGGCTGGAATCGGATTTTCGAGTTTCCAGATGATGTTCATCGGTCTTGATCCGGTATGGGAGACATAGTCTGCTGGTCCTAGATAGGTATAAGCTTGGGCGTTTCCGAATGTATCTGTTTTGGATTCTCTGACGAAAAGGAGGACGTGACTTTTCAACTCTTTGTGGTGGATATATCTTTGACCTACTTTTCCATCTGCGCTTGTCGTGCTTTGACTTTGCCAGTGGAAGAGGTTTTCGTTGATGGAATAGTCCTGGTACATGGTCGACGGGGAATAGTCTTTGTCGGATTTGTTCAGGGTGACGAAAAAGATATCCGTTTTCTTGTTATCAAGCCATTTCACGCCTTCTCTTACGGTGTTCGGTTTCAGAAAATCCATGGCCACGAGGATCTGGTCACGCGAGTAGGTGCAGTAGAGGTCTAGTGGACAGTCGAATCCGATATCGACATGTTTGTCAAGGAAGTCGATGCGGTTGTAGTTGTAGGAAAGAAGGGCGACGATTTCGGAAACCATGACGGGACTTTCCTTCAGCATCTGGAAATGTTTTTTTGTCTCATCTGAATGGTAATTTTCTATTCCTTTTCCGAAAAGAGTGGCGTAGAACATCTGAAGCATCCTAAGCTCGTATTCGGAAAGGATTCCGGTATCGAGATTATTCAAACTCGTCAGCGTTTTTATCATAAAAACAATCCATCTTCTTGAATCCACGCTGGCAAAACGGCAGAGCGACTTGGTAATTGTATCTTCTAATGGTTCATGGAAATCTGCTATGACATCTGCCCGTGCACAGAGCCTTGAAAAGGAAGAGAATTTATAGAGTGCTCTTGGATCCATACGATAATAGGTCAGGAAATTGGAGAGGGTAGGGGATAGACCGGTATCGGCTTGGAAGGAGGCAATCTTAGAGATAAGTCCTGCCGTGTTTCCATAGGAGGAACGGATGTTTTCCAGGATGTATTTGGATGCTACTTTTTCAAGCTGGATAAAGCATCCTTTCGGAAGGGAAACGAAACCATCCTTCATTTCATTGAGTACGCCTTTATTGCTGCTGGATAGAAGGGCTGCAAACCTGCTTTCGAAATTGTAATGTTTGTTTGCCTGACCAATGAAATCGAGAACGGTAAGGCAGTCTTTCTCGTCGCTGAGACGCAATCCTCTTCCTAGTTGTTGGAGGAATACGGTCAAGGATTCTGTCGGACGGAGGAAAAGTATGGTGTTGACTTCCGGGATGTCTACACCTTCGTTGTAGATGTCTACGACGAAAATGAAACGGATTTCTCCTTTGATGAGTTTTTCCTTTGCGGATTTTCTTTCGTCTTCCAGGGATTGGCTGCTTAAAGCGATGGAGGGAATGTTGCATTTGTTGAAATAATCGCTCATGAATTTTGCGTGTTCTATGGAGACGCAGAAACCCAGGCCTTTGACTTCCTGGATATCGGTAGTATATTTTAGGAGCGATGTTACGACAAGGTCTGCTCGTGTGAATGCCTGGTTGCCGCTGTAGACATATAACTGGCTGAGTTCGCTTTTGTCGTATCCTCCCTTGTTCCATTTCAGCTGATCCAAATTGATGGTATCTGTCACTCCGAAATACTGGAACGGGCAAAGCAGTTTCCTTTCAATTGCTTCCGGAAGCCTGATTTCTGCGGCAATGCGGTTGTTGAAATAAGTGAGAATGTTTTTGCCGTCCATACGTTCCGGGGTTGCGGTAAGACCGAGGAGAATCTTCGGTTTATAGTAGGATAAAAGAGTTTGGTAGGTGGGTGCTGCCGCATGGTGGAATTCGTCCACGATGATGAAGTCATAGAAGTCTTCTGTTGTCTTGGTAGTGAATTCCTGGGAGTTGAATGTCTGGATTGATATGAAAAGGTGATTGATTGTTTCAGGCTTATAGTTTCCGACAAACATGTCTCCAAAGCATGCATCTTTTAATACTGCACGGAAAGTGGATAAACTTTGTTTCAATATTTCTTCCCGGTGAGCCACGAATAGGAGCCGACACTGGCTTTTTGGATTCTGCTTTCTGAATCTTTTGTAGTCCAAAGCAGAGATGACTGTTTTTCCGGTTCCTGTTGCTGCAACGACGAGATTGTGAGTTTGGCCGCGTATTTTCCTTTCTGCTTCCAGCCGGTCTAGGATTTCCTGCTGGTAGGGATAAGGATTGATGTCCATGGTATAGATGGCGGCAGGTTCTCCGGATGGGTATTTCTCGGATTTCAATGCTTGTTCTAGTCGTTCTTTTTTGCTCGAGTCATAGATTTCGAATTCATTGGAATTCCAATAGCTTTCGAAGGTGGCCTGAATTTTCTCGATGGTTTCGGGAAGGTCTTTTTTGGTTACTTTGACGTTCCATTCTAGGCCGCTGGAAATGGCGGCATTGGATAGGTTTGACGAACCTACGTATGCGGTCGTGAATCCACTGTCTCTGTAGAAGACGTAGGTTTTGGCGTGAAGCCGTGTCCGTTTGGTGTCATAGCTTACCTTGATGTCTGTGTTGGGAAGCTGGTTTAGTTCTTCGACTGCCTTTACGTCCGTTGCTCCCATGTAGGAAGTCGTGATGATCCTTAGTTTCCCTCCTTTTGAGGTAAAGGATTTCAGTTCATCCATGATCAGACGTAGTCCGCTCCATTTGATGAAGGAGACGAGCATGTCGATTTTATCGCAGGAGAGTATTTCCTTTTTCAGTTCGGTGAACATCTGCGGCTCTCTTACGGCACCTGTAAACAATGAACTTTCGGCGATGGAGGTTTCCGGACGGACGATTTTAGCTTTTGGATCCAATGCCAGGATACTGTTCTTCTTATCGAACAGGGAAAGTAGTTCCTGCGCCTTGTCGGATACGGAAAGTGAGGTGAAATCCGCATCATTGGTTTTATCTGCGACCGTGTTGATGATGCGGTTTGCAAGTTCGATTTGTTCGAAGATTCCGCCTCCATTGTCCAGAACCTGGTCCAGACCTTTCTGTACCACTTCGGCAATATATTTGGAAAGCACTTTGGAAGCTTCGGCTGTATCGATGTTTTCCAGCTGGAAAATTTTGTCTGTCTTTGATAATTCTTCTTCGAGCTTTTTGCTAATTACCTGTTCATAGAGACCATCATGCAGCATATTCTGAATCCGCCTTTCTTTGATCGAATAATACTGTCTGATTGTAACATAGAAAATTTGACTTGCACAGATCAAAGAAATGGATGAGGATTCGCATTCTTAACGGTAAAGATTCAGTCCGTCTGGTTTTCCTCTTCGATAGTCTCGTCTTCGTTTTCGCTGTCTACGATTTCGTTTGCTTCAGGAGAGTTATCGGAGAGTTCGATGTTCTGCACTTTCTGGAATCGGTTGCCGATCTTGTTTACCGTTGTCGTGAATTTCTCGGAATCGGAACTGAGTGTCCTTATGGATTTGCTTAACTTCTCCCAGCGGGGCATGAATCTTCTGAAGTCTTGTCCTAGTGCATTGAGTGCTTCGTTGATTTTGGCGATGTTCTTGCTCTTCTTGGCATCGATTTGGATCAGTCTAAAGGAGGCAAGAAGAGGTTGTAGGATGGTTGGACAGACCATGATGACATTCTTCTTTTTGGCATATTCCACTAGATCTGGAAATGCGTTGTGGACATAGGCGAATACTCCATCGCTTGGGACGAACATGATGGCATTCATCAGCGTCTTTCCTTTGATGATGTATTTCGATGTTTCGTCGATTCTAAGTTTCAGGGCATTGCGGAATTTTGTCTTGCAGGTTTCCTGTTCTTCTTGGGATAGGTGCTTGGTCTGGTCGAAGAGGTCTTCGTATCCGACAAGGGAGAACTTGGAATCGATGCAGGCTATCTGATGGTGAGCTTCTCCGTCAAGGAAGATGACGGCATCGGGCTTGAGCTGCTTTTCTTCGCCGTTTGCTTCCTGGATGACATACTGGGTTTCATAGAGGGTTCCTTTCTGTCCTTCGAACAGGTTTTCAAGAAGGAGCTCGAGCTGCCATTCTCCGTATCTGCCTCTTTGCTGGTTGTTGGATAGGATTCCGTTCAGGGACGAGATTTCGTTCTGGAGTGAACCGATGTTCTTCTGTGCCTCCTCGACGATACCCAGCTGTTTCTGGAGATTCTGCATGGATTCGGATGCCCCTTTGAATCCTTGCGACAGTCCTTGGTCTACTTTGTCGTTGATGGACTTCATGTTGGTATCGATTCTCTGGTTTATCACCTGGATCTGCATCGTCATCGAATTGTGGATGGACTGTTCGAAGAGGTTTAGCTGTTTTGTGTTGTCTTTGGTAAGGTCGCTAAGGGAATTGCGGATCAGGGTCAGTTGGGACTGGGAGGAATCATAGAGCGCTTTAGATTGCTGGTTGAGGGAAGATTGAATCTGGAGCATCTGCTGTTCGTTCTTGGAACGGATTTCCTTCAGGTTTTCGTCGATGCGCTGGGATAGGATGTTGTTCTGGGACTGAAGTCTGTCTTCGATGGAGTTTTGGAACTTGTTCAGCCTTGTATTCTCTTCATCGGATTTGTTCTTCAGTTCTCCGACAAGCCAGATCATTTGGTTCTGGGATTTTTCCGCAATCTTGGCATCGATGAGGTTTCCGAGATTCTTTTCCATGTTGTCGATGGTGGCTTTGATTTCACTGGAAGACTGAATCTGTGTTTTTTCGATTTCAGAAAAATCGATTCTGCCGTTTTCTGTTATGTTCTTCTTCTTGAATTCGTGTATGAGAAGAATGAAGACTCCGATAAACGAAAGAAACGAAAAGACTAAGGCAATGATGATCAGACCTGTTTCCATGGCTGTCCCTCCTTATGGTTGCTCTTTTCATTTTACGACACTTTTGTTTTTCCACAAACGGAAATTTGGTCTGATAGGGAAGAGGTGTGGATATGTTTTCCCATGTCTATATCCTTTTTGACTAGCACATGGCTTTTTATTTTCTTGAAACTGGATTCTTTAATTTTTTGTAGGGATTTTCTGATTCAATTAGACAATATGTAGTGACCTCACGTAATTGTGGTGAAGAAAAATGGGAAACCTCGTTAATGAGAATCTGTCATGAGACTGATTATTTTAAGTAAAATTATTGCAAATAAATACTGTGGCGAATAAAATAAGAAAAAAGGCAATTGAAATGAAAAAAAGGAAACAGATTATTACAATTGTTTCAGTCTTAGGAATGGGCTTTTCTTTAGTTCATCATTAGGTTATTTTGATTTTTTTCTTTCCTATGTACCAATTGACCTTTATATCGAAGATAAAGAAGATGGTACATTTTTAGAGTCTGAAGAAAATGGATATTCTATTCGTATTGGAAATAGTGTGGTGAATACATATTATGGAGGCAAGAAGTCATGAAAAGCAAAATTCTTCCATATCCATTTATTCTTTGGATTCAAATCTTAATTGCTTTTTTGTGTATTTTGCTGGTTTTTGGAGGGCCACGTCACATAGAAACTTTGTCCGGAATCATTTTTGTATCCATTTGCTCATCCGTTGGTTTTATTGATTTTCTTTTCATTGTCCTGTCGTTGACTTTGCTTTGGAATGTCCCTTTGACAATGACGGAAGAAGGCATTAAAACTAAAGACAAAATCGTTCATAAGTGGTCTGATGTAACGGATTTGAAATTAAAACAGCACGTGAAGCTTCAGTATGGACATGCAATGTTGATATTGTCGATCCACTACTCGGATGGTTCTGTTGTCCGTTTTGATTTTAATCAAACATTGTGGGTTGAAATGAATAACATATGTAAAGATAAAGAGTTTTTGAAGAAAGCAGAAGATTGCATTGTAAATTTTGGTGATAAGCTCTTCAAATGAGTTTTCATTTTGATTAATGAATAGGGAGTGAAACATATGGCAGATAAAGATAACCTTAAGGAAGATGTGTATAAAGATATGCCTGAAGATGTTTATTTGATGATGTTTTGCTTTTTCACCTCAACATTGCTATCGGTCTGTATGTTTATTTATATGGTAACGACGCCTGAACCTCTTTATTCTCTTATTGCTTTGGTTCCTGTTTTTGTTATCATAGGTTTTTCTATCGCCTATACAATAAACTGGAATCGGCTACGTCAGATTGTTATTTGCGATGATAAAACTGTTAGGAGAATGGGATATTGGATTGGATTTGAGGAATCCATAAATATGGCAGACGTTCTTGAAGTCAAATATGTATTGCTATCCGACGGAGAGTTTTATTGTATTGATGATGGAAAACATAAAACCAATACACCGACAAATAAAAACTCCACTATCTTTATTCCTTATTGTCAGAAAGGGTATGAGTTTATCGAGAGACATTTTCCTGGAAAGGTTCCGCCTTATCATAGCCATGACTGGGCGGAGATGGTTGAGAATAACGAGAAAAAGAAGTATCGGTCCAAAAAGCACGTTTTTGATGATTTCGATGATTCTGACAAGGATTAGTCTCTTAGGCAAAAGTTACTGAAATTCACTGACAAGTGATATTGTTTGTTTTACAGATTGGGATAGGTAGGTATTCGAACTTGGCAATAATAAGGATTTCCTGAACGAATGGGAGCGGCAAAGATAATTATCATTTCTACTTCCTTTATTGCTTCTTTTGCTATTGGTTTCAATCTTTGAAAAATGGGCAATGATGCGGATTGAAGAACGGATTTTTCTTGCCTTATGGTCGTCCAAGTTATATAATATCGCTCGCGCGTAAGCGTAATAACCATGAATGTGAATCTTACTGACGAGTACTTCAGGCTTTGCACAGCTTCAGCCCTGACCTGAAAATGATGGGTCTGCTACGGATAACCTGTTGGGTTGGTATCTTGAAACATTCAGAAGTTCAACAAAAAGGAGGCTCAAAATGAGCGAAAACGAAGTTAAGGAAGAAGTTAAGCCGGAAACCGCTGACGTCATGGCTAGCACTGTCCACAAGGACACTGATGTTGTTGTCAGCCCGAAGACCTTATTGGATGCAGGATGCCATTTCGGCCACAGAGTCAGTCGTTGGAATCCGAAGATGAAGCAGTTCATCTACACCAAGAGAAACAATCTCCACATCATCAATCTCAACAAGACTTCTGAACAGGTCCAGAAAGCCTATATTGCTCTTAAGGACATTGTCAGCAAGGGTGGAAAGGTTCTTTTCGTCGGTACTAAGGCTTATGCACAGAAGGCCATCCAGGAAGAAGCAGTCCGTTCTGGTTCTTTCTATGTCAACCATCGTTGGTTGGGTGGAACCCTTACGAATTTCCGTACGATCTTGAAGAGAATTTCTCTTCTTAAGGATATCGAAGCCAAGGAGCTCAATGGAGAGCTTGAAAAGCTTCCGAAGAAGGAACAAGCCGAAATCCTCAAGCTCAAGGCTAAGCTCAGCGCCAACCTCGAAGGCATCAAGGAAATCCGTTTCGTTCCGAATGCTATTGTCGTCGTCGATCCGAAGCAGGAACACAATGCTGTTCATGAAGCAAGAGCTCTTCACATCCCTGTCTTTGCTTTAGGTGATACCAATACTGATCCAGATGAGATCGATTATCTTGTTCCGGCCAATGATGATGGTGAAGCTTCCATCCGTATCATCGTCGGTCTCTTCGCCGATGCTGTCGTCGAAGGAAAGGGCGGTGAACCGATCTATGCTTACAAGGATGCTGATGCTGCCAGCCAGACCATGAACGATATTCTCAAGGGTGTCGATCAGGCTGAACAGACCAAGGCCATCCGTATGAAGCTCAGAGATGATGCTATTGCTATGAGAAAGGCCAAGAACGGCGGAAGAACAAAGCGTAAGCCGGTCAAGTTCCGTAAGTTCACCAAGCCGGCAAATGGCCGTAAGCCGGAAGATGCCGGTAAGAAGCCTGCCGATAAAGTAGAAGAAGCCCCGAAGGCCGAAGAAAAAGCTGTTGAGGAGAGCAAGTAATAATGGCTAATTTGATCGATTTAATCAAAGAGTTGAGAGACCGCACTGGTGCTGGTCTTATGGATTGCAAGAAGGCCCTTCTTGCCAATGGAGAAGACGTCAGCAAGGCTGCTGATTGGTTGAGAGAAAAGGGTATTGCCAAGCAGGCCAAGAAGGCCGCTACCAGAACTGCTGCCGAAGGTGTCAGCTGGGTTATGGTAAATGGCAATACTGCCGCTATCATCGAAGTCAATTCTGAAACCGACTTTGTCGCCAATTCCGATCCGTTCCGCGCTTTGGTTAAGGAAGTCAATGAAGTCGTCTTAGCCAACAAGCCGGCCGATGTTGCCACTGCCAAAGCCTGCCTTACCAAAGAAGGAAAGACCTTGAATGATCTTTTCGTCGATGCTGGCATCAAGCTTGGCGAAAAGCTTGATTTCCGTAGATTTGCTGTTGTCGAAAAGACCGATGACGAAGTCTTCGGACCTTATATCCATATGAATGGTAAGATCGCTACTTTGGTCGTCCTTAAGGGCGGAGACAGCGAAACTGCCAACGGCATCGCTTTGAATGTCTGCTCCATGAATCCGACCTACAGAGTCATGGAAGATATCCCGAGTGCTGTCATCGAAAAGGAAAGCGCCATCGAACTCGAAGCTGCAAAGCAGGATGCCAAGTTTGCTTCCAAGCCGGAAGCCATCCAGAAGAAGATTGTCGAAGGAAAGGTCAAGAAAGTCCTCGGCGAATCTGTTTTGAGTGAAGAAGCCTATGTTCTTGATGAATCCAAGACTGTTGCTCAGGTTCTCAAGGAAAAGGATGCCAGTGTTGTTTCCTTCATCCGTTATGCTGTCGGCGAAGGTATCGAGAAGAAGTCCGACAATCTTGCTGACGAAGTTGCTAAGCAGATTGCTGAAGCTCAGAAGTAGTTTTTCAATGATGTCAAAAAGCACCCCGCTATTGGGGTGCTTTTATTGAAAGGATAAAATTATATGGAATTCAAACGTATTCTGCTTAAGATTTCCGGTGAGGCTTTGGAGGATAAGGAGAACCATCTGAATTATGATGCCAAGGTCCTTGCCAGTGTCTGTTCTACGGTCAAGGCAATTACCTCCCGTGGAGTACAGGTGGCCATGGTTGTCGGCGGTGGAAACATCTGGAGAGGCAATATGGCTCCGACTATCGGAATCGAACAGGCTACCGGTGATTATATGGGTATGCTTGCTACGATCATGAATGCGATGGCTCTTCAGGCTTTCTTCGAGAAGAACGGTCTGGAAGTGAGAGTTATGTCTGCGCTTCCGGTCAATGCCTGCTGTGAACCGTATCTTAGAAGAAAGGCAATCCGCCATCTTGAGAAGGGAAGGGTTGTTATTTTTGCCGGCGGTGTCGGTTCTCCGTTCTTCACTACGGATACAGGAGCTGCTCTTCGTGCCAAGGAAATCAATGCGGATAGCATTTTCATGGGCAAGAACGGTGTTGACGGTGTCTATGATGATGATCCGAGAAAGAACAAGAATGCGAAGCTCATCAAGAAGATGACGTTCCATGAGATGCTTGAGAAGAATCTCAAGGTCATGGACAATACGGCTATCGGACTTCTTGAAAACGGGAACATCCAAATCCATGTCTTCAACATGAATGATACGGATAACGCCGTAAAAATCATTGATGGAGAGGATATCGGAACGGTGATTTCGAAAGAATAATATTTCGGTTCTCTCTTTTCTATAGTAGAATAATAATCGTAACTGAACTATTTTGGAGGTATTTATTATGGCTTGGTTAGATGAAGCAAATCAGAAGATGGATAAATGTGTCGAATCTTTGAAGGAATCCCTTGGTACTCTCAGAGCCGGCAGAGTCACTGCCCAGCTTTTGGACAAGGTCTATATCAAGGCTTATGGCGAGAATATGGTTCTCAAGAGCCTGGGTTCCATTTCCTCTGTCTCCGCTACTGACCTTCAGGTCAAGATCTTCGATCCGTCCGTCATGAAGGATGTCATCGCCGGTCTCAACAAAGCCGATCTTGGATGCACGGTCAGCCAGAACGGCAATGCCGTCATGCTCAAGTTCCCGGCTCCGAGCGAGGACCGCCGCAAGGATCTTGAGAAACAGGCCAAGAAGTACGGCGAGGATGGAAAGGTCGCTATCCGCAATGTCCGTAAGGATCTGAACAACAAGGTCAAGAAGGATGATTCTCTCAGCGAAGATGTCCAGCATGATACCTTGGATGATATCCAGAAGGCAACCGACAAACATATCGAGATGGTCGACAAGCTTGTCAGCGAGAAGATCAAGGATATCGAGTGCATCTAAATGGCTGATACGAAGTATCCATCCATTCGTCACATTGCCTTCATCATGGACGGCAATGGACGCTGGGCGAAGAAGCGGCTTCTTCCGCGTTCTTCGGGCCATAAGGTAGGCGTCGACAAAATCAAGACGATTGTCGAATCCTGTTATGATGATTACGGTATTTATGCCGTTTCGCTTTTTACGTTCTCCACGGAAAACTGGAACAGACCCCAGAAGGAACTGGATACTCTCTTCCGCCTTCTGAAGGAGTTCTTCGAGAAGGAAATCGATTATTTCAATCGCCGCGGTACGAAGATCAACGTCCTAGGCGAATTGGATGATTCTAGGATTCCTAAGGATACGCTGAAGACCATCCGTGAGGCGATGGAATCGACGAAGAACAATACGAAGAATGTCTTCAATGTTCTTTTCAATTATGGTTCGCGGAATGAAATCTGTGATGCCAGCAAGAAGATTGCCTTGGATGTGAGAGACGGAAAACTTGATCCGGAGAAACTGACTCCGGAAGTCTTTTCGCATTATCTTTTCACCGGAGAATTAAGCGATATCGATCTTCTTATCCGTACTAGCGGTGAGGAGAGGCTTTCCAACTGCCTTCTGTATCAGGTTGCCTATGCGGAATTTGTGTTCGAGGATACTCTTTGGCCGGATTATTCTCCGGAAATCCTGAAAAAGGATATCGAGATCTTCTCTCATCGGAACCGCCGTTTCGGAGCCATCACTCCCGATATGAAGGAGTAGTGAAATGAACAAATTATCCCAGTCCTCAAAATCCAGCATGATGACTCGTATCATCACAGGCTGCGTCTTGGTCGGTGTGCTTCTTCCTACGATTCTTTTCGGAGGTTGGGCATATTTCATTCTGATGATGTTTTTGGCTGTTGTGGGTATTTGGGAAATTCTCCAGGCTCCTGGAAGAAACCGTTATAATCTTCTGGTCTATGGAGTTGTCTATGTATTTGTCCTTTCTTTCATTTTCTGGGTTTTTCTGAAGAATTTCGTCACGGATAATCATTTCTATACAGACAAGATTTATATGAGCGATCTGTTTGTTTCGATTTTCGGAATTATCCTTTATGCCCTTTGTCTTTTCGGTATATCCATCGTGTCTCCAAGGGTTACCTTGAGTGATGTCACATATTTGTTTACGGTAGGAATTGTTTTTGCTCTAGGCTTCCAGGGAATGCTTTATCTTCGTTATTTTCCAATCAGCAATGGACCTAGCAATTTCTCCTATTCACTGAATTTGACAAAAGACAGCGTCCTTTCTGTCGATTTTGGTTCTTATCATTATTCGACGGATATCGGTCATTATTTTAAGAATTATTATGCTCAGGTCGGTATCAATCAGACTTTTGCTTCTTCCTTGCTTCTGTTTTTCATCTTTATCGGGACTTGGGCTAGTGATGTGGGTGCCTATTTCTTCGGCATGCTTTTCGGAAAGCATCGTATGAATCCTAGGGTTTCTCCCCATAAGACCTGGGAGGGCTTCTTCGGCGGATGTTTTGTCTCCGTTGCTGTCAGTTTGGGTTATGCCAGTATCATGGAGTATGTCTTCAAGATGCCTCTTGTTCCCGGTCTTCTTCAGTTCTCCCATTCTTCTCTTCTTAAGGAGATGGGAATCCTTGGTGGTGCTTCCTGGCCTTTTTTGGTCCTTTGTTCTGTTTTGATGCCGTTTGTCGGTAATGTAGGCGGCTTCCTTTATTCCTTGATCAAAAGGAATTACGGAATCAAGGATTATGGGAATCTGTTCCCGGGTCATGGAGGTGTCATCGATCGCTTCGATTCCATCATGATCAATTCCATCGTCATCGCCATTATCCTTTCTCTGACGGCTAATGGATGGAGGTTTACGGTCTAATATGAGAAAACAAATCGTGGTCTTAGGCGCTACAGGAAGCATCGGAACCCAGACGTTGGATATTCTGTTGTATTCTTTCGATTATGAGCTTGTCGGTGTCAGTCTTTCTTCAAGGTTCGAGGTTCTCGAACCTTATCTTTTCTATTTCGACTCTTTGAAATATGTGGCTATCGAGGATGAGAAGGCAGCGGCAAAGTTCCATAAGCTTCATCCCGATTATGTCATAATCAGCGGAAAGGACTGTTCCGTCCGGCTTTTAAAGAAATGCAACAAGGCCGATGTCTTCAACTCCCTCATGGGAAACTGCGGTCTTCTTCCTTCCTTGACTGCAATCGAGCAGAACCAGGATCTTATGCTTTCCAATAAGGAGAGTCTTGTCATCGGTTCGACTTTGATCAAGCCGGCTCTGAAGAAGTCGAAGAGTCATCTTTATCCTGTCGATAGCGAACATGTCGCTTTGGCTAAGCTCCTTAAGGAAGCCAAACGGCTTTGCATCAAAAAGAACCAGATCCAGAAGCTGATCGTGACGGCAAGCGGAGGAGCTTTAAGGGATTATCCGAAGAAGAAGCTGGATACGGTTTCTCCGGATATTGTCCTGAAGCATCCGACCTGGCACATGGGTTCGAAGATCACGGTCGACTGTGCGACTTTGGTCAACAAGGCATTCGAGGTCATCGAGGCAAGCGTTCTTTTCGATTTCCCGCTTGAGAAGGTGGATGCCATCATCTGCAGGGAGAGTCTTGTCCATGCCGAAATTGTCTACAAGGATTCTACCGGTACGCATACGCTTCTTGAATATTCCCCTTGTTCTATGAAGGTGGCAATCAGCTATGCCTTAAGCAAGGGACAGCTTTCGATGCACAAGAACAATCAGGAAGATATCAACAATATCCGCAAGCTTCATTTCATGGATATCGATCATGAATTCTATCCGCTCTTCGATGTGACGAGGAAAGTCTTCGACAAGTATTCCAATGTCGGTATGATCTATTATAATGCGGTCGATACATATGCGATTTCCAGTTTTCTGAAGAAGAAGATCACCTTCAAGCAGCTTCGGGATTCTTTGATCTATGCTTCTTCCCATATGGAGAATCTTCCTGTGCTGGATGAAAGGAAACTGGATTCCATCATTGCCCAGAGCGAGGAATACGCCAAGGATATCGTCTGGAAAGTCGTTTCTCTTTCCAGGTAGGAGGTAACAAGTGAACGTTCTAAGTACAATTCTCAACATCATTATCTTCCTTCTCTGTCTTTCCACTGTCGTCTGCATCCATGAGGCCGGACATCTTGTCGCAGCCAAGAGCTTCAAGGTGTACTGCTATGAATATTCCATCGGTTTCGGACATAAGATCGTCCATAAGCGGTTCCGTCATAAGAGGAAAAAGCCTCTTTATGACAGCAAGAACGAAATCCAGCAGGAAAATGTCTCCGTGATGGTTCAGAGCGAACCGAAGAAGGAGATGACCGAACAGCAGAAGAAGGTCTCTGCGATTCTGGATTCCTCAGTCGAGACCAAGGAAGAAAAGGAGAATCCGAACTATTATTACGGAGAGACATACTTCTCCATCGGTGTTCTTCCTTTGGGCGGTTATGTGGCTATGGCCGGCGAGGACAATGAGGACAACGGCGAAGGAATCGTCGTTCCCAAGGAGAGGACTCTGACCGGAATCAACCATGCCAAGCAGATTGTCATCATGATGGCAGGCATCATGATGAATTTCATTCTGGCTCTGGTTCTTTTCTTTGCCGACTTCGCTTTCTGCGAGCAGACAAAGGCGAATACTGCCACAAATGAAGTCTCCGTCAGCGAAAAGCTCGACAAGAATGTGACGGCTGCCTATCAGGCCGGACTCCGTACCGGAGACAAGATCCTGACTTTGTATCAGACCTACGACAACCTTTATGACAAGGACGGGGAGAAGGTCCGTGCTTCTCTTGACTTTCCGAAGGAATCCCAAAGGAAGGATATTGTCCGCTATGTGAACGATGATGCCACGACAGCCGATACTTACGCCCAGGATTCTCTTGCTTTTGCCATTCAGGATGTCATTGCCCACAACTCGGATACGACGTTGAAGCCGATTGAAGGTTTTGAGGGAATGCAGATCAATTCCGATTCGACAAGGACGATCCACTTCACCTATTATTCTGTTTCGGACGATACCACGAAAAGTGCCGATGCTGTCTTGAAGAGTTACAAGGCCAGTGACGGTACATGGACGTTCGAGAAGTTCGGTATCAGTGCCATGACGGAAAAATTCAGATACAGTGTCTCGGATGCCTTTATCCTGACCGGGAAGCAGTTCCATGAACTGTTTGTCGGTATCTATAAGGCGCTTGGAAGTCTTTTCACTCCGTCGGGTTGGAAGAACATGGGCGGAATCATTTCCGTCTACCGTGTCTCTGCACAGGGTGTTTCCAGCGGAAGTATCGGATATTTCCTTCTTCTCTGGGGTTATATTTCCCTGAATCTCGGTTGCTTCAACCTGCTTCCTTTCCCGGGACTGGATGGCTGGCAGACTTTGATTGCCCTGATCGAATCCATTACCAGGAAGAAGTTCCCGAACAAGGCCAAGGGGATTGCCAACATGATCGGTATGATCCTTCTCTTTGCTCTTGCCGGACTGCTTCTGTTCAAGGATATTTTTGTGAGGTAAATATGAAATCTTATCGTCTTGATAACGGCGTCTTTGTTCCGTCTGTCGCCTTGGGAACGTGGCAGATGGATGAGGATGAGGCCTACCATGCCACGCTTGCGGCTTTAAGATGCGGATATCGTCATATCGATACTGCTTATGCCTATCATAATGAGGAGGCTGTCGGTAGGGCAATCAAAGACAGCGGAATTTCAAGAGATGAGATTTTCGTGACGACTAAGCTTCCTGCCGAGATCAAGACGTATGAAGGGGCGATGGAATATTTTTCCATGTCCCTTCGGCTTCTTGGTCTGGACTACCTCGACTTGTATCTGATCCATGCACCATGGCCTTGGAACGAACAGGGTAAGGACTGCATGGACGGCAATGTCGATGTGTTTTCTGCATTTATAAAACTTTATCAGGAAAAGAAGGTAAGAAGCATCGGTGTTTCCAATTTCCATCCGGATGAGATCGAGACTTTGATTGAGAAGACGGGTGTTGTTCCGATGGTGAACCAGATCCGGTTCTTCGTCGGAAACATCCAGAAGGAAGTCTATGACTACTGTCTTAGGAAGAATATCCTGGTTGAGGCGTATTCGCCTCTGGCAACCGGTAAGCTTCTTGAGGATGAGAATCTTTTGAAGATGGCCAGACGCTATTCGACCAGTGCTGCTAAGATCCTTCTTCAGTACTGTCTTGAGAAGCATACGCTTCCGATTGTGAAGTCTGTCCACGAGGATAGGATCAGGGACAATCTTGATCTTCCGTTCTATCTATCCTGTCAGGACGTCGGCTATCTGGATTCCATTGTCAATTCTTCTTTACGAAAGCCATATCGGTATTAGGGTAAATCTGACTTTGAACAGATAAGAAAAGTGTTTTTGAGGAATGATATGCCTGTTACTTATGATTATTACAGATACCTTGAAGAAAAGTACTGCCGGTTCTTGAAGGAATACGAGGATATGAGGCTTGGAGACATGCTTGATGATCTTGGTTCTTTCGAGAAGAAGTATGAGGTCATTTCGGATTCTGTCGACACGATACCGAGTGCCGGAAGGTATGACCGGTTTTTCTATCAGGAATTCAGGAAGACGAAGAGATATCGGCCTTCGGAAAAAAATGTTGTCCAAGATTCCGGATACTTCGAATGCTTTTTATGAATACAATTACAAGGATGGTAAAATCGTCTTCGTGAGGATCTTGCGGAATTCCAAAGACGGTAAATACATGATTCCTGTCAGTAATTGCAGTTTTGTTCTTGGTAATGGTTCTGCAAATGTTTTTGCGATTTCGAAAAAGCTGGAGGAAATCCATCTGGTTGAACCTCTGGAACATAAAACAAGTTATCTTTGTTTCATGCCGCCGTTGTTTGGTTCACCATGTCTTGAACAATTCGTGGTTCCGGATGAAGGGGACGACTATGATTATTTCTTGATTCAGGACGGATTGTGTTACCGTATCCATTACTCCAAGGGAATGAAGCACCAATACCGGGATTCGAAGTTCGTCGAGGTACAGGAAGGAAAGTGGATGAGGAAAAAGTGCAGAGATACGAGAAAGGCGGATATCAGAGAGTAATCATACCGAAGTGGCCTTTTCTCAATCTGGCAGAAGACGCTAAGAATATGGAGGATGCTTTTTCACGTTTTTTCAGCCTGTATTTAAGAAAATCAGAAAACTAAATTAAGCTGTTTGCTATGAATATTTGTATTTGTTGCCATATTTATGTAGTAATGGTAATTGTGCTCTTTCACTGATTGATGTAATGCTCTGAAAAGTCTGTTTGGATTATCTGATTTTTGGCCGTTTTGTCGATTATTCCCTACGGATAAATGAGGTGATGGTACTATGGCGGACATAAATTCATAGTGCTAAGAGGAAAAAATATGGGATTTGGGAGTGCTGCTTTGATTCTAGTTATCTCTTCGATGTTTGTTTCGAATTTTAGATATGAGAAGGGAAACGTTCAACAGGAATTCAATCCGGATAGGCTGATTTTGGATAGACTCGGATATAAATATAAGAAAGGAGATAATTTTGAGGAACTTGATACTGGTAATGTTTTAGCAAAGACGATTAGCACGGAGCATACCCAACAGACTTGGATTCATGACTCCCGATATTCGGATTCTTCTGAAGTAGGTTGTACTGAGTATACTGGAATCAATCTTGAATCCACGATTCGTTATGTGGACGAGGATCACATAGAGGAAATTGTCACGGATAATCAGTCTATTTCTTTTCAGTATGATGATGATATGAATTTGACCATAATTCTTTTGAACAAGGTTCCGATTTACGAAAAAAACATCCTTGATGATACTGAATATATCATGTTCTCCAATCATACGGAAAGGATTTAAAGAAGAGAAGCAGATACGACCTACGCCTTAGATGATGGCATCAGAGACGGAACTATTTTCACTGATAGCTTAGGGAACCCAATTGAGATTACAGACAATAGAAGCGGAAATACTGCTGGATATTCTTATGGTGACTATGATAGGATTTCTCACTTTTCTCTATACGGAGATTATCAAGACACGGGAACAGAAATCCAAAATAGTATGTATGGATTGAATTCGTCCCTATCATTTGATGCCGATTCTTCAACGATTCAAGTTTCTTCGAATTCGAGCTCTAATGTCTTGGCTTATGAATCTAAAGCCGGGATTTCATCTTTACGATTAGATGATAAACGGGTTTATGTTAGAGATGATGCGAATATTGAAAATAACGAACAAAAGTTTTCTGGACCTTTTGGTGATGAGTGTTTTCTTTATAATGATAATGGACAATTGGAGGCACACGCGTTTCATGGTAAAGAACATGTCTACGAGTATGATGATGTCGGAAGGTTGACAAAGGTCTCTGGAACAATTACTGAATGTTATGAGTATGATGGCTTTGGGAATGTTTTAGAAGCAGTCAAAGATGGTGTGACGCTTGAATATACTTATGAGAATCCATATGACTCGAATCAGATGAGTTCTGCAGGTGGGGTTCCGCTTATTTATGATGATTATGGGAATTTGGTCGAATACGATTCAGCCAAGTATAAGTGGATGGGCGGAAGCTTTTTGGTAAAAGCTGATGTAGGGGATGATGAACTGAATTTTGGATATTATCCTGATGGATTAAGATCGTACAAGTCTTCTGGCTCGAAAGGCTATACGGAATACGTCTATCTGGATGCGAAACTGATTGCTTCTTATTCCCAAAAATATGGGACCATTCATTATCATTATGATGACAATGGAGAACTGTTGGGACTCAATTTCAATGATCAACTTTTTTATTATGTTCATGATCCATTAGGGAACATTTGCGGAATTGTAGATGGAAATGGAGAATATGTGGTTTCTTATACGTATTCAACATGGGGAATCCCTCAGATTGATATAAATGAAAATGAAAATCTTGCTGAAGCGAATGAAATCGTCTATAAGGATAATGTCTATGATTGGGAAACAGGTCTTTATTACTTGAACTCCAGGTATTATTCTCCCAAACTGATGAGATTCATTTCTCGGGACGATTTGGAACGGATTTCTACTGATGGCCTGAACGATGTCTGCTATAACCTTTATGCCTATTGTCTGAACAATCCTATTTCCATGTCGGATCCTTCTGGATGTGCTACATTTGGAGTATGCTTGTTTGTTTGCGGGGTGGCTGTCCAATTTGCTGCCGTACTTTTATGGCTCGCTTGTGTAAAATATTTGATCCAAAGTATTCCTCCTGTTTATGTCTCTTCTGGAGTTATAGACAAAACAAAATGGGAGTTGAAAGATTTTGTAGATAAATCCATAGAAGATTTAAAAAGAGCTACACTGGCCTATTTCGCGTTGGCCTGGTGCTTTTGGAAAGCAAGGAAAGGGCATAACAAGGAAAAGCATCATATCATTGCGAAAGTACATCCCAAGGCATTACCGGCAAGGGACATATGGAAAAATAAGTGTGGGATGAATATTGACGATAATCCGAATATCGTTTTGCTTAAATATGAATTACATAAACATATTCACACCATGTTCTATTTTGAAATCATTAATTATCTTATTGGGAGAACATGGAATAGTTCAAATGACGCAAACTGTGTGGTTGCAATTCTTGGAGTAATAAATGTGATTTTGGAAGAAGTTAGTGACAATGCACCGTTCTAGGAGGAAAAAATATGGCTGTCGATTATGACTATTACCGAAAACTTGAGGAAGAATATTACGCTCTTTTTAAGAAGTATGATGATATGAAATTAGGAGACAAATTGCAGGAACTCAAACCATTTGAAAAACGTTATGAGGTGATTCCGAAATATGTTAAGTTCGCTCCGCATGCCGGAAGGTATGATCACTTTTTTTATCAGGGATTAGGAAAAAGAAAATATAAGCCAGCAAAAAAACTTTTTCCTGAGCTTCCGAATGTGACAAATGATGTTTACGAATACAACTACAAGAACGATAAGATTGTTTTTGTAAGAGGTTGGGAATATTCCGTGGATGATGAAGAACTATGGTGTGCAACCTCTTGTTACTGTATAACAAATGAAGGTTATGTTAGAGTCAATGAACGTACAAAAGTAACTGAGGAAATTTTCCTTATTGAAAAGCAGGAGCATTCAACAGAGTATTTGTGTTTGTGGCGACCTCTTTTGGGTACGCCAACCTTCACACAGTTTATTGTTCCGGATGAGGGAGATTATTACGATGAGTATAGGGTTGGATTAAATGATTGTATTCATACTCGTTATTTCTCCGATGATAGGATTGATTATCAGGATTCGAAGTTCGTCGAGGTTCGGGAAGGAGAAAAAGCGGATGAAGAGTCGCATTGCTTTTCAGAAGCGAACGGATATCAAAAAGTTATTGTACCAGAACGTTCTTCTTCTCCATCGGAAGCGGATATTGCAACGGCAAAGGTTATACAGAAGTTTCTGAATTCTTTTTTTGATAAATATAAGGGTTTGATAATCAAAAAGTAAAAATCCTGTTTTGTTAGGTTAGGATGCGGGGAAAGAAATCTCAGACTAGAAAAATACGAATGGAAGAATTGAAATCTTTTATTAAAAGGATAAAGACGGTTTCGTCAAGAAATAAAAATCAGCCATTGCGGAATCCCGCAGTGGCTGATTTTGGTTAGTCGATGGTGATGAACTTGTCGCTGTCTTCTTTCTTGATGTTCTTCGGTACGAAGACGGTAAGAATGCCGTTTTCAAGCTTTGCTTTGATGTCTTCCTTCTTTACATTGTAGCCGACATAGAAGTCTCTTCTGTAGTATCCGGTCTTTCTTTCGACATGGACTTTCTTTCCGCTTCCTTCTTTTTCGACTTCCTTGGTCTTATAGGAAACGGTGAGATATCCGTTGTCGAGTCCGACTTTCACCTGGTTCTTTTCGACTCCCGGGATTTCGATCTCGAAATCATAGCCGTTGTCTTTCTCCGTGATATCGGTTCTCATAAGTCCGGATTCGCTTGTGACTTCGTCCGAGCTGTCGTCAAAGAGGGAAAGGAAAGGTCTCATCAAATATTCGTATGGGGTCATATAGTTGTTCTGGTTCCTTCTTTCTTCCTTGGCCTGAACGTTTGTGTTCTTGTTCTGGCAGCAGGTTCCTTTGTTCTCCATGACTTTCTTCTGATTGTTCTCCATAATCTTTTACCTCCGATTGTTATCTTTCTTAGCACTCTCTTATCTCAAGTGCTAATTATATTATAGTTCGGAATTAGCACTTTTCAAGTACAAGTGCTAAAAATTTTGTTACCATTTCGAAATATTGCGATACTTATCGGAATATTTCATAAAAAATAATTTTGTTTTTTTGAATCTGCACTGCTTGAATGGCAATGGACCGGCTTTTTTCTTTTATGTGTGTCTGATTTTGTCTTTTTTTCGGAAAGGGCATTCATGGGATTTTTTGATTTTGTTTGCTTTGTTAGGTAAAAATGATCGATTCATGTCTTTTCCTTTGAATTTTGTCTGTTTTTTGTACTTTTTTGCTGTTGAGACCATATTGGACAGGATTTTGTCGTTTTATGGGGATAAATTGTTGAAAATACGGGATTTTCTGTTGACGTTTTACATCTTTTTTTCTCTATATTATAATTTTCAGTATGATATTGAGAAAACGGACCTTTGATTCATCAGATGCGCCTAAATCCATTGTGGGGTTGTTTTCCGTCGCTTCTTGTTTCTATGAAGCGTTCTTCGAATTCATCACGCTGTTCTCCCTTCTTTATGTCCAACTGGCTTCTCCGATTTCCAGAGGCGGGCCGGAGCAATACAGACTTAAGCTTCTTGTCATTACGTTCGGACTGGTTATCGTGAAGATTCTGGTCGGTCTTGGATATACGTTCATGGGATATGTCATCGATAAGCGAGACTATCCGCTTGGACGTTATCGGACATTCATTCTGACCGGTTCGACATTGACGACGTTCTTCTTTTGTATCCTGTTTTTCGTCACTCCTATCTTTGATGGTTGGCTTTATGTTTTCATGTTCCTTCTTTTCTATTTCCTTACCTATCTATGCTATTCCATCAATGATGTGGCTTTCTTCTCCTATATGAATACCTTCACATCGGATGAAAAGAAGAAGAGCACGTATTCTTCCATCATCAACAGCATCGGTGTTTTCGGAGCCTATGCTACGGCTTCTCTTTCTCCGAGCATCACGGCCGGGGATGCCAAGAGGAATCTGACTTTGTTTGCTTTTGTTCTTGTGGTTTTCTACTACGTCTTCCAGCTGCTTCTAGGCATTTTCATGAAGGAGAGGAAGAGCAGTCCAGTTTTATTGGAAAAGGAGAGCAGGGAGACGGTTTTCTCACCTTTGAGGCTTTGCTTCAGGGATAGGCAGGTTCTTCTGACGATGTTTGTCTTTCTGCTTCTTTTTACGGCACAGGACCTTGTCATCGGGAACAGTGCCAATTATTTCTATTATGAATTCGGCTATGGCGGTTTTTCCGTTCCCGGTCTGGATGGTGGATTGAGCGGTGGTCGGATTTCTTTCTTCTTCACTTTGTTCTTCGGAATCGGGAATGCTCTTTCCGGTTTCTGTTATCCGCTTTTTGCCAAGAAGATGAACAAGAAACAGATTCTGATCGTCTTCGGATCTTTGATCTGTGTGGTGTATTTCCTTCTGTTCTTCTTCGGATTCAGACGGGGAAACGAGTTCTTCCTCTGTTTTCTTTCTTTTGCCCTGAGTTTTGTCCACGGTGTCATCTATACGCCTCTTTTTGTCAACTGCTTCGAACTGAGGGAGTATTATCAGGCCAAGACCGGACTGGACAAGAACGGGTCCATCCAGGGACTGAGAGGAAGCCTTCCTTCGATTGCCAATGCCGTTCAGGTCCTTTTCTTCTATTTTTTCCTTTCCTCGTCCGGTCTTATGGATGTCAATGAGACGATTGCCTCTTTCGAGGCCTGCAATGCCTCGGGCTCCTGTTTTGGCTCGATTTCGGATATGAATGAGGGATTCATCCGGAATATCGATGTTTATTCCAAGAACATCTATCTTTCTTCGATGACTTTCCTTCCTCTTGTTCTGACTTTGCTCAGCATTATCCTGACGGTTCTTTTTGTCAAGGTCAATGACGAGAGGTTCTACTGTCAGTGCCTCATGAAGATAAAGGAGCAGGAGAAGACAAAGTAGTCTTCGTTCTTTTTCCTTGCAAAAATAGGAAACAACCCTAAAATAGATACGATAAGGAGAATGGGTATGGATACATTATTGATGCGTTTCCTGAAGAAAATCGGAATCGCGGATTTGACGCCCTTTGAACAGGGGAGTTTTGCCAAGCTTGAGAACGACAAAGAGAACAACCGGATCATTGCTACGCTTCATTTTCCAAAGTATCTTTCCGTAAACGACTATGTCACCTTTTTCGATACGATCAACAATTTCATCTCCCATGGTGGCTTTACGATGCGCTTGTCCTTCCTTTATGACAAGGAGGATGAGTGTTTTCTGGATTTCCTGGATCAGTACAAGGAAAAATTCCAGACGACGATGCTGGATGATTTCCGCTTCATGAGGGATGAAAAGAAGATCCTCTTCTATTATCAGAATGCATCGGGAGCCAACGACATCAACGATGAGACCAGGAGGCTGAAGGACTTTCTGGAGTCGATTTCTTCTTCGTACCATATTCTGACTCAGGAGAAGGTGTTCATCGACAATGATTTTGCATCCCGGAGAGACGAGGAATATGAACGGAACTCCTATGAGGCTGCCAAGAAGATCCAGAGGCAGATGGAGATCGACAGCAATTATCAGCCCTGCAAGCTGAAGGATATCGAGAACTTCCGCAAGGTCCTTGTCGAGGGAACGATTTTTGCGATTCCGGAAGACAAAATCCGCAAGACGAGGAAGAATACGACCATCGAGGTCATCGAATACAACGATGGCAGCGATTCGATTTCCTCCACTCTTTTCGAGGGAAAGAGGATGACGCTTGAGGAAATGTCGAAATTCAAGGTCGGAAGCAAGATCAAGGTCAAAGGTAGACCGGTTCATGACGAATACAGTCACGGGGAACTCGTTCTTGCCATTGACGACATCGAACTGGAGGAACCCGATCCTGTCCGCGAGGATATTTATCCAAGAAAGAGGGTCGAACTCCATCTTCATACCCGGATGTCCGCTTTCGATGGTGTTGCTTCCATCACCGATTACTGCAAAATGGCTAAGAAATGGGGACATAAGGCCATAGCCATCACCGATCATGGCGTGGTGCAGTCCTTCCCGGAAGCCCAGCAGGCCAGCAAGGCCACGGGAATGAAGATTCTCTATGGTTCCGAGCTTTATATGATCGACGATTCTCCGATGAAGTATATCTACAATCCCTGCGACAGAAGGCTGTCGAAGGAGACGTTTGTCGTTTTCGATACGGAAACCACCGGTCTTAGCTGCCGCTATGACCGTCTGATCGAATTCGGTGCCGTTAAATGCGATAGCTCCGGAAATGTTCTTGACCATATCGACTTCTTCATCAATCCGAACATGAAACTGAGCGGGTTCTCCGTCGAGAAATCCCATATCACCCAGGCCCAGGTCGATTCCGGAAAGCCGATTCGCCGTGCTCTGGAGGATATACTGGAATTCTTCGGGGATTCCATCCTGGTTGCCCATAATGCGGCATTCGACTATGGTTTCATCAACGAAGCGTTGAAGAACAACGGAATGGAGACCATCAAAAATCCGGTCATCGATACTTTGCCTCTATCTAGATACATGTATCCGGATATGAGAAGTCATCGTGAGGAAGCTTTGGCTAGGAAGATGGAGATTCCCTTCGATTCCGAGACTGCCCATAGAGCCGACTATGATGCTTCGCATCTTGCCAGTATCTTTTCGGTCATGCTTTCCAAGCTCTGCCAGGACAAACCGGATATCACGCATCGTCAACTGGCGGATTTCCCTGTTTCCAAGCAGATGCTTTTAGGACTTCATCCTTATCATGTCACGGTCTATGTGAAGAACATGGACGGACTTAAGGATCTTTATCGAATCATTTCTTATTCCAGTACGGAATTTATTTCATCCAATTCCACTCCGCTTACTCCCAGGAGTTATCTTGAGAAATACCGAAGCAATCTTCTGGTCGGATCTGCCTGTCTCAACGGGGAGGTCTGGGAATCGGCAATGACGAAATCCGAGGAGGATCTAAGGGAGAAGATGAAGTTCTATGATTTCATCGAGGTCCAGCCGCCGGAGAATCATATCTACGAAATTCATGTCGGAACTCTTCATAGCCAGGAGGAAATCCAGGGCATCACCAAGGATATCATCAAGAACGCAAAGGCAATCGGAAAAATCGTCTGTGCGACAGGTGACTGCCATTATCTGAATCCATCTGACAAGATATTCCGCGATGTCTATATTTCCGCAAAGGGACTTTCCGGAGCGAGGCATCCTCTGAATCTTGCCCCGAGAGAATCAAGGCCCGAAATCGAGAAGCAGGCCTGGTATCGGAATCCTCTTCCTAATCCGGACCAGCATTTCAGGACGACGGATGAGATGATGAAATGTTTCGAGTTTCTAAACGATAAGGCCTTGGAGGAGGAAATCGTCATCGACAATACCAACAAGGTCAGCGACATGATTGCCGACAACATCAAGCCGACGAAGGACAAGCTTTATCCTCCGTTCATTCCTGGTGCAAACGAAAAGCTGACGGAACTGACCTATAAGACTGCCAAGGAACTCTATGGCGATCCGCTTCCGGATATCATCAAGCAGAGACTGGAGACGGAACTGAAGGGTATCATCGACAACGGATACGCCGTCATTTACTGGCTCTCTTCGGATATTGTCCGTTGGAGCAACTCGGAAGGCTATTTGATCGGATCAAGAGGCTCTGTCGGATCTTCTCTTGTTGCAACCATGTCCGGCATTACGGAAGTCAATCCGCTGCCTCCGCACTATAGATGTCCGAAGTGCAAGCATCTTGAATGGGCTGATATATCAAAATATGATTCAGGATTTGATCTTCCTGAGAAAACATGTCCTGTATGCGGTGAAAAGATGATTGGTGATGGACAGAATATTCCTTTTGCCACATTCTTAGGCTTCCATGCGGAAAAGGTTCCGGATATCGATTTGAACTTCCCAAGCGATTTCCAGTCGCGTGCCCATCTTCATATGCAGGAAACACTGAACGCTACCGGGAACAAATGCTATAAGGCCGGTACCATCCAGACGACTCAGGATAAGCAGGCAAGGGGTTATGCCCTTGGCTATATTGAGTCGCTTGGAATCGATAAGGCAAAAGTCAGAAATGCCCAGCTTGACTATATCGGTTCCGGATGCGTCGGGACAAAGCGATCCACAGGACAGCATCCGGGAGGCGTCATCGTCATTCCGGCCGGTATGGAAGCCTACGATTTCACCCCTGTCCAGTTCCCGGCAGATGATCCGGATTCGGATTGGGAGACCACGCATTACGACTTCCATGCCATTCATGACAATGTTCTGAAATTCGATATGCTTGGCCATGTTGATCCTGTTGCCATCCGTATGCAGTGCGATTTATGCGGATTCAGCTTCATGGATATGAAGGAAAAGATTCCGATTTCCGATCCGGAGGCCCATTCCCTGTTCTGGTCGACGGAAGCTCTCCATCTTAAGAACAACGTGCTTCAGCAGGAGACTGGTGCACTTGGCCTTCCGGAATTCGGTACCGAAAACGGAAGAAGGGTTCTTCTTGAAACCAAGCCGCGCTCGTTCTCGGATTTGGTTAGAATCTCCGGTCTTTCCCATGGTACGAATGTTTTTGCCGGCAATGCCGAGGACTTGATCACCCAGAAAGGATTCAAGCTCGGAGATGTCATCGCCTGCCGTGACGACATCATGACGGTTCTTCATGACCGATACGGAGTCGAAAACGGAGATGCCTTCCAGATCATGGAGTTCACCCGTAAGGGAAGGTTCGGCAAGAACAAGGACCAAGATCTTAAGGATAAGTACGATAAGATCATGAAGGAGCATGAGGTTCCGGAGTGGTATATCGATTCCTGCCATAAGATCGCCTACATGTTCCCGAAGGGTCACGCGGTAGCCTATGTCACCAACTGTATCCGCTGTGCCTGGTTCAAGGTCCATAAGCCGCTTTCTTATTATGCGACGTATTTTACCCTTCGCTGCGATGCCTACGACATCGAGACGATGATGAGAGGTATCAAGGCATGCATGCGGAAGAGGGAGGATATCCTCACCCGACAACATAACCGCGCTCCGGTCAGCAATACGGAGCTTGGCTGCATCAATGCCTATGAGTCCACCGTCGAGATGTATGATAGAGGCATGAGTTTTGCTCCTCTTCACGTCAATTCCAGCGAAGCGACCCGGTTTACCATCGACGAGAAGAAAAACCAGGTCATTCCGTCCTTGACGTGTGTCAACAATCTCGGTGCTTCGCTTGCCGAGCAGATCGTCAAGGCCAGAAAGGTGCATCCGTTTACTTCCATTGAGGATTTAAGAGAGAGAGGAAGAGTCGGAGACCGTATGATCGACACATTGAGGATGTTAGGTGCTCTTGACGGGCTTCCGGAGTCGGAGCAGATTTCTCTGTTTGATGAATTCTAATCAAATGGTGTTAGCTTAAACTGGTACCTGTATTTCTTAAGAAAACAAGGTTGGAACGCGCGTTCTTTCTGTTATATTTTTGGGAAGTCCGGTTGTATCTGGTCCCTATATCAAAAAAGGCATCCTCCTTCTGATTCAGGGGGATGTTTTTTTGATTTTATCGGTGTTTTTTATAGACGTATCACTTGTTTTCTTCTTGACTATTATCCTGGGTTCTCTTCTTGAAATGCTGAAGTTCTGACAGGTGCCAGAGAACGATGACGTAGCTTGAAGCCATGATGGCGATGAGGAAGTTGAAGGCATAATAGATCTGCGAGACTTCGACATAGTAGAAAAAATCGAAGATGATGTAATTGATGGCATTGAAGAGGAAATGGAAGCTGACTGGAATGAGGAAGGAATCGAAGAAGATGGCTAGGTATCCGCATTCCATCGTAAGAAGAGCGACGAAGACCAGTCTTAAGGCGGCGACTTCGACCGGGAATTCCAAGAAGGAATAGCAGTGGGCGATCATGAAGACGATTCCGGCGATGACGACGCTGATGGCTTTCCGGTATTTTGTTTTCAGATTCTTGAGGAGGAAATAGATCATGAAGTCGACAAACAGGAGGTCTTCGATGATGGAGCCTACGGCATCGACCACCAAGTCATATAGCATGATGAATTCGAATTTTCCGTCGACACCTTCTTCGCGTATCAGGATATAGATCAAGTTGGCAAAGCAGGGAAGAAGAAGCGGAATCAAATACAGGTAATTGATTTCGCAGTAGGGCCTATCCAATTCGATTTCTTTTTTCTTTTTGTAGATGATGATGAAAACGGACATGGCAACATAGAGAGCGAGTTTGATGGATAGGTAAATCCATTCGTTGTTGATCCAGCCTTTGATGGGAAGATAGTTGAAGAACATATAGATCAGAATGAACGGGACGATGACATTTAGGGACGGACGGTTCTTACAATAAAAATCTTTTATGGTTTTGGAAATCATGATGTTTGTCTATTGGGTAGTTTATGCCGCATGGATCATTTTTCGTAAGGAAGCGGATGCTTCGAATTCAGGATATGGACTTTTTCCCTGACTTGGTTTCTGATGGTTTCGTTTTCCGGGTTCTTCAAAACTTCGGCGATGAGTTTGCCGACCAGATCGAAATCCTCTTCGTCGTAGCCTCGTGTAGTCATGGCCGGAGTTCCGAGTCTCAGACCGGAAGTGTAGGCCGGCTTTTCTTTGTCACCGGGTATGGCGTTCTTGTTTGTCGTGATGTTTGCGGTTTCCAGGATTTTCTGTGCATCAAGTCCGGTTAGGTTGAAACGCTCCTTGACATTGACAAGCAAAAGATGGTTGTCGGTTCCGCCTGTGATGATACCGACTCCTTCGTTTTCCAGAGAGCGGGCAAGAGCCTTGGCGTTTTTGACGACCTGACGCGCATATTCTTTGAATTCCGGCGCCAGATCTTCCTTGAAGCAGACCGCTTTGGCAAGGATGGTATTCTCAAGCGGACCGCCTTGGCATCTTGGGAAAACGGATTTGTCGATGGCTTTTCCAATCTCCGGATCATTAGACAGGATGATTCCGCCTCTAGGGCCGCGTAAAGTCTTGTGTGTGGTCGATGTGACGACGTGGGCATAGGGAAGTGGGGATGGATGCACTTTGGCGGCTACAAGGCCGGCTATGTGCGCCATATCGACCATCAAGTAGGCGTTTACTTCATCGGCAATGGCTCTGAATTTGGCAAAGTCGATGAATCGTGGATAGGCGCTGGCTCCGCAGACGATCAATTTCGGCTTTGTTTCCAAGGCAATCCGCCTGACTTCCTCATAGTCGATTAGCCCGGTTTTTTTGTTTACGCCATAGGAAAAGGATTCGTAGTCCCTTCCGGAAAACGAAAAACGATATCCATGGCTGAGGTGGCCTCCTGCATCCAGAGACATTCCGAGTATCCTGTCGTTGTTGTTCAAGAGGGCCTTGTAGACTTCCATATTGGCCTGGCTTCCGGAATGGGGCTGGACATTTGCCCAACGGCATTCGAAAAGCTGCTTGACTCGTTCGATGGCAAGAGTTTCTCCCTGGTCGATGAATTCGCATCCGCCATAGTATCTTTTTCCCGGATACCCTTCTGCGTATTTATTGGTGAAGATCGATCCGTTGGCTTCTCTTACTGCGTTCGAGACATAGTTCTCTGAGGCAATCAGCTCGATGTTGTCTTCCTGACGTTTTCTTTCTCTTTCGAGAATTTCGTATACTTCGCTATCTTCTTTTCTTAGCTCACTGTTGTCAATCATAGTTGTGTTCCTTTCCGTACGAATAGGATAGCACGAATGATCGGACGTTCCCAAGTGGGAAAGTGAAGTATGAAGCGTTCAGTCAATAATTAAAAAGAATATCCGGAATCCCTTCTGCCTGGTTTCCCAGGGAAGAGTGGATTCCGGATCCTTCTGGAACTGATTTGATGTATGGTCAGTTGTTCTCGTTGTATTCGGCGAGTTCTTTGACGGCATTCTCATGGTAGGCCTGAAGTTCCTTCAGGGTACCATAGGAGGAAGTCGACTGAATGACAAAGGCACCATTGTCCTTGTCTCTCGGGTTGTCCTCATTGAAATAGAAATACATCAAATCGATCGGATAGTCGAACATCTTCTTTACCTTCGTACTGGTGAAGGCTTTTTCGGCTGTGCCACGGTAGACATCTTTGTACTCCGGGAAATTGACCTCAATGAGGACTTTTTGATCCGGATTCAGGTTGAAGAGCACAGAGTGAATAGTCACATAGCCGATAGCATTCGTTTCTAATTCTTCTTTTAAGTCCTCAAGCATTCTTGGGTTTCCTTTCTTTATGTGGCATTCTTCTGCCACCTATTTAATGATACTATAAATTTTTCTAAAATGGTCAACTTGTTGTAAAAAATTCATAAAATGGTGCTAGTTTCCGGCAAAAGTGGCAAAATTATAATTTCTAAATTTCGTAAAAAGGGTGTTTTTACAAATATTTCCAAAAATTTTAATGAGTTAAATTGACAAAAAAAGGAAAAACGGCAATGCACTAGGTTTTGCACTGCCGTTTTATATGTTTTTGAAGCAGAAGTATTATTCCAGACCGCAGAATTTCTTCAGAAGATCGACCTTATCTCTCTTTTCCCAAGGGAGATTGAGGTCCGGACGACCGAAATGTCCATAGGCACTTAGATCCTGATAGCGGAAGGTAGGTTTTCGGAGAGAGAAACGCTGTATGATTCCAAAGGGAGTGAAATCGAAGATCTTTTCATTGAGCAGGGTCTCAAGGATCTTTTCCTTGGCTACCGTTTCGGTTCCATAGGTTTCGATGTTGATGCTGACGGGTTCTGAGACTCCGATGGCATAGCTGAGCTGGATGAGGCATTTTTTGCAGAGTCCTGCGGCAACGATGTTCAATGCGGCGTGTCTTGCGGCATAGGCGGCGCTTCTGTCGACTTTGGTTGGATCTTTTCCGGAGAAGGCTCCTCCGCCGTGCGGAGCACTTCCGCCGTAGGTGTCGACGATGATTTTCCTTCCGGTCAGTCCGGTATCGCCAAGGGGTCCACCGATCTCGAATCTTCCGGTAGGATTGATGTAGTATTGATTGGTGTCCTTTCTGTCGATGTGGAAGGAATCGATGACAGGATAGATGACTTTCTCAAGCAGTTCTTTTCGGATGGTGTTGTTATCGTAATCCGGTTCATGCTGGCAGGAGAAGACGACGGCGTTCAGTGTCGGTTTTTCTTCGGTATAGTCGATGGTGACCTGGGATTTCATATCCGGCCTTGCAAAGGCAAGGCTTCCTGCTTTTCTGAGTTCCGTGGCTTTTCTGACAAGCTTGTGTGCCATGACAATCGGAAGAGGCATGAAGTTTTCGGTTTCATCGGTAGCATAGCCGAACATGATGCCCTGGTCTCCTGCACCGATGGAGTGGCTGTCGGAGGAGGAATCCACGCCCTGTGCGATGTCCGGTGACTGCTCTCGGATGTAGACCTCAACGCTCATGGAATCGGCGCCGATGCCTTTTTCCGGAGAGGTGTATCCGATTTCGCGGACGACGTCCCTGGCAATCTTTTCATAGTCCACTTTGGCTTTTGTGGTCACTTCTCCGGAGATGATGATTTTTTCTCTGGTGGCCAGTGTTTCGACTGCTGTTCTTGATTCCGGGTCTTCTTTCAGACAGCAGTCAAGAATGGCATCGCTGATCCGGTCGCAGACTTTGTCCGGATGTCCTTCGGACACGCTTTCCGAAGTAAATAGGTTTCTGACTTCTTTCATTTGTTTCCTTTCTGTGGATTAAAAAAATCCATCCTGCGATGGATTTGTCTACTTTCAATATCCATCGATCTAAGCTTTAGCACCTTGCCATTGCAGGTTGCTGTTGGTTCTACGGGCTTAGTCCCTAGCCAAACTCTTGATGTAGCGATGGATATTATAATGGATTCTTCTTAAAAGTCAAAGATTTTGAACCCTTTGTTTGTACGGCTGAAATTCGTAATATTGGCAAGCGTTGAACTCTTTGAAATTCCTTCATTTTAAAAGCAACGTGTAATTCATGTCCGCTATCTTTTTTATCTTTAAGTTATCCTGAGTCGTCGTTTCGTTCTTTACCAAAGGGTTCAGGTAGTAATGGATGTTGATGATGGCTTTGGTCTTTTCACTGTCGGTCAGATCTGTTTTGGATAGCAGCTGATCAAGCTCGATTTGGATATAGTTCAACTCGGGAGGGATTTTGTCTTCTTTTAAGGATTCTATTGCTTTATCCAGGAAGACTTTGTATTTTTGCTGGTTTTGAAGCAGCCCTTTGGCATAAAGTTCGTTTTTCCTGTAGGCGTTTTCTATTTTCTCGTCCTTGATTTTGCTTTGGATGTACTTATCGACGAAATGCTTCTGGATGATTTTCAGGTCTTCTTTTCTCTGCTCTTTCTTTATTTGCTTGTTGATGGCTTTTTTCTTGTTCTTTGCTTCTTCGTCTTTTTCCAGCTGTTCCTGGATGATGGAATGGAATTCGTCTTTGTTTTCTTCGTTTTTCAACTTGGCTGCAAAATCATGGAGCTTGTCCGAAAAGGTCTGGCTCGGACTTTTTAGAAGCGACTCTTTGTAATCGAGTTCGATGGCTTTCTTTGTCCAGTTCAGGTATTTGTTGATGAGTTTTGCTAAGAAGAGGATGATGAACTGGACAAGCAGGATGATGCATAAGGCAATGGTCATGACTTTTTCGAAGTCGCTTGCCTTGTTTTGGAGGATGGTAATCAGGGAAAGGGCAAGTAGGGAGATTTTGCTTGAAAGAGAGATGATTTTCAGAATCATCCGTTTCTTTTTATGATCGGACTTGATTTCATTTTCCTCGTCTTTTTTCCTATGGTATTCATAGAGGCATTCTTCTAGGAAGAGAAGCAGTGAAATGACCAGAAGAATGGAATATAGGGTGATATAGACGGGCTCCTGTCTTCGGAAGTAGATGGAACAGGAATAGTAGATGAAGAGGAAAAACTGCACGATGATCGTTACTTTGAAGGTGAGCTTTTTCAAATCGTCCTTGATTTTGTGATAAACGGCTAATGTATGCCTATATTCGATCGGTTTCATATGTATAAGTTTACTTTAGGGTTCTTTCGGTTTCAATGGTACAAAACGAATATTTGTTTTGTTTGTCTGAGGGATGATTTCAAAAATTTTTTTAGATTCCGTTCTTTTTTATTCTTTTCCGTGTGATATAAAGAAAAGGGGGATGATTTATGAAAGAACAGGAACTGGATGAGCTTCTTGAAAAGACAAAAGCCGATCCGAAGGATGAGAATGTAAGAGACTATGTCGTCAGATTTATTGAAAGCCAGGTGCTGAATCCTGGAATTTACGACTATTTTTATGCCGGGAAGGAGAAAAAGAGCGGAAATATCGTGAAGATGCATTATCGAGGCATTTTCCGGGATTTCTCATTGATTGATGGAGAGTCGGATTTATTTCATCTTGTTTTTGCCGTAGATGCTATTGCCCGCATCGAAGTGCCTTCCTGCGGAATTTATGAGGAGGAAAAGACAAAGGAGTCCTTGCATAAAGAAATCGAAACGAAGACTCCGGAATATGCACTCAAATGGATTCTCGATGATCTCAGGATGGACTTATATGGTATTTATGATGTAGGGAAGTTCAAAATCGAATTGCACCCGAAGTGGACTGTCGATGATCAAATCGAGTACGACTGGGATTGAGGTTGCACGGTGACGCCTTACTGATTATACTAAATGGGAATTTGGAGGTGCTATCTATGTACGCAAAGAACATTTGGTTGGATGCTGATGAAGCAAAGAAAAAGGCGATTTTTGCCTTTAATGAAGAATATAAGCAGTTTTTGAGTTATGGAAAGACGGAAAGACTTGTCGTCAAGGAAGCGATTGAGATGGCAAGGAAGAAGGGATTCAAGGATATTTCGGAATTCGAGTCTCTTAAGGAAGGCGACAAGGTTTTTGTCACTAACAAGGGTAAGAACTTCCTTGCTGCAGTTATCGGTAAGAAGAGCATCGAATCGGGTATGAGAATCCTTGGTGCCCATATTGATTCCCCAAGACTGGATATTAAGCAGAATCCTCTTTTCGAAAAAGGCGGATTTGCTATGTTCGAGACCCACTATTATGGTGGAATCAAGAAATACCAGTACACGACGATTCCTCTTGCCTTACATGGTGTTGTCTACAAGAAGGACGGTAGCTGTGTGGAAATCTCTATCGGTGAGGATCCAAATGATCCGATCATCGGTATTACGGATTTGCTGATCCATCTTTCCCAGGATCAGATGGCAAAGCCACTTGCCAAGGCAATCGAGGGCGAAAACCTTGATATAACAGTCGGAAATATTCCGTTGGACAAGAACAAAGATGCCGAGAAGAACTATATCCTTTCTTTGCTGAAGGATAAGTATGGCATCGAGGAGGAAGACTTCCTTTCAAGCGAACTGGTTGCTGTTCCGGCCGGACCGGCAAGGGATTATGGATTCGATCGCTCCATGGTTGCCGGATACGGACATGATGACAGAGTCTGTGCCTTTACGTCTTTCAAGGCAGTTCTGGATACGGAAACTACGGATTATACGACAGTTTGTGTCTTGGTGGATAAGGAAGAAGTCGGTTCCATCGGCGCTACCGGTGCCCAGAGTGCCTGGTTTGAAAACACGGTTGCCGAGATGCTTCATTTAGAAGGAAAGGATTCTGATCTCGCTGTTCGTCATGCGATGAGCAATTCCAAGATGCTTTCCAGCGATGTCTCCGGTGCTGTCGATCCGATTTATGCTTATGCGAATGAGCCGAACAACTCCTGCTATTTCTCCAAGGGTATTGTATTCAACAAATATACTGGAGCCAGAGGAAAGAGCGGCTGCAATGATGCTATGCCGGAGTTTTTGGCGTTTGTAAGAAATGCCATGGATGAGAACGGCATCCATTATCAGACTTCCGAAATCGGCAAGGTCGATCAGGGAGGCGGAGGAACAATTGCCTATATTCTTGGTAATTACAATATGTATGTCCTTGATGCCGGAGTTCCTGTTCTTTCCATGCATTCTCCGATGGAACTTGTCTCCAAGGCAGATGTCTATGAAGCTTATCTTGCCTATAAGGCATTCTTGAAGGCTTAAGGCGTTGAGTTGTAATCTTGTGCATCGGATGGTGAAAAAATGAATCGTTCTTTGAAAATCAAAGATGCTCAGGGTGTGGAAATCGACATGGGTAGAATCATCTGCGGCGGATCCAGCAAACTGATGCTGGATGGAGCCTACGATGAATCGTATTTAAGGTGGCTTGTCGATCATCATGTGAATACGTTTGATCTGGCCAGGGTGTATGGAAATGGTTCTAGCGAGGAACATTTCGGAAGAAATCTTGGCAATATCAGGCGCAGTGATATTGTCATTATTACCAAGTGCTGTCATCCGAAATATGGCATCTTCAGACGGGTGGACCGTCAAAGCGCCATTGAGGACGTTCAGGCTTCTTTGAAAGCCATGGGAGTCGATTATGTCGACCTTGTTCTTCTTCATCGTGACGATGAAAGAAAAGACATCGGCGAAATCATTACCTTCATGAATGAACTGATTGTCCGAGGCTATACGCGGGCTATTGGTGTCAGCAACTTCTCCATTAAGCGAATCAAGGAAGCAAACGACTATGCAAAAAGCCATAGTCTTCAGCCTTTTGTGGTCAATGAACCGCAGTTCTCTCTTGTTGTGAGAAAGAGGGATCCATGGCATAACGGGTCGAAATCCATGAACGGAAATGAAAAGGAAACGAATGTCGAGTTCTTTTCGAAGAACAACATCTCTGTTTTATGCTATTCTTCTCTTGCTGATGGCTTTTTATCAGGAAAATATCGTAGCAACGACAATGAATTCAAAAAGCATCTTTCGTTTTGCAGTAGGTATGCCTATTATGACAAAAGAAATATTGAAATCCTAAGGCGGGCGGAACGGCTCTCCTCAAGCAAACATGTTTCTCTTCCTCAACTTTCTTTGAGCTATGTCCTTCATCAGAGATGTCCGACTGCTGCGATAGTCAATCTTTCTTCTATCCAGCGTGCCGAAGAGAATCTTGGCGCTCTTGATGTTGATTTGACGGATGATGATATCCGATATCTTGAGAACGGAAATCAGTGATTTTTTAGGAAGTCGCTGATTTTTTCGTTTGCTTCCTTGGCACTGTCTGAGTTGATCTCTGCGATGTTGAATACGTGACCGTTCGGTTCTTTCTGCTGGATAAAAATATCGTTTTCCACATGGTGTTGGTCCAAGGCTTTTTTCTGTCTTAAGGAAACGGGATGAAACATCTTGTCGTTTGGAGAGGTGACAATCAGTGTCTTGGGGAATTCGGCAAGCTTCAATATCGAATCGAAGCTGCTGACATTTTGATAGACGGGATCCTCCTTGTAGTTCTCTCCATAGAGGAGGATGGATGTCCATTTGGATATTTTCTTCTTCAGACCAGGAATGTGATAAAGAGAACCGGAGTCGGAAGTATAGCCGACCGGATGGTTCAGAACAAGCTTTTCAAAACCGAATCTGGGTTTCCGGTCGAATATTGTCTGGAGATATTCGCTTCTGCTTAGTGCAACGATGACTCCAGAGAGCATACCGCCTGCACTGTCGCCCGTAAGGAATACCGGTTTACTGAAATTCAGACCTAGTTGTTCTTTGTTCGAATGGATGTAGTTCATGACATCAAGGATATCCTGGACCTGCTCTTTGATGTGCACTTTGTCCACAAGACGGTAATCCATGCTGATGACGGTATACCCTTTTTCGGCCATGGTCATATTGAATGGACGGTTCAGTTCCTTGTCTCCGTAACAGAATCCTCCTCCATGGATATCGAACAGGATTCCGTAGTCTTCTTTTGCGTTTTTTCTTTTGTGGATGAGAAAGCGGATATTTCCTTCTTCGTATTTGTATTCGTCGATATCATTGGGAAGAGTCAGTCTTTTTAGTCTTTTTTCGTCCTTCTTCTTGATCTGCTTTGTGAAAACGGAAAGATACATAAATCTGAATAGGGAATATCCGATAGACATGGATGTTGCCTCCTTTTTTGATTATATCTTAAAAGGAATGGCAGAGACTATGGAATCGATTTGATTTGACGAGAAAAGCAGCCGGAGAAGACCGACTGCTTCATGAGGAATGGAAGTAAAGGGAATGATTTGGAAATTATTGCAGAATTATATTGTCGTTAGAATGTGAAACTGATCGTATCGGCAACGATCTTGGAGACTGGAATCTTATCCATCAACAAGCCAAGCTGTGTGGAATAGGTTTCTTTGTTGACACTGCAGGTATAGTTTATGAGTTTGTTGACACCATTGAATTCTTCCTTGAAAGCCTCGTAACTTAGATCCTTGAGACTCCAAGTGGAATTGACGACATTGTAATCAGGATCCTCGTCATCGCTGTAACGATATTCGTAGCTGAAATTCACGCCTGTATTGGATAGGAAGCTTGTTGAATTGAAATTGGTTTGGAACAAATACATACAGACGGTTGGCGTGAGACCGAAGGAATCACCTAATGAGGCGTTTCTGACTTCGCAGTTTTTCTCTAAGTCGGCCACGATGCTATCCAAATAGGATTGCGCTTGAGCCATACACCAGTCGACATATTCTTGTGTCCAGGCGTAGGTTTCGTTTCGGATCAACTTGTCTGCTTCTTTGGTACCGCCGGTCGTGTCCACTTTGACTTCGATCTTCGGTGTCTGACCTTGGACAACGTTGATGGTTTCCGGAAGGGATACTTTCAGCTTCTCGACGAAATCGAATTTGATGAAACAATTGACATCCGGTTCAGTTTCGGCATAAAGAGTGACTTTTACCTGTTTGGTGAAGATGTCTTTGCAGTGAACGACGACTTTCTTCTCCTTTTGGAAGTGGTTGATGGTGATAATACTTTCATCGACTTCTGTATCATCGATATAGCTGACTTTCGCTAGAATCTGATCTGTATAGACGTTCGGCTCGACCCGATAACTGATTTCGTAGGAACCATATTTGTCAGTTGAGGCGTTATAGGTGTATTTGACCTTGAAATTGGCTCCTTCGTTGATTTCGGCCTCGACATTCGGAACATCGATTTTTGCTTTTGTGACTTTGTCATAGACAAGATAGCCTCCTAAGGCAGATCCGACAGACAGAACACATAAGGCAAACAGCATAGACTTGTGGAACTTCTTTTTCTCCATAAATTCTCCTTTTGGTTGTGTTGCTCTTTTTCAGGCGAGAATATGATAACATGCCTAATGGAATGGTTTCCCAGGATAGTCCCTATGTGTTTTGTTGATGGTTCTTTTTTGTCTTTTGTTTTTCCCTATTTTGATTTTTTGGTTCTTGAAAAATCCGATGAAATCGGGCAAATTTCAAGATGAGTTAAAAGCGGACTGAAAATTTCAATAAAAGGGATTGACAGGTATTTTCTAGATGCGAATGTCTTTATTGCTTGATGCTTATTTCAATGAAGAATGTTCTGCGCTATAATTTTTTTGTAAAAGTGAGGTTCCTTTATGAAATGGGATTTTGTTTCTGCTGATAAGGAAACGGAGCATCGTTTCCTGAATTTCTATACGCTGCATTATTCGGTTACCAAAGACGACGGGACAAAAAAGGATTACAGCTATTTCCTTGCTTCGAGAAATGAATCTGTCGAAGAACTTAGAATTCCAAAGCAGGATTTTATGCGGGCGGATGCCGTGCTGATCGGTGCGTATCTGATCAAAGGCGGCAAGCTTTTCCTTCTTCTGGAAAAACAGCATCGTCCGGCTTTGAATCATGATGTCTATTCTTTTCCCGCCGGACTTGTCGATAAGGAAGATTCATCCATCGAGGATGCGGCTAGAAGGGAGCTTCGGGAAGAGACGGGATATGAGATGGAAAACATCAAGGTGATTGTTCCTCCTTCTCCGACCAGTGAAGGGCTCAGCGATGAATGCAATGCCGTTGTAACTGCTTCTTTACTATCCAAAGGGAAAGAGGATAAGGAGGAATTCGAGGATATTCAGGCCAAACTGTATTCGAAAGAGGAAATCCATGCGCTTCTTGAGGACAAATCCGTCATCTTTTCGAATCCAGCCAGGCTATTGATTCTGTTGCTTTTGGAAAAATTCAAGGATCTGGATTGATTATTGTGCCTTGTTTGCCGTCTGGTTTTGCTGGACGGCTTTTTCTATGCTTTTTTAAGGCCAAAAGAAAACAGCCGGCTTTTCAGTCGGCTGTAAAAGGGGAAACGGATTTAGAGTTCTTCGTCGAAGGTGCTGTCGAAGAGGATGGAGTTGACCTTGTCCTGGCAGTTCTTCTTGAAGTTGTTGACGGCTTCCTTATAGGAAATCTTTCCAGTGAAGTAATCTTTCATGGCATTCTGGATTCCTTCGTTGCAGGTCTGATCGATTGCAGACATGGCAGCCATCTTCAAATTGGAAGCGGATTTCTCGAAGAGGGCAATGTGGTTCTGTCCACCGAGGAACTTGGAACCATAGTTCTTGTCTGTGGCAAGTTCATGCATGGCAGTCTTGTTGTTGGTGTAATCCTGGACGATTTCGTTGGAAGTGATGGATTTGGCTACATCTTTGTTGCAGGTAAGCTTGAGCATGATATCTTTGACGACGTCGGCGTTGTCGGTGTAGTTGGCAGCGCAGAGCCATGTTCCACCCCAATAGTAGCTGGCAGGACCCTGACAGACTCTGTACTGTCCATAAAGTTCGTCGCCTGCATTTCCAAGAAGGGTGAAGTTGATACCCCAAGTGGAATAGAAGTATCCGAAGACGTCTCCTTTGATACTCTGGCCTTTGGCCCAGTTGTCATCCCAAAGAGAAGTCTGGTTGTTGTACTTCTTGTCGGTATATTCCTTGGTCTGCTTGATCCAGTTCTTGATTTCCGGATCGAGAGTCAGCATGGCAGTCTTTTCGCCGTCGACATTGACATATTTCTTGATCCAAGAGGATTTGGCACTGTTGGAGAAGGTACGATAGGAATCATCGAAGCCGGAAAGCATATGGATGTTCTTTTCTTTTGCTTCTTTGGCAACGGCGTTGAATTTATCCCATGTTCCGATCTTTCCCTGTACGAATTCGGCCTGGGCTGCGGTCTTCTGGGCTTTGACTTCCTGAGTATCGCTTTCTGCAGGATCGGCCGGATAATCGGACCAAAGCTTCTTGGCGAAATCGTTTCTATAGGCGAAGAGACCCGGAGCTGCCTGCCAGGAAAGTCCCTTGAGGGCGTTGTTCATACCTTTTCTGGTATCGGTTGCGATGACTTTGGTGTAGTCATACATATCCTTGGTATCGTTTTCTGTGATGCCAAGCTTGGAAATATCGACGGAATAATCGGAATTTGCATACTTCAAGGCATAGTCTGCTTCCATCAAGAACATATCGATCTTGTTGTCTGCAGAAGCAGTGGCCTGGTTCTTTAAGTCACGATCCAACGGAATCTGATAGCCGTTGTCCTGGTTGGCATTGACGATGAACTTGACTTTGATCTTATCTCCGGAAGCTGTCTTGAAGTTCTTCAATGTATAGGTTCCGTCTGCGCTGGCAGTTGCAAGATTTCCTTTATCCTTGACGAATTTCTTTGGATTGACTTCTTCATCGATTCCGTCATAGAACTGAGCGAATCTTTCTTCGAATTCGGTGTTCCAGCATCTGATATTGACAATGCTTCCGCCATTGGACAATGTCGGAGTGATCGGAGTGACAGCCTGCTCTTCATAGTCCGGATATTCTTTGCCTCCGGTGCCAGTACCCGAACCAGAAGTGGATGGGTTGCAACCAGCCAAACTGCCTGCTAATGTGACAACAGCTAATAGGGCAAATAAGTTCTTTTTCATAATTACCTCCTGTTTTGCGCTATTTCCTTACTACTTCGGCGATTTATGGAAGGCTCGCTTCTCGACCTTGCCTTACGTGATTACCGAGTTGACATCTGGTATCTTGTGTAAGAGCTTTCGCAATCGATTTCGTGAACATTATAGTTTTCCGTCTTCTTGTTTGTCAACAAAAATCGAAAACGATTGCATGAATTTGTGATTTAAATACAATTTCATTGTATTTAGTCGGAAAAAAAGATTTTTTTGCAAAAATTTTTGTTGATTTTCTGGCCATAGAAGCTATACTTAAATTGCCTTTACGAAAACGATTACGCTGAATAAAAAGCTTAAAAAAACATAAAATCTTAACTTGTGGAGGAAAATTTATGAAATTTGGGCACTTTGATGACGCGAACAAGGAATATGTGATTGAAACACCACATACACCGCTTCCATGGATCAATTATCTTGGTACGGAAGACTTCCATTCTTTGATTTCAAATACTTGTGGTGGATATTCTTTTTTCAAAGATGCTAAGCTGAGAAGAATCACTCGCTTCCGCTACAATAATGTTCCCAGGGATGTTTCCGGAAGGTTCTATTACATCAAAGAAGGTAATACCGTCTGGAACATTGGATATCTGCCGACGAAGACATCGTTGGATACGTATCGTTGTAGGCACGGATTGAATTATTCTATCTTTGAGTCCAGCAAGGATTCTCTTAAGGCTACCCTGACTTGTTTTGTTCCTCTGCATGATAACTGTGAAATCAATCATATCGTGCTTGTCAATGAAGGAGACGCTGAAAAGAGATTCTCGTTCTATGGTGCTGTGGAGTTCTGTCTATATAATGCTGTGGATGATGCCAACAACTACCAGAGGAATCTGAATCTTGCGGAAGTCGAAGTGGATGATCATTCCATTTATCACGAGACGGAATATAGGGAGAGAAGAAATCATTTCGCATTCTTCGCCTGCTCTAGAAAACATGATGGATTCGATACGGACAGGGATGTGTTTCTTGGCCTAGAGAACGGATTCGATCACCCGGATGCTGTCTTCAAGTCCACTTCCTTTGATTCTCTTGTCCATGATTATTATCCGATGGCCTGTCATAGGTTGGATTTTGTCCTTAAGCCGAAGGAAAAGGTTGAATTCACCTTCCTTCTTGGTTTCGTGGAGAATCCCGTTGAGGAAAAATGGGATGAGCAGGGAAAACCCAACAAGAAGAAGGCCTATGGGCTTCAGAAAAAATATTTCGATGACAATGAGGTGAAGAAGGCCTTTGAGGAACTTAAAGAATACTGGGAAAAACGTTTGGACATCTTCCATGTCGAGAGCGGTGACGAGAAATTCGACCGCATGGCAAATATCTGGAATCAATACCAGTGCATGATCACCTATATGATGTCAAGAAGTGCTTCCTATTATGAGACGGGAACGGGAAGAGGAATGGGATTCCGCGATTCCTGCCAGGATCTTCTTGGTTTTGTCCATCTGATTCCGGACAAGGCAAGAGAAAGAATCATCGATATCGCATCCATCCAGTTCAAGGATGGCTCTACTTATCATCAGTATCAGCCTCTCAACAAGAAGGGCAACGCCGATATCGGTTCCGGATTCAATGATGATCCCCTCTGGCTTGTCGGAGCGACAATCAGCTATATCCGGGAAACGGGGGATTTCACAATTCTTGATCATCCGACTCCGTTTGATAATGTGAAGGGCAGCGAGAAACCGTTGTATGACCATCTTATGGTTTCCTTGAAGCATACCATCGAGAATCTTGGTCCACATGGCCTTCCCCTTATCGGACGTGCGGATTGGAACGACTGCTTGAATCTGAATTGTTTCTCGACGACAGACGGAGAGTCCTTCCAGACGGTGGAGAATAACGATACGCATATTGCTGAATCGGTGTTCATCGCCGGAATGTTCGTGAAATACGGCAAGGAATTTGCCGAATTGGCAAAATCCATTCATAAAGATGAAGATGCGGCCTATATTCTGAAATATGTCGAGGATATCGACAAGGCAACGGTGAAATATGGATTCGATTATGACGGAGGATATTTCAAACGGGCCTATGATGCCTTTGGACATGAGGTCGGTTCCTCCAAGTGTGAAGAAGGAAAGATCTATATTGAGCCTCAGGGATTCTGCACGATGGCCGGCATCGGACAGAAGGAAGGCCTTGGAAAGAAATCCATTGATGCTTCCTTCAAGTATTTGGTGGATGACTGGGGTGCTGAGATTCTCTATCCGCCGTATTCGAGATATCATGTGGAACTTGGGGAGATTTCTTCTTATCCGCAGGGTGTAAAGGAAAACGGCGCTGTGTTCAATCACAACAATCCTTGGCTGACTTTGGCCTGCTGCAAAGAGAGGGAGCCTGAACGGGCCTTCGAACTTTATAGGAAGAATGCTCCAAGCTATATTGAAGATCGAAGCGAGATCCATAGGACAGAGCCATATGTCTATTCCCAGATGATTGCGGGAAGAAGTTCGAAATCCTATGGTCAGGCCAAGAATTCCTGGCTTACCGGAAGTGCGACTTGGTCCTTTGTCTGTCTGAGTCAGGGCTTGCTTGGTATTGTCCCCAAGCTCGATGGACTTGAAATCCGGCCGTGCCTTTCGGAAAATTTCAAAGATGTTAGGGTTGAAAGGAAGATTCGTGATAAAGTATTCCATATAACCATTCATAACCAAGGAGTCGGCGAGTATCATCTGATTGTCAATGGGAAGAGTCAAGACGGGAATCTGGTACCTTACGAGGATAATGTGAAGGAATACCAGGTTGAGGTTGTTCGCTTTTAAAAAGGAGAAAGATTATGTTGCCAAAAAAAGAAGCAAGCGCCGAGAAGAAGATGAATTTCTTTGAAAGAAGGAAGGCGGCCAAGGAGAAGGAAAAAGCCCAGAAACTGGCTAGTCAAAAGGCTTTGGCTGAAGCAAGGAAGAGGGATGATGAGATGGGAAGGACGGCACCGGAAGGTGTTTTCGTCTCTCTTCAGAACATCAACAAGATCTATGAAAACGGATATCATGCCGTCCACGATTTCTCCATCGATATCAAGCAGCATGAGTTCATTGTATTCGTCGGACCTTCCGGATGCGGTAAGTCCACGACGTTGAGAATGGTTGCCGGTCTTGAGGATATTTCAGCCGGTAATCTCTTCATCGACGGCGAATATATGAATGATGTGGCTCCGAAGGACAGAGGTATTGCCATGGTCTTCCAGTCTTATGCCCTTTATCCGCATATGACGGTCTATGAAAACATGGCCTTCCCGCTCCGCGTCATGAAACTTCCGAAGGCGGAAATCGACAAGAGAGTCAACGAAGCTGCCAGAATCCTTCAGATCACGGAATACCTGGACAGAAAGCCTAAGGCTTTGTCCGGCGGTCAGAGACAGCGTGTTGCCTTGGGCCGTGCCATTGTCAGACATTCCAAGGTTCTTCTCATGGATGAGCCTTTGAGTAACCTCGATGCAAAGCTGAGAGTCCAGATGAGAAGCGAAATCGTAAAGCTTCACAATAACCTCAAAGCCACTACAATCTATGTCACTCATGATCAGACGGAAGCTATGACGATGGCTACTCGTATCGTCATCATGAAAGACGGTTATGTACAGCAGATCGGAACTCCTATGGATATCTTCAATCATCCGGTCAACAAGTTTGTTGCCGGCTTCATCGGTTCCCCTGCCATGAATTTCTTCCCGGTCACTTATAAGGATGGCTTTGTCACGTTTATCACAGGTAAGACGATCAAGCTTCCGGAAGAGCTTGTCAGAGGTAAAGACATTCCGGAAAAGGTTGTCTTCGGTATCCGTCCGGAGGATATCCATGAAGGGGACGGCTATCATGCTTCCTTATATCCTGATGCTATCTTCGATGCCAAGGTTATTTTGGCTGAGCTTCTTGGAAACGAATATTATGTCCATACCAACTTTGCTTTCCAGGATACAATTGCCAAATTCCCTGCTGAAAAGAACATTCAGCCGAATGAAACGGTGAGAGTCTGCTTCAATCTGCATCACTGTCATCTCTTCGATCAGGATACGGAGAAAGCCATCTTCTAGGAGGTGCCTATGAAAAAGGAAAATACTCAGGCACCTGTATTGAAACGGAATTCATCCAAGAAGCATAAGATGATTTCTTATGCGAAATACGGGTATCTCTTCCTGATTCCGTTTGTCGTCATATTCTTGATTTTCCAGTTCTATCCCCTTCTTCGTACGTTCTATTATTCGGTATTCAACTATAAAGTTTCGAACTTGGATGGTTCTGTCATCGGTCCTACTTTCATTGGCTTAAAGAATTTTGCCAAACTTCTTCAACCTGGAAGCCAGATGTGGCAATATCTCGGTAATACGATGATCATCTGGATCCTCGGCTTTGTTCCTCAGTGCATCTGTTCTCTTCTTCTTGCGATTTGGTTTACGGACGAGAGACTAAAGCTTAAGGGCATCAAGTTCTTCCAGACGGTGACCTATATGCCGAATCTTGTTATGGCAGCTGCTTTCGGTTATATGTTCCAAATGTTCTTCTCTTCATCCGGTCCTGTCAACTTGATTCTGGAATCACTTCATCTTCTGCCGGAAGGAACACCGATCATGTTCAAGAACAGCGTCTGGTGGACGAGAGTCATTATCGCGTTCATCAACTTCCTTATGTGGTTCGGTAATACTTCCATCCTTCTGATGTCCGGTATTATGGGTATTGATGAGTCGGTGTTCGAATCCGCAAGACTGGATGGGGCAAGTTCCTGGAAGATCTTCTGGAAGATCACAATGCCGCTTCTTACTCCGATTTTTGTCTACTTCTTCATTACTTCCATGATCGGTGGTATTCAGCTCTTCGATGCCGCTCAGATGTTTACGCAGGGTAAAGGCGGAACTCAGCAGTGTGCGAAGACGATTATCATGTATCTTTATGATTTGGTCAACAGCAAACAGAACTACGGAGAGGCCGGTGCCTTGTCTGCCATCCTGTTTGTCATTACCGGTATCTTGAGCTTGATTGTCTTCAAGGTCATGGTTCCTAAGGATAATGCCAAGAAAGCCGAAATCAAGGCAAAGAAGAAACGTGAGAGATTTGTCAGAGCCGGTCTTAAAGAACTCGGTGAGGGTAATCCCGCCCCGGCTTCTGCCATGAAGGAGTAATCTATGAAAACAAATGAATTGAATGGTACCATCGATTATTCCAAGGTATCGTTAAAACAGGAAAAGCCGAAATCCGAAAAGGTCAAGCTTACCATCGAAAGGGTTCTGGTCTATATCTTCTTGATTTTCCTTTCCATCCTGTGTCTTTTCCCATTCTATATTCTTATCATCAACAGTACACGTGATACTCATTCCATCCAGCAGGAATTCACTTTGATTCCCGGCTCTCATTTCATCGAGAACTGGACTGGGTTGATGAGCAATGCGCATCTTCCGATTCTGAAGGCCCTTTGGAATTCCATCTGGGTCTCCGGCTTCTCCGCTATTCTCACCGTCTATTTCTCTGCTCTTACAGCCTATGCGGTCCATACCTATTCCTTCAAAGGAAAGAAGTTCATCGAGACGTTCATTCTTGCCATCATGATGATTCCGACTCAGGTTGCCGCCATGGGTCTTGTCATGGTTGCCGCAAAGTACAATTTCTTCGGACATTATGGAATCCTTTACTCGATGCTTATTCTTCCCTGTATTGCTTCTCCGGCTGTCTATTTCTATATGAAGCAGTATCTTGATTCCGTCCTTCCTTATGAAATCATCGAGGCAGCCCGAGTCGATGGATCAAGCGAAATACGTATTTTCCATCAGATGATTCTTCCGATTCTTAAGCCCGCCCTTGCGGTTCAGTTCATCTTCTCCTATGTCAGCAGCTGGAATAACTTCTTCATGCCTTCCATGCTTCTTAGAGATAAGGAATCGTATACGGTGCCGATCATCTTCACACAGCTGAACAATGACACGCAGTATCTGAGAGAATATGGTCAGATTTATCTTCTTATGGCTCTTGCCGTTGTTCCGGTCGTCATCGTCTATCTGATCTTCTCCCGTTCCATCATCAAGAATCTGACTGCCGGTGCTGTCAAAGGTTAAACTAGGTGTTGTCTACTGGGTTCTTCTATTGGATTCTTGCGAAAAAGGATGCGGATTTGCTTCCTTCGCCGCTTGGTTCATATAAAAGGCCCAGTTTTTTGTTCCACGAAAAAATCCCAGGACCATTTAATTCTGACTCTGGGATTTTTCTTGATCTATTTCGATTTCTTCAGGGGAGCGGTGGTGTTTCCTTCCTGTATCATTCCGTTTACCATGATGGTCTTCGGAATGAAGGTCTCTGGATTGAAGATGCGGTTGATCAGCTCGTTTGCTGCTGCTTTTCCTAGCTCTTCATAATTCTGGATATAGGTTGTGAATTTCGGGCGGTAGAAACGGGAAAAATCGATTCCATCGTATCCGATGACGGAGATGTCCTCCGGAACATTGAATCCCATTTCGTTTAGTGCGGATAGGCTTCCGATCATGGAGATGTCATCCGGAGCCAAGATGCAGGTCGGTCTTTCTTTTCTTTTCATGAGTTCCTTGGTCAGGTGGCCGCAGACCTTGGGATTGTGGAAGGAACCGTCGAGGACGAATTTGTCGATGATGGGAAGATTGCATTCCTTCATACCGGCATAGAAACTGGCCAGTCGCTTCTTGGTGACGTCGGTATATTCGCCGTGGATGAAGGCGATTTTCCTGTGACCGAGGTTCTTTGCATAATGGACAAGTTTCTTGGTTCCTTCGGTATTGTCGCTCATGATGGCTGTCGAGGAGTTGAATACGTAGTCGATGGTGACGACGGGAAGGTCGGATTTGACAAGTTCGATGACTTCCGGATTGTCGAATTCCTCCGTGACGATGATGACGCCGTCCATGTTGAGATATCTGGCCAGCTGAAGGTAGGTCATATCTTTGTTCGTCCGTTTGCTTAGGAAGGTGATGCTGAATCCTTTGGATTCGGCTTCGACTTTCAGGGCATTCAGGATTCCGGAGAAGTATTCATGCTTGAGGCCACCGAAAGTGGCATCATAGTAGATGACTCCGATGTCGTAGGATTTTTTGGATTTCAAAGCTCGGGCATATGCATTGGGAACATAGCCCATCTCTTTTGCAATCTTGAGGATGCGTTCGATGGTTTCTTTGGATAGTTCCGTGGAGCCGTTTAGAGCACGGCTGACGGTTGCAACGGATGTGTTGCATGCTTTGGCGATGTCTTTTAATTTTACCATATCATTTTCCTAGTACTTCTTAATTAATGTAAATGTTTGAATTGTGAAAAGCAAACAGAAACTCGGTTAATCGCTTGCATTATCGATAGGATACTTCGATTTCGTGTTTTCCTGCTATCGGAAGCCTGATCCGGTTTCCTTTGACTTTGTTTCCGTCGATTTCCACTTCCTCTGTTTCTTTCTCGCAGAGGGTCCCTTTTGCTTTCTTTATCCGGATTCTCAGAATGGCTTCCTTGTTTTTGATGGTATAGGTTACTTCTTCCTCTTCTTTTCTGAGCATCGGGGAAAGGATCAGTGTGCTGTTTTCGATCCGGATGCCAAGAGCCTCGAATATCGTCAACGTAAGCCAGGTTGCAGTTCCGCTGAGAATCGGACCGATGTTCTCCTCGGTGATGGAATTGTTGTACTGAGTGCAGAATCTGGGGTTTCCCTTATAGAGTTCGACGTTTTCGAGCGTGTTAAACGGGTAGACGAGGTCGATCATGAAGTAGGCGTCTTTTACCATCTGCTCTTTCAGTTCTTTGTCTTTGACGGTTTTTGCCCGATAAAGCAGTGCCCTGGTCAGCATCATGGTTGCATGCTTGAACACACCGCCGTTTTCCCTGTCCCCGATGAAATAGTGGTCGGTCGACGAGGATTTGGCTCCAGCCAGGGAAAGATCGTGTCCGGTGCACAGCTTATAGCCGGCCGGTGATTTCAAATAGGTGTCCACTTTGGCAAGCATTTCCTTGATTCTTTTTTCGCTTGCGACATCGGAAAGCAAGGACCAGGAGAAGGAGTTGAGGTAGTAGGAGCCGTCAAGACCTTCTTCGATGGAAAGCCCGTCTTTTCCGCTTCCGATATAATCGGCTTTGGAGCATCTGCGGTTGAGAAGAACTCGGGCATAATAGCCCTCGATATAGGCATCGTGATTGAGGTGATGGATCTTTTCCTTCTTCAGCTGTTTCAGCCAGGAAAGGGTGTTTTCGTCTTTTCTCCGTTTTGCTATTTTTTCCATGTCTGACAAGGCGATGACAAGTAGGAATCCGTCCATTACGGATTCGGAGTAGTCGCTTTCCAAAGGGACTCCCGTTTTCTGATGCTTTGTTTTCAGCTGATGGCGATAGGCTTTTTCTTTTTCCGGACCGTTCAGGTAATCGCTGTCGATTCTGAGACAATCGTTCCAGTCAGCCATATCCAGAAGGGGAAGCTTGTGCTTTCCGATGGAAATCTCTCCACTGTATCTTAGAATTGCTTTCAGTGTGTCGTATAGTTTTCTTTCCTTTTTGCTTCCAGCCATGACGAATTTATGGTCTAGGAAGTCATAGTCATCGGTGAGATCAAGGTAATGGCCTAGAGCCAAAATGAGCCAAAGGGGGTCGTCACTGGACTGCCCTGGTTCTTTTCCTTGATAGAAGAAGTTGTGGTTGGCGTATCCAAACGGATAGACATTTTCGATCCATTGGGAGAGGAGCTTCTGGATGAGTCCTTTTTTTCCTTCCTGGTTCAGGTAGTACATGGAGGCATAGAGATCCTGGATTTCCCTGAATCCGATTTCCCGGTATCCTTTCTGGGTCATGGCAAAGCTTCTGGAGACAAAGGTCTGATAGAGAACCTGGAAGGGAAGTGCGGAATTGATGTAGGAGTTTTTCCTGATGTCTTCTGATTCTTCAATCTGTAGGAAGGAGGAGTAGTCCCTGAAGTTCTTTTCCACTTCTTTCAGAGCTTCTTCGACTTCCTTTCTGGTTCTGTATTCTTCTAGTAGTCTTTCCAGCTGTGCATTCAGGATCTTGAGGTGGTCGTTTCCTTTGCTTTGTGTGGCATCGACCATTCCCGTGAAGGTGTCGATCCGTTCTTCTTTCCCTTCATCCAGGTTGAATGATTTTCCCAAGGCAAAGAAATTGGGCCCTTTTCTTGTGAGCCTGTTTCCGAGATGATTCAGATGCTCGGGATGGTCCATGGTTCCGGTTCCGATGAAGGAGATGTAGTCGCTAGTGAAGCTGTCGATATAGGAATCATCGTCCTTCAGGGTGACAAAACGGATTTCCCTCTTGAAATATTCCGGATAATAGTCCGGGGTGAGGGCGATGATTCTGCTTTTTTCGTCCTGAATCACCTGGGCCTGGCTGACCAGGGTGGAATAGATGACGTCTTCTTCCTGGCAGTGCGGGTTCGAGAATCCGAACATTCCGACGTAGACGATGCTGAGGTCTCTTTTTCTTTTCGAGCAGTTCCTGATGTCGATGGTTTGGATTTCGACTGCAGAGGGCAGTCCCTCTTTCTGAGGAAGAAGGAAGATTTCCCTTCTGATTTCCAGCCCGCTTTTCAGTCTGTAGAAAATCGTGGAATGGTTCACGTTATGGATGCAGTAGGCTTTTTCGACATTTTTGTCGATTCTGGCGGAAAAGAAGATCTGCTTTCCGTCTTCCAGAAGATAGAACTGCCGGTTGAGCGGGAATCCGTTCTCTTCCGGAAGAAGTCCCCAGGTCGTTGCCAGTACCTGATAGGAGGAGTGGGCACGGAAAGAACCTTGGAAGAAGCGGTTGACGACACTTTTCGGTGTGCTTTGCAGAGGATGGTCGTATCCTTCCCGGTTTCCTAAAAGGAGATTGACGTCGTAGTGGCAGGAGACGTTTTCGGTCATGAGGTCGATATACTGGTCTCCGTTTTTTTCCAGTCTTCCCCCATAATCTTCGTACTTGTCAAGGTAGGATTGGATGAGCTTCTTTTCTTTCTCCGGTATCGGGATTTCTTCATTCTGGTCGTTTTCCAGTTTGGTTCCCTCATCCGATAGCAGATAGGAGTGCCTTCTGTCCAGGGAGAAAAAGAAGCGTTTGAGGGTTTCGTCGTTTAAAATGTCGTTGAGGACCGGTGTGGCTTTCCTGTCCCTGAGATAGAGTGAGGTGTCGTTTTCGAAGGAAAGGGAGATGGATGAGGTGGCTTCATACTTCTTTTCCTGTTCTTTTTTCCTTGTCAGATCGTTTCTGGAGTTTGTTTCTTTCAGTGTCATAAAATCCGTTCCTCGTAATCGTTTGCACTTTATATTATAAGGAAAGGAACCGCAAAAATCATCAGAAAAAGAAAAAACTGCCTCTAGGGCAGTTGTTCAGCGTTTGAAATGCAGGAAGAGGATTGCACTCATCAGAGAGAGAAGAGCCGAGACGATGACAGCGGCAAGGGTGGTCCAGTTTCTAAAGTAGGAGAAGTAGAGTGCAAGGGCGATAAAGAACAGTCCGAAGAAGAGTGCGGAAAGAAGGCAGAGAAGGGTCAATTTGAAGTTGGAGAATTTGGAATGTGATTTTTTCAGGGATTCGTTTTCGTTCATGGTTTGTTCCTCTATTTTTTCAGGAAGGAAAGGTAGGCCAGAAAGACAAGGACGGCAATCTGGATGAGAAGGGAGAAGTAGATGACCAGGGAGAAGTATTTCTTGTCGGTCTTGTGGTGGAAGAGGATTCTTCCGATAAGGCTTCCGATGGCACCGTTGTAACAGGCAAGGAACAATAGGTCCTTTTCCTTGATCCGCATTTCCCCGTTTTTGGCCTTTTTTTGTCTTTCCCGTATAGGATGAGGGCGATGAAGGATGAAATAAGCATGAGTAGAAGATAAAGATAAAATAGAATCTGTGTTGCGTTCATTTCTGTTTTCCTGAGTATTCTGTATCGGATAGATGGTATTCAGATGTTTGTTGTTTGTCAAGCGTTGATTGATTTTGATTGTTTCTGCTTGAAACTTGTTATATTATGAAAAAGAGAGGTAAATCACAATGGGAGATATCAAAGAATCGAAGAATATGTTCACCAGTGAGAGATTCAAAATGATTTCCGATTATCTGAAGGAACATAACCGGGCTACCGTCGAAGAGCTTGCCCATGAGCTGTATGTCTCTACGGCCACGATCCGCAGGGATCTCAACGAGATGCAGAAGATGGGGATGATTCAGAGAACGCATGGCGGTGCCATTTTCCTTGATTCTTCCGATGAGGTGAATATCTTCGTTCGTATCGAGAAGAATGCCAACGACAAGGAGAAGACGGCATCTATTGCCTTGGAGCATATTCCGAATTTTTCCTGTGTGTTCATCGACAATTCTTCTACTTGTCTTGCCTTGGCAGAACGGATGAACTTCCAGTACAAGACGATTATCACCAACGGACTTCAGCTTGCCATGAAGCTGTCCACGAAGAAGGATGTGAAGGTGATCTTCCTTGGCGGTGTGATCCAGTATTCCACCTACAGCACGGATGGTTCTCTGACAATAGATATGCTGGACCGTTTCCATATGGATCTGATGCTTTCTTCCTGTGCGGGAATTCAGGAGGATGGTACCTATGAGGCCAGCATCGAGACGATGCAGATCAAAAGCGAGGCCTTCAGACGAAGCGACAGGAGGCTTCTGATTGTGGATAAAAACAAATTCTTATGTTCTTATCCTTATCGGACAAGGAATGTCGAAGAATATGATGCAATTTATACAAATGCTCCCGATTCTATTCTAGAACCGTTTGTCAAGAATGGTGCAAGAATCTATAACAGGTAGGAGGAATCTTGTTGTGGCAGGGGATATCTCCTGCTTTTTTTGTGGACTGTAAATTTAAAACGCTTTCATCTAAAAAGGCACTAATTTAGTGAAAGGAAGGGAAAATTGCTCATTTTTGATTGTTTGCAATCAAATTTGCAAATTATTGTGTTGTTTTTTCAATGTTCGTTTCAAAATGAACAAAAGATTGAAAAGCAAAGGAAACTATCGTTAAAATAATGGCATCTGAAAGCGCTTTATTTCAAAGCGAAAAAAGATAAAGGGAGGATTTCATGAAAAAAAGAAATCAGAAAGTTAAGGTGTTGAACGTTGTTGCTCCGATTGCTCTTGCTGCAATGGCCATGATGCCGTTTGCCAAAGGAAACCAGGATATCGTAAATCCGGCATCTCTTCTGAAGGCAAATGGAGGCTATGCTAGTCCGGCCTATGATTCTAATGAGGATGCAAAGCAGGCTGCTGAGGATATCAACATTCAGCTTACTGGCGAAGGCTCTGTTCTTCTGAAGAATGACAACAGCGCTCTTCCGTTGAAGAAGGCAACGGAAAAGGTCACTGTTTTCGGTACAGCTGCCTCTGCCCTTCAGGGTGGAACCGGAAATGTCAGGACTGCTTTGGCTGATGATTCGTTCACGGTCAATGAGACGATTCTTACGGAATCTGATTTCAGCAATGCGGAAACCGAGACTGCAGCCGATGGTAAGGTCGGGGAATTCAAGGATGTAGCTGTCGTTGTTCTGAAGAGAGGCGGAGGAGAAGGATCCGATCTTTCTGTCAAGACCAGCGAGCTTGCTGCCGATGCGACTGAAAACGATGGATGGACCCATAAGGCACTTGCCAAAGATGGTGAGGGTAATGTCTATAAGCATAATCAGATGCTGACTGCCAGCGAAATCAAGATGATTGATTTCGCAAAGAAGAAATGTTCCAAAGTCGTTGTTCTTCTCAATACTTCCAATGCGATGGAAATGTACAATCTGCAGCAGGACAAGGACATCGATTCCATCATGTTCATCGGACGTCCTGGTCAGAACGGTATCAAAGCAGTTCCGAAGCTTCTTTCCGGTGAGATGAATCCTTCCGGTAAGCTTGTCGATACCTGGGACAAGGATTTCACTGCCAATCCGACTTGGTATAATTCCATCGCCAATGTCCAGAATGATGCTGGAACCAACAGCTTCATCAAAGAAGATGGAACTGTGGCAACCGGAACGGTCGCTACCCATGGTATTGACTACAGCGAAGATATTTATCTCGGATACAAATACAGCGAAACGGTCTATGAGGAAATCAGAACCGGTCATCTCACCTATAAGAACGGTGTACTTGCAAAAGGTGCAGGAACTGCTGCTGAAGCTGAAGCCTGGTATAAGGATAATGTCGTCTATCCGTTCGGAAGTGGCTTGTCCTATTCTACATTCGAAATCGGAAAACCGACTTTGGATTTCGCTTCCTTGAGAGCATCTCAGGTCAATTCCGGTGGAGATCATATTGCCGAAATCAAGAATGTCAAGGTAACGGTTACCGTCAAGAATACCGGAACGGTTGCCGGTAAGGAAACGGTTGAAATCTATTCCAAGGCTCCATATACACATGGTGGCATCGAAAAGGCAGCCGTCAATCTTGTCGGCTTTGCCAAGACCAAACTTCTTGCTGCCGGAGAAAGCCAGACATTAACTATCGATGTCAATCTTCAGGATCTTGCCTCTTATGACTATAGCGACAAGAATAGCAATGATTTCAAGGGATATGAACTTGAGAAGGGTGAATATTCTTTGATTGCTTCCGATACTTCTCATTGTTCTGCAAGTGAGAACAAAGCTATTCTCAATATCCTTGAGGATGGAGAACTCGGTTTGGACGATTATTCCGACAATGCTATCGAGAACCTCTTCTCTTCTGGAAGAAGCCAGTCTCTCCGTACCAATGACAACGATTGGAATGGAGACGGGGTCATCAACGATGAGGATAAGATGTTCACGGAAGAACAGAAGCTTCTTTCGAGAGAAGATATGGCAGGCACCATGCCTAAGGCCAATGTCACGGACATCGTCGTTGACGGGGAATCTGTTGGTGCCATCTCCGAATTCGAGACAAGCAAAGCTTATGCTATCGGCGATATTGTCAAGGTGACTACGGTCACTACCGGTGTCACTGGTGATTCTTCTGTTGCCTATTACAAGTTCATTGCTCCGCATTCTGCCGGCGAATTCAAGGAAAGCGAAGTTGAAGTCCTTAAGGGAAGCTACAAGGGCGGATATGTCGTCACTGAGAAGTTTGCCGATCTTCTTGATTATTATAATGGTTATCAGCTTAACACTTGGGAAACCGTTCATCCTTATTTCAGCACAACCAAGTCCTATAAGAAGGATGATTTGATTGGCGTTCCTGCGAGCAAGGATGTCTACAAAGCTAACAAGGATAACGCTGCTCCAAGAGCTGTTACCGTAAATGGCGTCTTTGAAACATTGAATGAATATGTTTCTTATGATTCTAAGGTTTATAAAGTCATCAAAGCTTTGGATACTTTGACTTTCCAGACGAATGAAGGCGTGGATGGCAAAGCTTCGAAAGACTATAACAAGGGCGACTATGTCATTTATCAGTCCACAAACAGATGGAATGGTTCCATCAGCACCAACAGTGTCAAGCTGACTGTGGATGTCAAAAAGGGAACATCATTCAGTACCAGATCCAACTGCCAGAACGTCAATGCTGGTATGCGACTTGTTACCTCTGGTGCAGATGCCAATGTCGTAGAGATCGCCGTTACGGATTATCTTGCTACCTTTGCCACAAAGACGGATATCGTCAATACCGGTTCCTATAAGTACAGCGACAAGATCTTCACGGATGATGTTAATGGTTATCTTGGCTATGACAATGGATACGATGTCACTGCCGATATGATGGAAGGCTGGAGTCAGATCAAGGATACTGAGACACAGACTCAACTTAAGGAAGAGGCCGGAAACGGTTGGATTCTCTTCAATGATCTCAACGGAATCAACTACTATGATGATGAATATGTCATCCAGACTGGAAAACTGGCTGGTCTTACCAACAAGGAAGCCTGGAATGAGTTCATGAACGAATGGACTTGGAATGATTTCTTCACTGCCTGCTGGAATGGTGGAAACAACGGTAATGCCGTCAAGAACCTTGGCATTCCTGTCGGTGGTATCGCTGATAGTCCGACCAGTTGGAATGGTACTTACACTTGGTGCTGCAACTGCACGATTGCCTCTACGTGGAATGTCGAGCTTGGATACAAGCAAGGTGAAGTCACTGCTTCTCTTGGTCTGTTCAAGAATACGGATTCCAGTACGAAGAGAGACCAGTGGCTCAATCCTGCCATCAATACGCATCGTACTCCGTTCTCCGGACGTAACAACGAATACTATTCTTCCGATGGTTTCCAGGCGGGTTATATGGCAATCTATGTTGTCAAGGGTATTCAGTCCTGCGGTGTCGGCAGCCATATCAAGCATATGGCCCTCAATGATCAGGAAACCAATCGTAATGCCGGTGATTTGATGGCCTGGGTCTCTGAACAGGCTATCCGCGAAATCTACTTCAAACCGTTCCAGATGGCAATCCAGGAAGGTGGTGCCGAAGGTGCCATGTCTGCCTTTGCCAGAATCGGTGCTGTTCCGACTCCGGTCAGCGAAGCTATGGCCAATAAGCTTGTCCGTACTGAATGGGGTGCCGAGGGCTTCATGTTCCATCCGGATATGTATTCGCCTCAGGCCAACGTTGCTCCGGAAGATCTGATGCTCCGTACAGGTCACAACCATGCTCCGGGCGGAAACAATACGACCAATCTTGGTACTGCCGCCAACAACACCTATTCCGGACGTTGGGATGCCGATTATGAGAATGAACTTACCGGAACTAAAGGCGGTGTCTATATTGGTCAGGATGATGAAAAGACCGGTCAGGAGAAGTACTATTCCAACAACCAGTGGTATATCGTCCGCTCTTCTGCGCTTCTCATGTACAATGAGTATGCCAATCAGGCACATTCACTGAATGGTGTCAATGTTGAAAACTATTCGTTGGATACCTACTATGTTGCCAACATGAACAATGAAACCAGGATCGACCTTGGATTTGCCGAAGTCAACAATGTCCACCATAAGGTCAAGTATTCGGTTACCGGAGATCTTCCTGAAGGTATGGCTTTGGATGCTGCAACCGGTGTTCTGAAAGGAAAACCTACTGTTGCCGGCGAATACAGTATCAAGGTCACGGTCATCATCGATGGCTGGATCAAGGCTGAAGCTGATACCATCATCAAGGTCGGACATGGAGCTATCCTCAAGACCGAAATCAACGAAAACGGTGAATTGATTGTCACTTATGTCGATGGTACAACTGAAAATCTTGGCGTTGTCAAAGGCCAGGATGGTGAAAAAGGCGACAAGGGCGACAAAGGCGATACTGGCGATAAGGGTGATAAAGGAGATACCGGAGACAAAGGCGACAAAGGTGACACCGGTGATAAAGGTGAGGCTGGAGCTGCCGGAGACAAAGGTGAAAAGGGCGATAAAGGCGACAAGGGCGACAAAGGTGACAAGGGCGACAAAGGTGATAAAGGCGACACAGGAGCTGCTGGAACCAATGCATCTGGATGCGGAGGATCTGTGATTGCTGCTACTAGTGCTGTCGGAGCTCTTGCTCTTGTTACTGCCGCGCTTGCTTTGAAGAAGAAGAAAGAAGAGAAGTAAAAAATAGAGCATTCGAAGTTGCATATTGGATAAAACCGTATGCAACTTCGTTTGTTTATACAAAGGTTGCAGGTGACAAAATCTGTTCTGTCTTCTGCAATAGGAAAGGGGAAATAATGAAAAAGAGAGTACCTCTACTTTTGGCACTTGTATCATCGTTTTCTTTGGCAGGTGGATTGACTTCCTGCTCGCGTTATGACAATCCATCGAATTCTTCCAAAGTACAAGGTGAAGAAAAAGAATATGTCGTCAAATTCAATTACAACTATGAAGGAAAAAGTCAGAAAGTCACGGTCAAGTCGGGAGAGAAGGTGAATCTTCCTGCGAACCCGACCAGACCTGGATATACTTTCGGTGGATGGTATTTAGGCTATTCGGATTCAAGTTCGGATGTTTTCGACGGGACAAATCCGATTTCCTCCGATATGACTGTCTATGCCAGATGGCTGAAGAACGACAATGAACATGTTGTTACGTTCCATTATATGGATAATGTATCTGATTCCGTTAAGGTTGTTGTGAAAAGCGGTTCTTTGTTGGAGAAACCGGCGGATCCTGTCTATCCGGATGGTACGAAATCGTTTTTGCAGTGGTATACGGATAGACTGTATTCCACGCCCTATACTTTTGATAGTCCCGTGATCCAATCATTCGATCTTTATGCCAAGTGGGCTATGTCCAAGGCAACGGTGACTTTCAACTACAATTATGTCGGTGGTCCTGATTCCAAGGTCGTCACGGTCGAACTGGATTCACCGATGTCGGAAATCGAAACTCCTTCGAGAGAGCATTACGCTTTCTTGGGATGGTATACGAAGGCTGTCGGTGGAGAAAAATTCGATTTCTCGAGTCCGGTTACGGATTCCATGGTGCTCTATGCCCATTGGGAAGAAAGTGATTCTCTGATCAATTTCGATTTGAACGGCGCCAAAGCAGCGGATGGTGTTTCGACATCCACCTATATCGAAAAAGGTGGGGATGCAACGGCTTTTGCTGCAAATCTGGCTTCACATCTGGATTATGTCGGACATGATTTCAAGGGATGGTATACGGAAAAACTGAATCCGGATTCGGATGAGGATTCCACTTTGGGAAAGACACAGGCGGATTTGTCGTCTGTCTCTGTCAGTCAGACTTATTATGCGGGTTGGGCTTTGTCCACTTATTCTGTCTCGTTCAATTTAGCTTATGCGGATGCTGTTTCGACACCGGAGACTCAGTATGTAAAATACGGGAAACTGGCAACGGAGCCTGCTGCACCTGTCCGCGACAAGTATCTTTTCAGCGGTTGGTTCATGGATGAGGCTTTGTCCACACAGTTCACATTCGATATGAAGGTCACCTCGGATCTTACTTTGTACGCAAAGTGGATTGAGGATTCCTCTACGCCGGAGAATGTCAGTGTCAAGTATTATGTCGGAGATAAGCTCTATGTCGAAAAATCCGTGGAATTCAATAAATCGGCATCGACGAATGCTCCGGATGATCCGACCAAAGAGAATGCTCTCTTCGGTGGCTGGTATACGGACAAGAACTTTACGACTAAGTTCAATATGAAAGCCAACCTGACCCAGGATGCTGTATGCTATGCAAAGTTCCTGGATCGTTATACGTTCGAAGCCGAATCCATCGATTTCGAAGGTAAGGAAGGACAAGGTACTTCGACTAACTCTTTTGAAGAGCAGATGATCATGGATTATACCTTTGTCCGGGATGGAAAGAACAATGTCAGCAATGGTTATTTCGTCCGTGAACTCTATTACAATGGTGCCAGCCTTGACTTTGTCATCGATTCCGACAAGGATGTGACGGATGCTGTTTTGTATCTCAGGGTTTCCAGTGAATCCTATGAATTCAATACCACGAAGACAAAAGATGGTGTGAAATACAACTATTTGTCCGATGAAGAATTCAAGATTGTCATAAACGGAGATTGGGACGATGATGGAAAGCCGACCACCTATGTCCATTATGATGGACTTTATATGCCGATGGCTAACATCGATGAACGTGAGGATCTTGCGCAGAACAAGACTCCATTCGAAAATTGCTTCATTGCTTCCGACTTGAGTCTTCGCGCTGGTTCCAACTATGTTTCTCTGTATGTCGATAACAACAACAACCATGGCGGTACCTATCATGCTGAAGCGCCGACGATTGATTGTATGTATATCTACACTTCCGCTACTTTGTCGAGCTATGACTACAAATATTATGAGAGACCAAATGTCAACAGAGGTTAATGGATATGGGTATGAAAACTAGATTGAAGGAAAATGGTGCTTCTGTTCTTCTCGTGTCCGGAATCCTTTCCTTGTCGACTTTGATTCTGTCTGTTGTCGCTATGATCCTTTATGCGGCAAACTGTCCGTCCGAATTCAATGGCAATAGCGTTTCCGGCAATGTCGTAGGTCTTTCGATTGGTGCTGTGGTTGTCTCTTTTTTGGCAACCACAGGCCAGATTCTTTCGCTGTTCTTCGTAAAGGACAAAAAGACGGCTGTCCTGTTTTCCTGGACTAGAATTTTCGACTATGCAGCATTTGTCTGTTTGTTGGGTGCCTTTTTGTTCCAGATTCTTGACGAGTATTCTCTTTTAGGGACGATTCTTTATCCGATTGTTTCCGGAACGGTCGGCGATCCTGTGGATCCTTTGCTTTCGGTGAGTTATTTTGTCTCCTTGATTATGCTTCTTGTCTCATTTGTCCTTTCTCTTACTGCAGGAATCCTGATTCGAAGGAAGACAAACGCTAAGGTCAAGCCTGACATTGTTTTGGATAAGAAGGAGGTAAGCAGCCATGAATAAGAAAGAACGGATTCTTCGTATCATCCAGGGAAGGTTCTGGGAACCGCTTATGGTAACCTTTTCCGGCCTTTTCATGGTCTCCATCGTTGCCAATGCTGCTACTAAGCCTTTCAACAACGAGCTTCACAGCTTCTTCGGCACAAGCGACTATAAAGAAATCAAGGCAACCGGTGAGGATGAGAAGACCATCGACAGAAAAAAACTGAAGGATGCCAGCAATATCGAAGACTACTATCGTCAGGTGAACGAGGATGTCGAGGCAGAAGGTCTTGTTCTTCTCAAGAACGAGAACCATGCTTTGCCTCTTGCCGATGGAACGAAGGTTACGGCTGCTTTAAGCGGAACCGGCAAGCAGCTTTATGCTACCCATGGTCCTGGTGTAAGAAGGGATGGGGAGAAACAGGGTGCTTTCTATGATCTTAGAAAAGCGCTGAAGTCCGAGACTTCCCTGAATGTCAATGATGCGACTTTCGATTTTGTGGAAACAGGAGCCGGAAAGACGGCTCGTGGGCAAAGGGCTGGTACGTTCTATATGAACGAACCTTCCTGGGAAAACTATCGTTCTGTCCAGGATGAATACAGCGATTCCACTGTTCTTGCCGTGATCACCCGTGAATCCGGAGAAGGTGCGGACGTATCCTTCAAAGGCAGCGATGGCACGGATGGTTCGTATCTTTCCTTGACGCAGAACGAACTTCAGATTCTTGAGAATCTTGCCACTTTGAAGAGTCAGGGCAAGGTCAAGAAGATTGTCGTCCTGATCAATTCCGCAGTGACATTGCAGTGCGATTTCATCGACAACGAGAAGTACGGAATCGATGCCTGCATGTGGATCGGTCTTCCGGGAGCGACCGGTATGAGAGGTGTAGCCAAGGCCCTTGTCGGAAAGGTGAATCCTTCCGGCAGATTATCCGATACGTTCCTGAAGGATAATTTCGCTGCTCCTGCGAATATGTACTGGAAGGTGAATGATGGATTCTCCTCTTCGTACAGCAACACGGCGGAACTGAACCTGAATTCCACGCAACAATACTATGGCGTTTATGTGGAAGGCGTGTATGTCGGATACCGATATTTCGAAACCAGATATGAAGACAGCGTGATGAACCGTGAGAAAGTCGGAAATTATACCTATTCCGATGTGGTCGCCTATCCTTTCGGATATGGTCTGTCCTATTCCTCCTTCTCTTATTCGGATATGACTATCGTTCCGAACAAACAGGGGGACAAGGTTCTTTCCTACGAGGTAAGCGTGAAGGTGACGAATACGGGCTCTGTTTCCGGAAAGGAAGCCGTACAGGTCTATCTCCAGAAGCCCTATAACGATCATGATGTCATCCTCGGTATCGAAAAGCCCAGTGTCGAACTTGTCGGTTTCGAAAAGACGAAGCTTTTGAATCCTAACGAGAGCGAAACGGTTCACATGTCCGTGGATTTCGAGTCCCTCCGGTCCTATGATTCGGAATACGATAAGACCTATATTCTGGACGAAGGGGATTATTATCTTAGTGTAGCCCGCGATTCCCATGATGCCATCAACAACATCCTTTCCAAGAAGGGATTCAATAGGTCACGCGGTATGGATGCAAACGGAGATCCGCTTCTTTCGGAGAAGATTCTCTCTCAGGCGAAGGTGGATAATGAGATCTTTTCCAAATCTTCTGCCAAGAAGAGAAATGATCCTACCAAGGATGCCAGCGATGACAATTCCGTCGAAATCACGAACAAACTGGATTTCATGGATCCGAATCGATTCAAAGGCGTTACGAACAAGGCTAGCGATGACGGGGATGTCACGTATGTCTCCAGAAACGACTGGATGGGAACTTTCCCGAGTGTGAAGACGGAACTTTCCATCACGGAGAATCAGACGAGCAAATATGACATCACTTCCCATAAGCCGATTGTGGAAGAAAAGGATGCCACAATGCCTAACTTCGGCAATTCCTCCCAGAAGCTGACTCTTGCCATGATGGTAGGCCTGAAATACGATGATCCTCAGTGGGACATGATTCTTGACAACCTGACCCAGGAGGAAATCTTCGATACGCTTGTCCAGTGTTATGGATATACGCCGGAAATTGCCTCGATAGCAAAGCCGCTTACGGATGAGGATGATGGACCTTATGGTGTATCCAATACGGCCGAAGGCTATTCTTCCATGAGCTGTGAGGGTATCATTGCCTCTACCTTCAACAAGGAACTTTATGCAAAGGTAGGAGAGGCCATTGCAAGTGATGCCAGATCCGGGCATGATGAAGCCCAGAAGAATCTGCATGGTCTTTATGCGCCGGGCCTGAATATCCATCGCTCTTGCTTCGGCGGCAGAGCGGCCGAATACTTCTCCGAGGATCCCTATCTTACTTCCATTGCCGCAGTCGAGGAGATCAAGGAGATGCAGAAGCAGTATGTGGTTGCCTGTCCGAAACATTTCATCTTCAATGATGAGGAATCCAACAGAAACGGTATCGGTATCTGGATGAATGAACAGACGGCAAGGGAAATCTATCTTTCTCCCTGGGAATATGCGCTGAGACCGGACAAAGGCAATGCGCATTCCCTGATGACTTCCTTCAATCGTGCCGGATTTTTGTGGACGAGTGCCTCTTCTGATCTGATGGAAGAGATTCTCCGCGGAGAGTGGGCTTTCGATGGCTATACGCTGACGGATATGGCCGGAAGCAACGGAAAGCTGTTCATGGTCTATGATGATGGTTTCATGAATGGTACAGACTGCTTTTTGGATAAGGGCAGCTATAGCGATATGACTTCCGAGATGAGAACATCCAATACGTTCAACCAGAAGCAGCGTGAATCGATGCATCGCCTCCTTTATGTGGTTGCGAACTATTCTGCGGCCATGGACGGATATTCCGTTTCGACCAAGATGGTTCCGGTTGCGGTTCCGTGGAAGGTCGCCATCAAGAGTCTTGTCATTGTCTCGGGAATTCTTGCCAGCATTTCTTTGGCCGTACTCTGTTTCAACCAGTTTGTGAAGTTTAAGAAGATCTAGGATGTCTGGATGAAGGCTTTGTCTTGTGTTTAGGCAAGGCCTTTTTTCGTGGGAAAAGAGATAAGAAGCTGAAATCGTTTTTACATGGGTTTGATTAAGTTAGGCATGAATGCAGTAACGGAGATAGGCAAAGCTTTCAATTGTGTGATTGAATGTGATTGTTTTTGATTGAATTATGATTGCTTTTGTGAGTATGTTTCTAAATTGTGTACAAATGAAACTATTTATTCAAAATACGATTGGAATTGATTAAAATATACAATCGTTGATAGGGGTTTCATGTAAACGCTATCGACAACGAAGAATCAGGATAGATTGTTTTCATAAAGGGAGGAAATATGAAAATCAAGAAAACTCGCAATTCTTTGCTTGGTATTACGGCTCTTTTAGGATCCGTGTTCGCGATTTCCACGGTCGGTTATCAGATTGCTGATACAAACCGTACGGCAATCGACAACGCACTCGGAACCAAGAGCTACGAAGTCTTAAAAGATGAGGCTTCTGCCCGTTTCAAGTCGAAGTACAGCAGTCTGGACGAAGTGAGAAAGGCTGCCAAGGATATTGCCATTGAACAGGGTCAGGAAGGTACGGTCATCATGAAGAACGACAACGGCGTTCTTCCTCTTACTACGAAGAAAGTCGCCCTTTTTGGCGGCGCAAGCTATATGCCGTATTGCGGCAACAGCGATCTTAAGGCCGGAAACAACGATGCCGTCGATCTTGTCAAGGCGCTTGAGGATCATGGTGTCACCATCGATCCGACGCTGAAGGCCATCTATGACGAAATCATTGCCGATCAGACGGAAATCAAGGGTCAGTGGGGCGGAACCACAATCAAGTACAACAAGCTTTATAACAGCGCTGCTGGAGATATGGTTCCTTATCAGATCAATGAAGTCAATCCCAGCGATTTCGGCAAAGAGGGCTATGGCAGCAAACCGGATTGGGAATCTGCCATCGATAAGAACAATACCATCGGTATTGTCACCTTTGCCCGTGGTGTCGGTGAAGGTAGTGCCTATCTTCCGGGAGTGAGCCTCAACAGCAAAGGCGAGATGGTTCAGAGGGATCCTCTTGCTCTTTCCGATGATGAACTTGCTCTTGTCGATGCGGCTAAACGTACCTGTTCCAAGGTTGTCGTTCTTCTCAATACCGGAAACAACATGGAAATCGGCGAAATTGCCAAGGGCGGTGCCCATGAAGTCGACGGTATTGCCTATATCGGTATTCCGAATGATTACCAGTTCACTGGTATTGTCGATGTTCTTACCGGCAAGGTCAATGCAACCGGTGCTCTTCCGGATACCTACGCCAAGGACTATGCTTCTCTTCCTGCCATGCAGAACTACGGCGGTTATCTTAAGGCCATCGATACGGAGAAATACTCCGAAGCTGAAGTGAGCATGCTTCAGAAAGTCTATGACAAATATGATGGCGGTCTTTTTGCCGACAGCGAATATGCTTCTACGAAGAAGACTTCCGATCCTAGATATCCAAACATCAACATTGCTTCCAACGATGTGGATGCTTCTTCTTTCGGCGGCGGTGCCAAAAACTACAATTCTGCCCACTATATCGTCGAAGCCGAAGGTATCTATGTCGGTTATAAGTATTATGAGACCCGTTATTTCGATGCCAAGAAGAATGTCGGAAATGCTTCCAGCCAGAAGGGAGCCACAGTCGGTTCTTCCTGGAACTACGATGACGAGGTCGTCTATCCGTTCGGATATGGTCTTTCCTATTTGGATTACACCCAGACGGTCAAGAGCGTCAAGGTCGACAAGTCCGAAAACGGAAATGTCGAAGCTGTTATCGAAGTAAAGAACAATTCCGATAAGGATGGAAAATTCCTTGCTTCCTTGTATTTCCAGTCTCCGTATACCGATTACGACAAGAAGAACCTTGTCGAAAAGGCCTCCGTCAACTTCCTTACTTCCGGTAAGATCGAAGTCAAGGCAAACAGCAAGAGCGAAATCACTCTTACGGTTCCTACCAAATATCTTGCTTCCTATGATTACACAAAGGCTAAGACCTATATCATGGATGAGGGAGATTATCTTTTCACTGCAGCAAATGGTGCCCATGAAGCCAATATGAATTTCCTCAGTAGCACCGGTACTTCCATCAGCGGCTATACTGCCGGAAGTGTCGCAAAATATACCAACGCTGCTTTCGATAATCTGACCTTCAGCAAGAGCAACAAATATGATGTTACCAACGTTGCCGACGATGTCGATCTCAACTACTGGCTTCCGGGAACGGTCACTTATCTTTCTAGACAGGATTGGGATAAGACTTATCCTAAGAATTATCTGAAGGATACTGTCAAGCTCAATGATTCCGCTAAGAAGGATGAATGGATCAAGAAGCTTACCGGACGTGTCTATGAAATCGACAGCAAGAACGAAGCTGCCAAGAACATCGATGGTGTCGATAATGGTTTCCGTTTCAATTCCGAACAGCTGAATGAAGATGTCGTTAAGAACATCAACGATCCTTATTGGAACAATCTTGTCAGCCAGATTTCAGTCAATGAGGCTGTCGGTGCCGTATTGCATGGTGGCTCTCAGTCCGATACTCTGACGAATGTCGAGAACCCAGTTGTCAAACAGCACGAAGGTGTCAACGGAACTACCGGAAGTATCACGACCAAAGACGCAGATGGAAAGAGCGTTGCTGTCGAAAATACTCATTTCAACATTTCTTCTCAGACTCTTCTTGCCGCAACGTTCAATCCGGAACTTGCCTATAAGTGGGGAAGATTCTTGGGAGATTATTCCTGCCATTGGTTCGAAAATGCCTATACCGCATGGGGAACTGGTCTTACTTTGAGAAGAACTCCTTACAACGGACGTAACTATGAATACATTTCCGAAGATCCGATGCTTGCCAACCGTATGGGTTATGGCATCTTAAAGGGCACTGCGGAAGAGGGATTCATGTGCGGTCCTAAGCACATGGGCTTCAACGATCAGGAACATAACCGTAATGGTGTCGGTGTCTATATCAATGAACAGAAGATGAGAGAGACAGATCTTCGTGCGTTCGAAGGCGGTCTCAGCGAAGGCGGCGGACTTGCAGTCATGATTGCCTTCAACCGTCTTGGTCCGACCAATGCTGCCCATTCTTCGGCCATGATTCGCAATATCCTCAGAAATGAGTGGGGATTCACCGGTGTCATTTCCACCGATATGATGAACAACGCCTACTATTTCGATGGTGCCAGCATGATTGCAGCCGGTATCACTCAGGTTGCCGACTTCGGCGGAAACAACTCCTATATCGCAAAGGACGGAAATCATACGACTGCCGACAGCAACTGGTCCTATATTACCATCGATAAGATTGCCAAGGATGGCAAGCTTGTCGATATGGCAAGAGAGAATCTGAAGTACCAGCTTTACACCTTTGCCAATACTCCTCTTTGCTCCGTTTCCAAGACGAAGAAGGTGTCTCCGTGGTGGGATACTACGATTAAGGCGATTTCCATTACTTCCGGCATTCTGATGGGTCTTGTCGCAGCCGGCTACATTGTCTTGAACTTCATGTATTCCAAGGAGGACTAAGCCATGAAAAAACTTACTGTATCTTCATATATCAGCCTTGCTTCCATCCTTGCTGCCATCGTTTCCATGATCATGTATTTCGTCACTGCTTCCAGTGCCGGTTACTTCCGTGAAAGCTATGCCGGAAACAGTCTTGCCCTTCTTATTGTTTCCATCGTCCTTATTGTCCTGGCTGTTGCTTCCCGCTTTGTTTCCTTTAAGGGAACCGTCGGAAAGGTCGTCGATCTTTCTTCTTCTCTTGTCGCTGCTCTTTCCAGCATCCTTCTTGCCACTTCCGGTATGCTTTACATCTTCCCGAAGGTCGAAGGTCTTGCCTTCATCTTCTTCTCCAATGCGGATGTTGCTGCAACTATCCAGACTGCTGAGAACATCGCTTCTTCCAAGCTTGTGATTGCTACATTCGTCATCATCTTGGTTGCCGGATTGATTCAGGCCATCTCCTGCTTCTTCTCCATGAAGAAAGCTCAGAAGGCTGCTTAAGGATTCTGACATTGTTTCGAAAACCGGTTTGGTTTATTTAGCCAGCCGGTTTTTTCTTCCTTTTGGACTTGATTGTTTCTGATTATTTTGTATTGATTGTGTTGAGAATGATGGATTTTTTTCAATTGTTGGCTCAAAATGAGCGAAATATTGAAAAAAAACAGGACTCAAAGGTAAAATACCTTTGGACTGGAAAGCGCTTTTTTGCTTTATGACGGATTTTATCATCGGAGGTAATTATGATTGATATTCTTTCTCTTCTTGTGAACGGAAAAAAGGAAAACATCGTCACGGATGATGAGCATCCTATTTTTTCTTTTGTCTTGGATGCCAAGGAAAGCGGCATCGTTCTTCAAAGAGCGACTCTTCGTCTGGATAACGGATGGGTCAAGGAAAATGCAGAACCTGCGCAGACGATTTATGATGGAGAGAAACTGAAACCGCATCATCGTTATCTTCTTTCTTTGGAAGTCCTCGATCAGAACGGGAGCAAGAGCGAAAGACATGTCTTCTTTGATACGGGAAGGATGAAAACACCTTTTGACGGAAAATGGATTACCGATACATCGTATTCATTCACCGAGAAGCACGTTTCCCCTAAGGTCATGACTTTCCGCAAGACGTTTTCGGTGGAAAAGAAAATAAGCCGTGCTTATGTGGAAGCAACGGCTCTTGGTGTCTATAAGATCCGTCTCAACGGTAGGAAGATCGGAAGCAGTTACCTTGCTCCTGGTTTTACTTCCTATAAGCACAACCTCCAGTATCAGACCTATGACGTGACTGGGGACATCCAAAAGGATAATTCCCTTGTCGTGGATGTGGCCGGTGGTTGGTGTGTCGGAAGTTTTGTCTATACGAGAGCTAACCGCCAGTATGCCAACCGTCAGGCCCTTCTTCTGGAACTTCATCTTCTCTATGAGGATGGAAAAGAGGAAGTGGTTCTTTCGGATTCTTCTTTCATGGTTTCCATGGATGGAAACTATAAGATGGCAGATCTCTACGACGGAGAGACGTATGATGCCAGAGTCGATTCCGAGAAGCTTTCCTATCATGCTGCCGGTCTTGAGAATGTGACGATTCATCCGGAAATCAAGGCGGATTATTCCAGCCCGATATTCAAAATCCGGGAACTGAAACCGGTCTATCTCAGAAGTCAGGACGGACTTGACTATTATGATTTCATGCAGAATTTTGCCGGTATTGTCGTTCTGAAGATCAAAAATGCAAAGAGCGGCGATGTCATCAAAGTCCATCACGCCGAAGTCCTGACGGAAGACAAGAAGCTGAATCTGTCTCTTCTGAGGACGGCTAAGGCTACGTTGACCTATATCTGCAAAGACGGGAATCAGGAATATGTCCCGACATTTACGTATATGGGATTCCGTTATATCACGATAGAAGGTATTTCAAGGGAAAATGTTGAGGTCTCTGCCTATCTTCTTTCTTCTGCCAACGAGGCTTTGGGAAGTTTCGAATGTTCGAATCCTCTTCTCAATGGTCTGAACAAGAATATCCGTTATTCTGCATTGTCGAATCTGATGGATATTCCTACCGACTGTCCTCAAAGGGATGAAAGAATGGGATGGACAGGGGATATTTCTATTTTTGCACCTACGGCTTCCTATTTATTCTCGATGGACCGCTTTTTGAGAAAGTGGCTCAAGGATGTTAAATCGGAACAGCTTAAGACGGGTGGTATTCCGAATACGGTTCCGGTCCATGGACTTAAATTTCCGACTACTATGCCGGAAATGGCAATTGATTTCTGGGGCGATGCCGTGCTGAATGTTCCATATGCACTTTATCAGGCCTATGGGGATATCGATATTCTTGAAAAAATGTACGATTCCATGAAGAAGTATGTGGATGCCTGCAGCTTCTGGGCTAGAATCTGGGGCGTTGGGAAATACCGCTATATTTGGCATACTCCGAGCATGCTTCATTTCGGTGACTGGGTTTCTCCGGATGTGGATAAGATGTCAAGCTGGCAGAAGAGAAGCAAATTTACGGCCACAGCCTCTTTGGCTCATACGTCTCATCTTCTCAGCGTCATTGCCTCCATTCTGAACAAGAGTGAGGATCAGAAGAAATACGATAATCTTTATCATCGTGTCTCTGATGCCTATGAAAGTATTCTTCTTACCAAAGACGGCAAACTGAAGGGAAAGGAGTTCCAGACGGGTTATGTTCTTCCTTTGGCCTTTGATATGCTGACAGAAGAGAAGAAGAAACGAGTGCTTGAGAATCTGGTCAATCTGATTGAGAAGAACGATTACTGCATCGGAACAGGGTTCCCGGGTACTCCGTATATTCTGTTTGCCTTGGCCGATAATGGATATAGCGATGTTGCCTATAAGATGTTACTCAACAACAAGGAACCCTCCTGGCTTTACAATGTCACAATCGGCGGCACCACCATCTGGGAGAAGTTCGATGGCATGAATCCGGATGGTACGGCAAGAAAGTCGACGGATGGTACTGACAATATGATTTCCTTCAACCATTATGCGTCTGGGTCTGTTGGTGAATTCCTGTATACCAGGATTGCCGGACTTCGCATTGTCAAACCAGGCTATAAGGAATTCGAGGTACGTCCGATTCTTGGCGGGGATATTTCCTATTGCCGCACTTCGACCATGACTCCTTATGGAAGGGTCATTGTTGACTGGAAGATCGAACAGGGTGTCTTCAATTTGAAGGTAACGGTTCCGTTTTTGACTCAGTGTCAGGTTGTTCTTCCGGATGATACCAAAAGAGTTGTTGGATATGGGACGCATTCATTCGAGTGCTCTTTGACCAATCTTGCCAAAAATGGGACAAAATAAGCCATTCCTTGTAACCCCTTTTATCCGGATGCTATAATTTTTCCTGAATTGAAGGAGACCGTTATATGTTTTTTAATGACAATTGGACTTTCTACAGAGTCGGAAAAGAGGAAGAAAAGAAGATAGTCACTCTTCCTCATGATGCCATGCTTTCTGAAAAGAGGGATATCAACAATCCTGGCGGAGCCAATATCTCTTATTTCGAGGGCGGAAAATATATCTATGAGAAGGACTTCGAGCTGAACCTGAATGAAGGGGATAAAATCTATTTTGAGTTCGAAGGCGTCTATATGTGGCCTAGGATCTATCTGAACGGAAAGGAAGCTTGCTATCGTCCGTACGGATATACGGATTTTATTTTCGATGCCACGGAATTCGTCCATAGCGGAAAGAACCATATTCAGGTCATTGCTGATAATTCTTCTCAGCCGAATTCCAGGTGGTATACAGGTTCCGGTATCTATCGTCCTGTGCATCTTTATGTGCTTCCCAAAGTGCATATCGAACCACGTTCTTTCAAGATTTCGACGTTGGACTATAAGCGTGGATTGGTCGAGGTAAGGGCTTCTCTGAGCGAAAAGACGATGGCTCTTCTGGAAATCCTCGATGAGGAGGATAAATGCGTTTTCTCCAAGACCTATGTGGATTGCGATAAAATCGATGAAAGCATCGAGATTGCCTCTTGTCATCTCTGGGATGTCGATACGCCTTATCTTTACAAGGCTCACCTCCGTCTGGAGAAGGATGATGCTGTTGAGAGATTCGGAATCAGGCAGGTTGAGCTGAACAAGGAGAAAGGGCTTCTGATCAACGGAAAGAGGGAAATCCTCTATGGAGCCTGCATCCATCACGATAATGGTCTGCTTGGTGCTGTAGCGGATCCTTTTGCCGAAGAGAGGCGAGTGAGGATCATGAAGAAAGCCGGATACAACGCCATCCGTTCTGCCCACAATCCGATTTCCAAGGCACTTCTTGAAGCCTGCGACAAATACGGTATGTTCATCATGGATGAATATGCGGACTGCTGGTATATCCACAAGACGATGTACGATTATGCCTCTTTTGCCTTGGATTGGTATAAGCAGGATCTCAAGGATATGGTCGACAAGGACTTCAATCATCCTTCAGTAATCCTTTATTCTGAAGGGAACGAGGTTGCCGAGACCTCCCAGAAGAAGGGAATCGAATTCGTCGACACGATGACCCAATATCTTCATTCCCTGGATGGGTCAAGACCATGCACCTGCGGAGTCAACATTTTCTTCAATGCCCTGTTCTCCTGGGGATTCGGAGTCTACTCCGATGATAAGGCCAAGAAGGAAGCCAAGAAAACGGATAAGCCGAAGAAGAAAAAGAAATCTGTCGGCAGTGAATTCTTCAACAATCTTGCCGGTATCTTCGGCGCCGGTTTTATGAAATTCGGTGCCACGCTTCCGCAGTCGGATTGGAAGACCAGGGATGCGTTTGCCAAGCTCGATGTCGCCGGATACAATTATGGCATCAAGCGTTATAAGCATGACCTGAAGAAATATCCGGATCGTTTCATCCTGGGAAGCGAGACCTTCTGTGCGGATTCCGGAAAATTCTATGAACTGAGCAAGAACAATCCCAGAATCATCGGCGACTTTGTCTGGGCTGGATGGGATTATATCGGAGAGGCCGGAATCGGAAGCTGGGTTGCCGCCGAAAACAAGGATATCTATGAAGACAAAGCCGGATGGCTTCTTGCAGGTAGCGGACGTATCGACATTCTCGGAAACGAATGCGCTGAGATGAAATATACTAGGACTGCATTCCGTCAGGAGACGATATCCATGGCCTGTATTTCCCCGAAGGACTATGAGCTCGGGCATTCTCCGTCCAGTTGGAAACTGAGCTGGGCACACTACTGCTACTATTTCCCGGGTTATGAGGGAAAGAAGACGGAGGTCGAAGTCTATTCCCAGGCCTACAAGGTCAGACTCTATCTCAACGACAACCTGATTGGAGAGAAGAAGAAAGGACATAATCCGGATGGACTCTATTCCTTCAAGATCAAGTATCAGCCCGGTACTTTGAAAGCCGTTGCTTTGGACAAGGATGATAAGGAGCTTGGTCACTGTCTTCTTTCTTCTTCCAGCGAGGATACGGAATTCAGAGCACTTCCGGAAAATGCGACACTGAATTATCATAGGGATCTTGCTTATATCCGTCTGTGGTTTACCGATGAGGATGGCATCGTCAAACGTCTTGACAATGACGAGATCGAAGTGACCGAAGTGAAGAACGGAAAACTACTCGGTCTAGGCAATGCCTGCCCGTATTATAAGGGGAGTTATCTTGACAATAAGACCAATGCCTACTATGGAAAGGCTCTTGCCATCGTGAAACCAGATCCGGTCGATGGATATCTGGAATTTACGGCAAAGAGCAAGTACGGATTTGCTCATTGTAAGATCAAGATTGTCAACGGCCCTGAGACTGAGGATAATCATATTTAGATAAGACAAAAGACATTGCGATAAGCAATGTCTTTTGTTTAATTAAAATTGTATGTTTTTAGATTTTAATTCCAAATACTTTCCTTTTGTTTCGGTCTTTTTCTGAGACGACATCGGAATAATAGACTGAGACCTCTTTTCCTTTGTAGTCTTCGTAGTCGGAATAGTTTAACTGCCTATAGCTGTTTTCATAGATGATGTCTGTGACTACCTGCTTGGAATCAATCTGATTATCCTCAGTCTGGAGATAGAACGTACCTCCAGTAGATGTTTCTTCGTAGACCAAGGATCCTTTGGCCGGTTTAAACCGGGTCAGAAGGCCATATGAATTTTTTCCTTCTTCGTTTTTGTAGATTTCGATTCTGTCGCCGGGCAAGAAGGAATGGAGTGCTTCTTTTGTCTCCTTCGAATAGATGGGGAAGTCTCTCTGGTAGAGATCGAGGTAGTCGGTAGAATCTAGGGCTGTGATTCTTGGAATGTAGTCGAAGGTGCAATCATTTTCTTTTGCGGTTACATATTGCAAGGTTTTCTCTCCGTTTTCGTCGATGACTGGTTTCTTTGCTGTTTTGACGATGATTTCGTTTTTGGAAGCCTGCATTTTGAAACTATAGAAATTTTCATCATCAATTAGTTCATGATCGTTCAGACAGACGGAGACAAGCTCTCGGTCTTTGTCTTTCAGTTGAACCTTGAATCGTACTGTCTGTGAGATCAGGTAGGTTGAATCTTCGGATGGATTTTCGACCTGGATTTCATAGTCCTCTGATTCTTTGTATTCGAGTTTGAATTTGACAGGACCATCCGGAGATGGGGTGGTAGAAGAAATCTGATTCGACTTTCCTTTGCATGAGACAAGGAAGAGTGGAAGTAGTGCAATCCATGTTTTCTTCATTTTTATACCTCCAGGAATTTTGTAAATGGACGAACTTCTGAATCGGGTTCTTTATAAGATTATCTTTTCTTCTTTTGTGATAAACATAGTATGAATTAGACAATTGCTGTAAAGAAGCGTTTTGTTTTTTTTGCTCTGAGTTGTTATAATGGTGACTTGTTTATAGTTTAATCAACAAAATAAGATTTGTCAATGGTACACGATTGTTGCCTGAAAAAATATAGACGGGCAATCATTTTGATTTTTGCTGAGTTAAAGAACTGGGTACAGGAATAAGAAAAGAGCTTCCCTTGATTATCGATGAAATGGGATTTCCTTTGGATTATGAACGATTTCATCGTAAAGGAAAGGGAAATAGGGTAAAATATCTATATGCCTTATTTGTTTCAGAATTATCTTCTTTTGACTTTATATCTTGTCTCTGTCGTTCTTCTCGTTTTCCTTGTTTTCTTTAGACATAGATTTATCTTCGGAATTTGTTTCCTTGCGTCTTTTATGTGTTTTTCAGTTTATTCTTTTTTGGGAAAATCTTCGCTTTTGGAGAGCATGGCTGAGGTTTCTTTTGTTTTACTTGTCTTTTTTGTTTTGCTATGTGTTTTTAAATCGGTAAATAAAGATGGCGTTTAATTCTCTTGCTTATCTGTGTTTTCTTCCTATCGTTGTCCTCCTTTACCAGATTCTTCCAGGGAAGATAAAACCATATTTTCTGTTAGTGGCTTCCTATTTTTTCTATGCCTGTTCTTCATGGAAGCTTCTTTTTCTGATCTTTTCTACGACTCTGGCTTCGTATTTGTTTGCTATTTGGATTCATCACGCTGAGAGGCTATGGATTAGACGCCTTCTTCTTGTCTCTTGTCTTGTCCTTCTTTTTGGATCTCTTTTTATTTTTAAATATCTGAATTTCTTTGCTGAATCGGTTGTGAACCTTATTCATCTTTTCGGTGGGAAAACCACTTTCTCTCCTTTTTCGATTCTTCTTCCTGTCGGGATTTCTTTCTATACGTTTCAGACTCTTTCGTATGTGATCGACGTGTACCGGAAGGATTCTCTTCCGGTATATCAGTTCTTCCATTATGCTTTGTTTGTTTCTTTCTTTCCCCAGCTTGTCGCAGGACCGATTGAGCGGGCTGATGATCTTCTTCCGCAGCTTCTTTCTGCAAAACGCCTGGATGTCGAACATGCCCTGAAGGCATCCCGCTATCTTGTTTCCGGTTATGTGAAGAAGATTGCGATTGCAGACATTCTTGCTGTTTTCGTGAATCGTGTCTATTCTGACCTTCCTTCTTCTTCCGGGTTTTCGATTCTTCTTGCAACGTTGTTCTTCTATGGACAGATCTACTGCGACTTTTCCGGATACTGTGATATCGCAAAAGGGAGCGCCTATCTTTTTTCCGTCGAACTTTCCGAGAATTTCGATCGGCCTTATCTTGCTGATTCGATGTCCGATTTCTATCGTAGATGGCATGTTTCTTTGGGAAGATGGTTCAGGGACTATCTATACATACCTCTTGGCGGAAACAGACATGGAAAGCTTCGTCAGCTTCTTGCAATGTTTCTTGTCTTCTTCTTTTCCGGACTGTGGCATGGTGCTAATTGGACGTTTGTATTGTGGGGCCTTTTCTGCGGGGTCTTCGTGATGGTATCCGGATTGTTCAAAGGCCATGAAAGAAAATGGTTTTATGTTCCGCTGACTTTCTTCCTTGTTCTTGTTTCCTGGATTTTTTTCCGTTGTCAGAGCGTTACGGAAATCGGTATCTGTTTAACAAGAATATTCACTTCGTTTGTTTCGGGAACAGGTCTTGAGTCTTTCCATGACGGTTTTTATCTCTTCTATTGTGTCGCTGCCTTTTCTTTGATTGTATTTGTTGATAGGCTTCCGTTTATCTCCTTGGATGAGAGCAAGGGCATCATGGATTGTGCTCTGTATGTTTCTCTTGTTGTTCTTGTTGTTTTTGCTTCTGTCTATCTTTCGACCAATCATTTGGGAGGTGGATTCATCTATTTCCAGTTCTGATATGAAAACAAAGAAAAGTGTTGTTGTTTTTGTCATCTTGTCGCTTGTTTTCGCGCTTCTTTTTCCAGGAGCCGCTTTTTGCGGTGCTTTTCTGATCCCGAGTCAGTTCGATGAAACTTATTTGGCCGAACTTCCTTATAAGATCAGAAGACTCGAAGCAAACAAGGACAGAAAGAAGATTGTGGTCGTAGGTGGCAGTTCGGTCCCGTTTTCCATCCGCTCTTCTTTGATGGAAAAACAGCTTTCCGAATATACGGTCATCGATTTTGGGCTGTATGCCGATCTTGGCAGCAAGGTGATGTTGGATATGGCTTTGCCTTTTATGAAGGAGAATGATATTCTCGTTTTTTCTCCGGAGCTTCACAGTCAGATGTTTTCCGATTATTTTTCTCCTTCCTTGCTCTGGCAGGCTTTCGACGGAAATTATTCCTTTTTGAACTATGTTGCCTTGGAAAACAGGATGGAGATGATTTCTTCCATACCGGAGTTCACGAAGTCGAAGTTCTCCTATTGGACTTCCTCTAAGCCGGTTACCGGGGATATTTATATGAGATCTTCCTTTGATGAGTATGGAGATATTTCTTCTTCTCTTCCGAGCGGGAATGCCATGGACGGTTTTGCGGATCTTACCAGGATGATTTCCTTCGATGCTTCTCTTCTCGATGCCGATTATCTCTCTTATCTGAATTCGTATTACAAGAAGATAAGAGAGAAAGGGGCAAAGATGTATTATCGGTTTGCTCCGATGAACAATAAGGCCATCGAGAATCCCGATGGGATCGATGCTTTCTATGAGACGCTTTCTTCTCTTCTGGATTTTCCGATCATGGGTAATCCTCATGATTCTGTATTGGATGCTTTGTGGTTCTATGATACCAATTACCATCTGAACAACAGCGGAAGCATCTACAATACCATCCGCTTCATCAAGGATATCAAGCTTGAGCTTATGGATGATTCGAAAACGGATGTCGAGGTTCCGGTTGCTCCGCTTCCGATCCGGAAGGAATATGTCAGACAGAACGACGAGGATATTTCTTTCTTCAGAATCGAAGAGGGAGAGGATTCCTGCTCTGTCATCGGACTTACCGATGAAGGAAGAAAGAGAGAAAAACTTGTGATTCCTTCCATGTATAAGGATAAGCCGGTGGTATCTTTCTTAGCCGATGTCTTTTCGGGCAGTGCGGCAAGAAGGGTTACAGTCCAGGACAATATCCGTGAACTTGCCGATGGCTGTTTCCATGATGTCTGCGAAGTGGTTTTGACCAATTCTTCCCCTTCTTCTTTGAAGGTGGGAACTGAGCTTATGAAGGGTTCCTCGGCAAAAATATTCGTATCCGATGATGTTCTTTCCAAATACAAGACGGATTATACATGGTCTATGTATTCTCAGTATCTTTATCCGGAAAGTGCTCTGAATCAGTAGTGATTGGTTTATCCATGAATCGTAAGCAACATGAAGTCGGGAAACGAGAACAACGTCTTCAGCTGAAATAAAAGAAAAAAGATGAGGATTTTCCAAAACGGATGAAAATATCCCCATCTTTTCATATAATCCCATCTGTTGTGTCGGCTTTGCTGATGACTATGGTTCAGTGATCTTTCTTGAGGAAAGAGATGATTAGAAGAATCAATCCCAGAATAAGCAATGCTAATCCCAAAATCGATATTGCATCGGCAAAGCTGAATGTATTTATACTGGAATCTTTGCCTATGGTTCCTCCAGCCAATACGATTGCACCGGAAATCAAAAGGGCTATAGAGCCATTGAATATTTTAGAATTCATAAGAAACAAGAAATCCTTACACTGGTATTAAATGTCCAACCATCTTGCCACCACCAAAGTACTTTGTATGTTCCTTGATACATGACTTCATATGTCAGGATGAATGCATCCCTGTTGGCATTTGTGACTTCGCTAGCTATTTCGAAAAGATAGTAAGTATCTAGGCAATAAGTAACAGAACCGGCAATCGATTTGTTCTGAGATGAAATCGACCATTGAGCTTCATTTTTATCGTTGGATGAAAACTGCGATGAAAGAGTGGGATCTTCCATAACGGTTGAAACCGTTTTGTCAAAGCTTAATGTGATACCAGCACCGTTTCCTTCTTTTCTGCTGATAGATGCCCCGTTTCCTATTTCCACCCCGGTTTCAGAAGAAAAATCCAGGTTTGTAGACCCGCCAAAATTGGAACTGATGGTTGTTGTAAAACTAGTGCTTTTTGGCCAATAGTCTTTAGGAGCGATTTCGCCTCCTTCTTTACCGTCTTCGGAGTATCGTTCGAGCTTCAGGTGAACATAGCCATTACTCAAATTGTAATCTTTGTATGAATCATCTCCATTATTTCGAGCAACATGACCAGGAGTGAACTCCGTAACAGTATGCTCTATATATAAATCGGATCTTGATGTGAAAGGTGCTTTGTAAGTTTCTGTATAAAAATAGACATATCCATCATCACAATCAAGGACTTTATTACGACTTAAACCACCGATTCTTCTAAAAGGGGAAACTGCAGATGAATGATTTGTGATTGCATCATAGACTATTGTTGCATTTGAAAAAGTTTTATTCCCAAAAGAGACGATAAAGGAAATAGAGAAAAACAATTCTTTTATCATCTGTTACCTCTTTCTTGATGACTTATTTTAGCATGTTATGAAAAAATTTTCAATCAAAACATGGCTTCTGGTTGCTTCTGTTCGGAGTGCAAACTTGTATACAAGTCAAAAAGAAAAGTGTATAATGTTTCGCGTGTAATAGGTACATGTCGATTAGTCAAGACTAATAAAATAGCGCTTTCAAGGTTTTTGCCTGAGCATATCAGTTTATTTTTGAAGCCTTAACCTTTATACTTGTACCGAAAATAACGAATCACAATAGGAGGATACAGAAATGAGTATCAAAAAAGATTCTATTGCTTGGGAAGGATTCAAGGGCGGACACTGGCAGTTCGACATCAATGTCCGTGACTTCATCCAGGAAAACTATACTCCTTATGATGGAGACAGTTCCTTCTTAGCAGGTCCGACAAAGGCCACCGACACTCTCTGGGGCGAACTTCAGAAGCTTCAGAAGGAAGCAAGAGCCAAGGGCGGCGTCCTCGATATGGACACCGATATCGTCTCTTCCATCACATCCCATAAGCCGGGATACATCAGTGAGCAGTACAAGGATCTCGAGAAGATCGTCGGTCTTCAGACCGATAAGCCTTTGAAGCGTGCCTTCATGCCTTATGGTGGCATCAAGATGGCTGAACAGGCTCTTACTACCCATGGATATACTCCGAATCCGGAACTTCATAAGATCTTCACTCAGTATCATAAGACTCACAATGATGGTGTCTTTGATGCCTATACTCCGGAAATGCTCAAGGTCCGTCACAACAAGATCCTCACCGGTCTTCCGGATACCTATGGTAGAGGAAGAATCGTCGGCGATTACAGAAGAGTCGCTCTCTATGGTATCGATAACCTGATTGCCATGAAGAAGTATGATCTCGAGAACTGCGGCGACGAGACAATGACCGATGATATCATCCGTCAGAGAGAGGAACTCTCCGAGCAGATCCGTGCCTTGGGCGAGATGAAGGTCATGGCTAAGAGCTATGGTTTCGATATCTCCGCTCCGGCAAAGAATGCCAAGGAAGCTGTCCAGTGGCTGTATTTCGGATATCTTGCCGCTACCAAGACTCAGAACGGTGCCGCTATGTCCGTCGGTAGAATCTCTACCTTCTTGGATATCTACATCCAGAGAGATCTTGAAAAGGGTGTCCTCACCGAAGAGGAAGCCCAGGAACTCATCGACCATCTTGTCATGAAGCTCCGTATGATCAAGTTTGCCCGTATTCCTTCCTATGAAGCTCTGTTCTCCGGTGATCCGGTTTGGGCTACTTTGGAAGTTGCCGGTATGGGTGATGACGGAAGAAGCATGGTCACAAAGAACGATTATCGTTTCCTCCATACTCTTGAGAACATGGGACCTGCTCCGGAACCGAACCTTACGGTTCTCTGGTCTACCAGGCTTCCGGAAAACTTCAAGGCCTATGCTGCCCACATCTCCATCACCACGTCCTCTATCCAGTATGAGAACGATGATGTCATGAGACCGATCTGGACAGATGATTATTCCATCTGCTGCTGTGTCTCTGCTACTCAGACCGGTAAGGAAATGCAGTTCTTCGGCGCCAGAGCCAATCTTGCCAAGTGCTTGCTTTACGCAATCAACGGCGGTGTCGACGAGAAAACCTATCAGCAGGTCGGTCCGGCCTATCAGCCGATCACTTCCGATGTCCTCAATTATGATGAAGTCGTCAGCAAGTATGACAAGATGATGGATTGGCTTGCCGATGTCTATGTCAATGTCCTCAATCTCATCCAGTACATGCATGACAAATATTATTATGAAGCTGCCGAAATGGCTTTGATCGATACAGATGTCAGAAGAACCTTTGCAACCGGTATTGCCGGCTTCAGCCATGTCGTTGATTCTCTCAGCGCCATCAAGTATGCCAAGGTCACTGCTATCCGTGATGAAAAGGGTCTTGCCACCGATTTCAAGATTGAAGGTGACTTCCCAAGATACGGAAACGATGATGACAGAGCCGATGATATCGCTATCGAACTTCTCCATACCTTCATCACCAAGGTCAAGAAGCATCATACATATCGTAACTCCGAACCTACCACTTCCATTCTTACCATCACTTCCAACGTCGTCTATGGTAAGGCTACTGGTACTCTTCCGGATGGAAGAAAAGCAGGCGAACCGCTCTCTCCAGGTGCCAATCCGTCCTATGGTGCCGAAAACAATGGTCTTCTTGCTTCTCTCAATTCCGTTGCCAAGCTTCCGTATGAATATGCTCTCGATGGTATTTCCAATACCCAGACCATGAATCCGGATGCTTTGGGTCATACTCCCGAAGAAAGAGTCAAGAATCTCGATCAGGTCCTCGATGGATATTTCAGCCAGGGTGCCCATCACCTCAATGTCAATGTCTTCGGCAAAGAGAAGCTTCTCGATGCCATGGAACATCCGGAGAAGCCGGAATATGCCAACTTCACGATCCGTGTTTCCGGTTATGCCGTCAAGTTCATCGATCTCACCAGAGAACAGCAGCTTGATGTCATCTCCCGTACTTTCCACGATCATCTTTAGTCTTTAAGAGAGGATCAAAAGCATGGTAACAGGTTATTACCAGTCCTTTGAATCCTTCGGTTTGGTGGATGGACCTGGTGTCAGGTCCATCCTCTTTTTGACAGGATGCCCTTTCCGCTGTCTGTTCTGCCATAATCCGGATACCTGGATTCTGGAAAAGGGTATGGCCATCACTCCGGAAGATGCTTTCAAAAAGCTCTACCGGTACCATACCTATTGGAAGGACAATGGCGGGGTAACGATCAGCGGAGGTGAACCGCTTGTCCAGATGGATTTCCTTGTCGAGCTTTGCAAACTCTGCAAGAAGAACCACGTCCATGTCACAATCGATACAAGTGGGGCCAATTTCTCTTTGGATCCTTCCTATCTAGCCAAATTCGATGAACTTCTTGCAAACATCGACCTCATTATGCTCGATATCAAATGCATCGATAGCGAGATCCATAAGAAACTGACCGGTAAGGATAACAAGAATGTTCTGGATATGTTCCACTATCTGGATCAGAAGAAATTCCCAATCTGGATCCGTCATGTTTTGGTTCCTACTATTACGGACGATGACCTCCTTCTTTCCAGGACGTATGAGTTCATCAAGACTCTATCCAACGTCCAGAGGGTCGAAGTGCTTCCGTATCATACCTTGGGGATCCACAAGTATCAGCTTCTCAACATCCCATATCGTTTGGAAGGTGTTCTTCCTCCGACAAAAGAACGTGTCGAGAACGCAAACCGGATTCTTCATACCGACGAGTTCAAAGGTTATTTGAATAAATGAAAAAAGCATCTCAGGATATTGTTTCCTGAGACGCTTTTTAGTTTACCGCTTTACGTATTTTTCGAATGCTTCGGTATCCCAAACGGATTGGATGACGATTTTGTTGTCATCCTTATCCCATTTGATATTTTCGTTATAAGTGAAATAGAACTGGGTCGTCGTTTTTTCCGGAAGTTTTTCTGTTATGGCCAAATCTGTTGTGATCAATTCTTTCCATGCACTATGGATTGAGAAAACATCCTGTGGTTCTGTTTTCTGCTTGGTTTGATAAGAATAGGTATAATCATTATATGAAGCTTTGGTAATATCCCCGCATGGCATACTGTACCATGCATTCAAAAGAACAGTTTTTGCTTCGATCAGCTTGAAGGATTTTGGATTTCCTTCCTTGTCGTAATCGATTTTGATCCTGTCGCCGGGAATAAGGAACGGAAGATTGGTAAGATATTTCTTCAATTCGTCGTAGGTGTAATCGCAGTCCTCGATGAGTGGGACATAGCTATCCCTTGCATGATCGTAGCTTACGAGTTTGTAGTCTTTCTCACCAGAACAGGAAAAGAGAAGAAAAGGTAGGATGGATAGAAGGCTAAGACCTAGTTTTGTTTTTTTCATGATGTTTACTCCTTGAAATAGGTAATCTCTGCATCGTATTTGACGAAGCCGTAGTTTTCGTATCGCTTCAACGACAGATAGATTGCAGAACTTGAACTTGCGTATGCGTATAAATAGTTTGTGGCCGAATCGGACAATTCGAACCGGGATAGATGATATGGATGGTCTGCTTTAGGTGGAATACTTGTTAGCTATGACGGTTACATAGTGAATTCGCTTTCTGGCTCGTCTATTTATATTATATATATTTTTTTTTTTTGTAAATAACTACGGAACGATTGATTATGAGAATGATTGTTTTTCATAAATGAACACATAGTTTTGAACCACTCTGCTGGCTTTTTTACTTTTCAAAAACAAGCAAATATCGTACTGTTGCTGTTTAATATCTCTTTTGTAAGCCCTTATTCGTGATTGAAATTGATTGTTTGTGATTGATTCGACTTTTAGAAAGCTTATTTATCAATCGTTTAATCAAACGAAAAAAGTGAGATTTTTTTTGATATATTATTACCGGAGAAAATATATGAAAGTTATTTCTATAGATATCGGAGCTACCTCCGGAAGAGTCATGACGGTAACGGAAAAGGATGGAATCATCTCCTATGAGGAGAATGCCAGATTCGAAAACCGTCTTGTCGAAAAGGATGATACCTTGTATTGGGATTTCCCGCTTCTCTTGAACAATATCCAGAATGGTCTTAAAAAGGCTTTGGCGGAACATCCAGACGTGAAAAGCGCTTCCATCGACACTTGGGCGGTGGATTATGGGGTTCTTGATCAGAATGGGAATCTGAAAGGTTTGCCTCTTTGTTATAGGGATAGACATTCCTTCGGGAAACAGAAGGAATTCCTTGATAAGATTCCTTTTGAAAAGATCTACTCGAAAGTCGGAATCCAGAATCTTCATTTCAATACGATTTATCAGCTCTATAAAGATGAGAGAATCAGACTTGGAGACAAAGTTGTTCTGATTCCGGATCTGATTGCCTATTTCCTTACAGGCAGCATCCGTATGGAAGAGACGAATGCTTCGACGACTTCCCTTTATGACAGCCGGAAAAAGAAAATGGATGAGGAGCTTCTTGCCTCTCTTTCTCTTCCTGCTTCTGTTTTCCCGGAAATCATTTATCCCGGTGAGAGCTATGGCTATCTGAGAAAAGAGGCTTATCCGGATGGATATAAAGGTAAACCGGTTGAGGTTCTTGCCTGTTGCAGCCATGATACGGCAAGTGCAGTTCTTGGTACGGATGGGTTTGGTCAGTTTGCCTATCTTTCTTCAGGAACGTGGTCTTTGCTTGGTACGGAACTGAAGGAGCCTCTTCTTGATGAGGCAAGCAGGAATGCGAATTTCACCAATGAGATCGGATATGGTTCTTCGGTCCGTTATCTTAAGAATACCATGGGCATGTTCCTGATCAACGAGGTGAGGAAGGAGTTTGCGAATAAGGGAAAACCGATTCCGGTTTCGAAAATCAAGGAATATGTGGATGAAAGCGAGGATATCGATTCCTATTTGGATGTGGATGATCCGTGCTTTGAGACTCCCGGAGAAATGATCGAGAAAGTCGATAGATATCTAGAACGGACCGGACAAATGAAACCGACCGATGAGAAACAGTATTTGAGACTTGTCTATCAGTCCATGGCACTTAGCTATCGGCTTCTGATTGAGACACTTGAAAAATTGGTTTCCCACAGAATGGATTCATTGATTATCGTGGGTGGCGGAAACCAGGCTGTTGTACTCAATCAGTTTACGGCAAATGCCATCAATAGGAAGGTAGTCACAGGTCCTGTGGAGGCTACGGTCATCGGAAACAGTTTGGTGCAGTTCATCCGTCATGGTGTGTTTAAGGATGTCAAAGAAGCCAGGGAAGCTGTCTATAGGTCTACTTCTTCTTTAAGCTATCTGCCTCTGGATGTTGATATCTGGAATAAGAAATACGAAAAATTCAGAAAGGTAATTAAAAGGTGATTTCTATGAATCAGATTGAAGAGCGTTATCAGATTGCAAAAGAGCGTTATGCCCAGATCGGTGTTGATACCGACAAGGCGATGGAAGCTTTGGACAAAGTGAAGATTTCCCTCCATTGTTGGCAGGGTGACGATATCCAGGGTTTTATTTCGGATGCTTCTCTGTCCGGCGGTATTCAGGTTACCGGAAATTATCCTGGAAAGGCGAGAAACATCGACGAACTCCAGAAGGATGTCGAGAAGGTTTTGAGTCTTCTTCCTGGTCATTTCAAGCTGAATCTTCATGCTATCTATGTTTCCCGTCCTCTTGGTGGAAGGGATGTCGATGAACTTGTTCCGGAAGATTTTGCCGGTTGGGTAGATTGGGCAAAGAAGAACAAAGTCGGCTTGGATTTCAATCCGACCTTCTTCTCTCATAAGATGTACAAGGATAACTTCACCTTGGCTTCTCCCGACAAAGAAGTCCGCGACTTCTGGATCCGTCATGGTAAGGCTTGTGTCAGAATCGGTGATTATTTCGGTAGAGAACTTGGTGAAAAGTGTGTCACGAATATCTGGATTCCGGATGGAATGAAGGATAATCCGTATTCAAGGCTTGAAGCAAGAAAGAGACTGGAAGCATCTTTGGATGAGATTCTTGATACTCCTTATGATAAGAAGAACGAACTTCTTGCCGTTGAAAGCAAGTTCTTTGGAATCGGTGCCGAAAGCTATACTGTAGGAAGTGCAGAATTCTATTTGGGTTATGCCATCAAGCATCAGATTGCCGATAATCTTGATAGCGGTCATTATCATCCTTCTGAATATATTTCCGACAAGATTTCTTCCGTACTCATGTATACTCCGGAACTTCTTCTTCATGTTTCCCGTCCGGTCAACTGGGATTCCGATCATGTCGTCATCCTGGATGATGAGCTCAATCGTATTGCTCAGGCTCTTGTCCGCGATCAGCTGATCGACAGGACTCATATCGGATTGGATTTCTTCGATGCAACCATCAATCGTATCGCGGCCTGGGTCATCGGTACTCGCGCTACCCAGAAAGCTTTGTTGAGGGCTTATCTGGAACCGAGAGAGAAGATGATCGAAATGGAAAACAAGGTTCAGTATACCAAGCGTCTTGCTCTCACCGAGGAATTCAAGGCAATGCCTTGGGCTGACGTCTATGATTACTATTGCTACAAGAACCATGTGGCAGTCGGTTCTTCCTGGCTTGAGGACGTCGAAGATTACGAGAAAAATGTTCTGGCTAAGAGAAAATAAGAAGGAGCAAATTCAAAATGAGAATCGTTGATTTACCTACAGTAAGAGAAGTCATCCGTCTGACTACCAATATGTATCGTCTTGGCTGGGATGAAAGAAACGGCGGAAATGTTTCTGTCATCATCGATCCGGAAGAATATCAGAATTATCTTCCTGAAAATCCGATTCGTGTCTTTCACTTCACTTTTGATGCTACGGAACTGATCGGCAAGGTATTTGTTGTTACCGGTACCGGAAAATATTTCAAGAATGTCGAAGTCGCACCGGAATCCAATCTCGGCATTGTCCGTATTGGAAAAGACGGCCATAGTGCTGAGCTTCTCTGGGGATTCGAGGATGGTGGAGCTCCGACAAGTGAGTTCCCATCTCATATGATGTCACATATTGCCCGTCTCAGAATCGATCCGAAGCACCATGTCGTCATGCACTGCCATGCGACCCACACGCTTGCTTTGACATATGTTCTTCCTCCGGATGAGGATGAAATCACCCGCACTTTGTGGAGAATGTCCACCGAATGCATCGTCGTTTTCCCGGAAGGCGTCGGTTATCTTCCTTGGATGCTCTGCGGTGGAAACGATATCGGTCTTGCTACGGCCAAGAAAGCCGAACACTATCGAGTTGTTCTGTGGGGAGCACATGGTGTATTCGGAATGGGAGAGACCATCGACGAAGCCTTCGGCCTTTTGGAAACAGTGGAAAAGTCTGCCCAGATCTATTTCCTGACTCAGGGACATGTGAGACAGTCCATCACCAATGATCAGCTGAAGGAACTTGCGGAGGCTTTCCACGTCAATTACAAGAAGATTATCTAAATCGAATTCAAGACCGGTAGGTAAAGGTTGTTCTTGTCCTTCCGGTCTTTTTCCTTTAGAATGATTCCGATATGAAATACACATGGCTTGAGCCTTTGCTGCTTTTTCCTTTTCTTCTGACTTCCTGTCAATCCTTTGTGAAGGACGACAGGATTACAGTCATGATTGAAAAAGGTGACGATTATCGGGTGTTTTCCCCTACTGTCAGAATCAAAAGAGGCGAAAACGCCTCTTTTCAGCTTGGTCTTTTGAATGATTCAAGAATAACTGCTGTCTCGTATGATGATTATGCTTTGGAATATTCGGGGAATACCGCATTTTTAACTTTGAAGAATGTTCTCTATCCGACATTGGTAAGTGTTTCTACCACTACTGATTTTGTTTCCGTTGATTTTTCCGGTGGAAGTTTGAACGGAGAAGAAGAAAAGGATTACCGTTATCCGTTATACCGTGAACATAAGAGAGTCAATCTTCCGGATCTTGATTTAATAAAGGATGGTTATCAGTTATACGGATATAAAGAGGATGGTATGCAGGAAAGCATACCTTTGGGAAGCAGGTTCGATCGGAAATGCCAGAAACTAGTTGCTGATTTCAAAAAAGAGACGTCCCGTTCTTCTTTTGTCGTCTCCAGACTTTCGGCTGATACATGTAAGCTTGTGTCTTATTGCGGAAATGAAAAGGAGATTATTCTTCCATCTTTTATCGATGGAATGAAACTTGTTGCCATTGATAATGGTTGCTTTATCAACACGGATGCGGATATATTGTTTATACCTTATTCCGTACATCGAATCGAAGATGGTAGTTTTCTGAATTGCCGTATTCAAACGCTTTCCTTGTTTGATGAGTTCTATGCCATTTCGGATTCTTCTTTTGTCAACACCTCGATTCATAGTCTTAGAATCAATACAAGGAACAATCCTTGTTATATGAATACGTATTTTGCTTTATTCTCGGATAAGTGTGATCTGCTTTATCAGTATCAGAACGAAAGAAAAATCGTCCTTTTCTCCGGCTCTACGACCCGATACGGTTATGATTCTTCTTTGCTTGAGGCTGCTTATCCTGACTATCATCCTATCAACATGGGGGTCTTTGCCTACACCAACCAGATGCCGCAGCTTGAGATCATCGAACATTTTCTAAGCGATGGGGATGTTCTTCTCGTTTCCCCTGAATTCGATGTCAATGCCTTGGATCTTCAGTTCTTCGTGGATAGGAAATTGGATTATCGTTTCTTTAGAATGGTAGAAGCCGACTATCAGCTTTTTTCCTATGTGGATCTTTCCCGGTATACGGGTGTGTTCGATGCCTTTTTTGCCTATATGGCAGAGAAGAGAGAAATGTATAGTCAGGATTATTCTGTTTCTCCTCTTTATTATGACGATGACGGAAATCAGTATAACAGCAAGATCTATAACGAATATATGGATTTTTCCCTGGATAGAAAAGGTGACGTTCTCTCCGGAAGAATCTATCAGCCTGAGATCGACTATACCGTAAGTAGGTTTACAGATGAGCTGTTTGATCGATACAATTCGTTCTATGACTCTTATACAGCAAAGGATGTAAAGGTGCTTTATACGTATGCACCGAGGAACATCGATTCCTTGACAAAGGAATCGACGATTGAAAACCGCAGAGAACTAGAACGACTGTTGAACGACAGGATTCATCTTCCGATCATCTCTTCGATGGAGGATTCTTTTTATCCGGCCTATGATTTCTATAAGATCGACGACCATCTTACCAGTGAGGGGGCTAGGATGAGGACAGAAAAGATCATTGAGGATTTAAGAAGATATCTATAAGCGGCTTTTAAGAATATTGAAAACACCTATACCGTTTGGCATAGGTGTCTCCTTTATTGGATGATGTTTCCTTTTTCGATGAGAATTTTGACCTGGACTTCTTTTTTGATATTTTCGATTTTTTCTTCGTTTCCGTTGTCTTTGATGATGATTCCCTTAAGCCCGATTTCGGATAACCCTTTTACAAACGGAACAGTGGGATAGGAATCGGAGGAAAAATAGATATAGACGGGTTTCTTGGATTCTTTGAACAGCTTGTTGAAAAGGATTGTCTCTGCATCGCTCATCGAATTCCAGAGGCATTTATCCAGGTCGATGACCAGTGCATCGTATCCTCCGAAGAACTCCAGGAAAGGAAGCGGCCTGACAAGGTCCATGGCCTCGTCGGAATAGCAGAAGAGGAAATTGTGGAAGGGGTTTGTTTCGTTATCGGTTCTTGCAAGATCCTTCATGGTCTGGATTTCGTTTTCGTCGTTGTACTTGTCCAAGGCGGAAAGCGAGACTTCTTTGGACAGAATGAAGGTATATCCTTCTTCTGCTGCTTTTTTCCTTTTCTCGAAGTTGTTTTCGTCGGATGAGGGAAGTCCTTTGGCTGTATTCAGATCTGCAGTCTTATTCTCCGTTGTGGCAGGCATGGGTCGGTTTATTCACTTTCTCCATCGTATTATTCAGGTAGGATTCGATGATTTTGTCGCAGTTTCCCTGTTGGGAAGTGAAGCAGAGGATGTTTTTCGATTTGAGCAGATCGTACATTCTGTCTCCGCATCCTCCGCAAACGAGGACATCGATTCCTTTTTCGGAAAGGAAGTCGGCAATCTGGCCGTGCTTTTCTCCGTTTGTCTTTACGATTTCCGTGGATTGGACTGTTTTCGTTTTGTCATCGATTTCATAGATTTTGAAGGCTTCTGTCTTTCCCATATGCTGGAACAGTTCCTGGCTTTTAGCGTCATAAGGTAATGCAATTTTCATGGTTTTTCTCCTTGCCTCTATTATATCGGATTCTATCTCTTTGAGTGGAAGAAATGATTTTTGGTTTTCCTTTCGCTTCTCATATAATATTCTTATCCTGAAAGGTGGTGTTTTATGGAATCAATCCGCTGTGTTCTGAAAGAGGGAATTGCTGATAATTCCCCGATTATCCAGAAGGCCATTGATGAATTGGCTTCTGCTGGCGGAGGTAGAGTATGCCTTCCTAGTGGAACCTATTCCTCCGGTACGATTGTACTGAAAGACAATATTGAGTTGTTTTTGGAAAAGGGATGTGTTCTTAAGGCCGGAGATGATTTCTCCTTGTTTTCCAAGGAAAGGATGTTGAAGAGTCTTGATGTACCGAGCTTTTTAAACTGCGACTATGATGGGAAGCCGAAGATGTTCTTCCTTTATGCTATGCATGCTAAGAATATCAGAATTTCCGGAGATGGTGTGATCGATGGCAACGAGGAAATTTTCTACGGGAAACAGAACCGCTATCTTATCGACGGGCTTTTCTATCCCAGGATGCCTCTTATCTTCATGGAGGATGTGGAGAATCTTGTTATCGAGAATGTTCTTCTTAGGCGTTCTGCCTTCTGGACGGTTCATTTGGTCGGATGCCGTTATGTTTTCATCGATCATGTTTCCATCCGGAACAACATGAGACTTGCCAACTGCGACGGAATTGATCCGGACCACTGCCAGAATGTCGAAATCAAAGACTGCAGCATTCAGTGTGCGGATGATGCCATTGTCTTCAAGAATACCAGTGCGAATCGCAAATACGGCGACTTAGGAAAGGTTCATGTCAGCCATTGCGATCTGATGTCCACAAGCGGAGCGATAAAATTCGGAAGCGAATCCTGTGGAAGGTTCCATGATATCCATGTCGAGAACATTAATATCCATGATTCAAACCGCGGCATCTCTTTCCAACTTAGGGATGATGGCGAAATTGATCATTGCCTGTTCGAGAATATCCGTATTTCGACCCGTGCGTTTGCCAAACCTTATTACTGGGGATATGGGGAACCTGTTTCAATCACCGCTTTGAGGCGGAGCGGAGAGGTCACCAAACAGAAAATTTCCGATATCACGTTCTCGAATCTCATGATGGATAGTGAAAACGGAATCGTCGTTTACGGTGAGATTCCCGATGCGATTGAGAATATCCGTTTCTCGAATGTCAGTCTTTTCCTTCACCGGAAGTCCAAATGGACAATCGACAAGAAGGACCTTAGACCCTGTGAGGGAATGATGTTCATCGAGGACAGCAAGCCCAACGTACTATATCTTGCTGGATGCCGGAAAATCTCACTTTCGAATTTCATGTATTCTGTGGATGACGAGTATCGGAATCTTATGGGTGAGGAAATCTTTGTTTCGGAAGCTGTTTCGGATGTGGAAGTGAACGGAAAGGATATCGGACGTTAGTTGGAATGTTTTTTTGGTATTTGTGATTGAATTTGATTTTTTTGCTTTGATTTCGGTTTTAAGTCTGCTTGTTTTGTCATTTTCGTGATAATTTGTTCAAAATCAAACGGATTTGGATAGATAGTTTTCATCGGACATTTTATAATAATCGAAGTATATAGAAAGGAGCCAAACTTATGGCAAATCGTTTCGTTCTGAATGAGATTTCTTATCATGGACATGGTGCTATCGAAAACATCGTTCCGGAAGCTTTGAACAGAGGATTCAAGAAAGCTCTTGTCTGCTCTGATCCTTCCCTTGTCAAATTCGGAGTCACCGCTAAGGTTACGGATCTTCTCGACAAGGCTGGCATTGCTTATGAGCTTTATACCAACATCAAGCCGAATCCGACCATCGAAAATGTGACTGGTGGTGTCGAGGCCTGCAAGAAGGCCGGTGCTGACTTCCTTTTGGCTATCGGCGGTGGTTCCTCCATGGACACTGCCAAGGCTATCGGTATCATCATCACCAATCCGGAATTCGCTGATGTCCGTTCTTTGGAGGGTGTTGCTCCGACCAAGAAGCCGGCTCTTCCGATTTTTGCCGTTCCGACTACTGCCGGTACTGCTGCTGAAGTTACCATCAACTATGTCATCACCGATACGGAAAAGGTCAGAAAATTCGTCTGCGTCGATGTCCACGATATTCCGGTTGTCGCTTTTGTCGATCCGGATATGATGTCCTCTATGCCAAAGGGGCTTACTGCCTTCACCGGTATGGATGCCCTGACTCATGCCATCGAAGGCTACATCACAAAGGGTGCCTGGGAAATGTCCGATATGTTCCATATCAAGGCCATCGAAATCATCGGAAAGAACCTCAGAGCTGCTGTCAACAATGATCCGGATGGAAGAGAAGGCATGGCTCTTGGCCAGTATATCGCCGGTATGGGATTCTCCAATGTCGGTCTTGGTATCGATCATGCCATGGCCCATACTCTTTCTGCCTACTATGATATTCCGCATGGAAAGGCCTGCGCTATGCTTCTTCCGATTGCCATGGAATTCAATGCTCCTGTTTCCGGTACCAAGTACAAGGATATTGCCATCGCTCTTGGTGTCAAGGATGTCGATAAGATGTCTCAGGACGAATACAGAGCTGCTGCCATTGCTGCCGTGAAGAAACTCGGCAATGATGTCGGTATTCCGGATAAGTGCCCGGAAATCAAGAAGGAAGATCTCGACAATATTTCCAGAGATGCCCTCAAGGATGCCTGCTATCCTGGAAATCCGAGAGAAGCCACTCAGGAACAGGTCAAAGAGCTGTTCATGAAGTTGATGTAGTTTTCTTCTTTGTACAACATATAGACAGCCCGTTTTGGGCTGTCTTTTCTTTTGCCTTATTTGCTTAGATGATACAATAATATCATTCGGAAAGGAGAAAAAAGATGGAGAAAGAACGTTTTCTAAAGGAGTGGAAAAAGGAATATCCGGAGCTTGACATTGAGAGCCTGGAGGAAAGTGGTTCTTTTCTGAAGGGTTCGTTTTCGTTTGTGGATTCTCAGCTGGATTATCCTTTCTATTGTTCCTTTTCTATTGGGAATTCGGCTGCTTCTTTTTCCCTTTCCTGCATTCTGAAGAGAGAGGATTTTGAGGCATTGAACGCTTTTAGGCTTTCGAATCCTTTTGTTCTTGCCTTTTTTGAGGATGGCAGACTTGTTTTTCATCGCAGGGAACTTACCGTCCTGGACGAAAGGGACGCCGTGATTAAGCTGGGTGCTTTCTTCGGATATGTTTTCGATTATGATGCTGAGGCTTTTGTTCGTCTTGTAAACGAGGTACGCAAACATGCTTGATCTTCATTCTTTGTCTACGATCATAGAAAGACAGTTCGAAAAGGAATTCCAGGCATCTTTTGATCATATAGAAGCAATCCTTGGACAGAACAAGGACAAAGGGATTCGGTTCCAGAAGGATTTTTCCTATGATGATTCTGTTTCCTTCCACTTGGAAATGATTTTTTTTGAAACAGGTTATGTAGAGATGGATGTCTATTTTCCGTTTTTGGTCGATAGAATTGAAAAAGGTTCTTTGATCAATGCTTTCAACAAAAAAGACAGAGTATTTTCCCTGTCTGTAATGAAGGATTCTTCTCTTCTTCTGAGAAGAGCCTTCTATACGGAGGATGTCTTCGAATTCACGATGGAACTGAAGGGAACCTTCGAGGCATTCAAGGCAGAATTTGATGATGTCATGGATTTCCTTCATTCCATCCATCATCACGGCTGATTTCTTCCAATCATTGTCTTGGGGTTTCTTCGGTGTTATCCAGTTTTCTCCTATGACTTCCCTGAATAGTCTTTTTTGATTCAACCGACTTTTTCTGAAGGGAATGTCCATGATGGTTTCACCTCGGATTTCCAGGTCGTTGACAGGCTTGAAGTTTCATCATTAACTAAATTGAGATGTCCGAAATGGAGATAAAAAGAGATAAATAATTGGAAACACTTCAAATAAGACGTCATAAAGGTTTTATAAAAGTTATCACCGGCATCAGAAGGTGTGGCAAATCTTTCCGTTCGGATGGTTCAGAAAAAACAGGTACAACCATCTTATCATGGGAAACGGATGTATTCTTTATTTGTACGATTGTCTTTTCTTCGTCGATTTCCGTCATAGGTAAAGGCAATGAGATCTTTTTCTTCGACAAAATCATATTCGAGATAATCGGCCATCAGTTTGGCAGAGAAGTATTCTCTTTTGGAGATGAGTTCTTTTTCCAAAATGTCCTAATGTTTGATTCTTGTGAATTCTTCTTCCAGATTGATTTTCAAATGAAGTTCTTTTTGTGTTTTCCAATACCGTTTCTGCTTTTCTTCGAACAGTGGATTGAAATCAACAGGGTATTTGGTATGCTGATAGGCAAGATAGACTAGGTTGGTGATTTTGTTGTCTTCTGGATTCCTTTTTTCGATGGCAGAGACGACGATGGTTTTCCTATCCGGATCGGATAGGATGATCTCTCTCATCTTCTTGAATTCTTCCAAACAGGATAGGGATGAGTTACCGAATCTGAAGAATTTCTTCATTTGTTGTTTTCTCTGTTTACATGGATGACGACATCGTAGCTGTTTAGCGTTTCTATACTGGGGTCATTCAGGATGGTTCTGTCATTTCCTTTATAGGCAAAAAAGGTTCCGGAAACGTTGCTGGATAGTCGTTCTTTGCCTTCAATCTGAAGTGGATATTCGATGTGATTCTTCACTCTCTGATAATCCTGGAGCATGCTGTCAGCTGTGGGATACTTTCCTGCTCCTTTCGAACAGGTCAGACTATCGGCACTTCGGTTGTTCTCGATGAGTATGGCATTGTTTTCGTATTCGATTCTTGAAAGTGCATCTTCTTTTTCCAAAGCGGTAAGGGAAATCAAAACGGAGGATGAATCTTTCTGATGGCGGATGTCCGTGATGTATTTCAGTGTGAGGTTTTCCGCTTCGATATCTTCTAGGATTTTCCTGGTGATTTTGTTCATCGGAAAAGAGATGATTTGTTTCTGGTCGACTTCTTTTCTAGAGAGAACGGAAAGGAGAATTGCGGATTTCCGGATGAGATCGTATCCGAGTATATCGTCGCTTGGATCTTTTTCCGCAAAGCCTCTTTCCTGGCTCTGTCTTAAGGCTTCTTCGAAGGAGATACCTTGTCTTTCCATGCAGGTCAGGATGTAGTTTGTGGTTCCGTTCAGGATTCCTTTGATTTCGATGATGTTTTCGAAAGAGGACTCGATCATCAAAGGATAGAGAAGGAGGATTTCTCCGCCTACAGCTGCCTCGAACTGTAAAGAACAGTGATACTGGTGGGCTAAATCCGAATATTCCTTGAGGTGATTCGCTATGGTTTCTTTGTTGGAAGTGATGACGTTCTTTCCTTGTTTCAGTGCCTCTTTGATTACGATATAACTCAATGTGTCTTTTCCTAGACATTCGAAGATGGTATCGATTTCTTTGTCATGGATGATGGAGTTATAATCGGTATTGAGTCGGCTTTTGAGCTCTTCTCTTTTGTCTTCTCTGTCAAAGATATACTTGACGTTTGTTTCTTTGTCGTCTTTCAGGTAATCATAGACACCGGAACCTACCGTTCCGTATCCGAAGATGGCTACATTATTCATAGGCGATGATCTCTGCCTTTCTGACATGAGAAAGTTTTACCGTGTTCGAAACAAGTTCCTCGGATGTCATCTTCATGTCTTTGATATCCAGAGTAAGGAGGATGAATGCCGTGTTGGATACCGGCATGTTCTGATTGATGGTAAGTACGTTGACTCCGGCCGAGAAAAGGAAGGCGAGGATGGAGTTGAGTACTCCCGGAACATCGTCAACTTTGAAGGTGATGATCATCTTCTTGCTTTCTCTGTTGTCCATCTGGTAGATGTCGTTTTTGTATTTGTAGAAGGTTGACCGGCTGATCCCTGCTTTTTCGCAGGCATCGGTTATGCTGTAGCCGTCGTTTTCGATGAGTTCCCTTGCTTTCAGTATGTTTTCGACATTGTCGGGAAGGATTTCCTTCCTGACAATATAGAATTCATTTTTCATTTTTTTCTTCCTCCAGGATGGTCGCTATTGGGCTGTTTCTTTCACAGGAAACAAGGATTACCTTGGAATCTGTGGCGTTTCTGATTTCTTCGATGATTTCTTCCTTTTTCTTGTCCAGGACAAACAGTGTTGTAGATCCTGAACCGGAGATGGTGAAAGGGATTCTGTATTTCCTGGACAGGGAAAGAAGGGTGTCATAATCCGGTATTCCTTCTTTCCGGTAGGGAACATGGATTCTGTCCTGGATGGATTCGTAGATCAGGTCCAGGTTTCCTTCTTCGAGTCCTTTTTCCATTCCGAGGACATGGGACAGATTCAGGACACAGTCTTTTAGGGGGTATTCTTCTTTCAGAAGTTTTCTTGCCAGTGATGTGCTTGTCTTATTGTTCGGTATGACAAGAAGATAATTTAGCTTTGGTGAGGTTCTTATTTTGACCGGAATATAATTTCCTTCTTCTTTTCTGACGTTGACGACAAGGTCACCATAGACTAGGCATCCGACGTTGTCCGGATGGCCTTCGATCTGTACGGCCATCTGATAGATTTCTTCTTTGGTATAGAGATGGTTGAGGATTTCGTTTGCCATGAGTAGGCCGGATATGATGCAGGCTGCCGAGCTTCCCAGTCCTCTTGAAGGTGGTATGTTTGTTTCTTCCTGTTTGATATAGATGGGTTGATAGGGAAGATTCCTCTTAGCGAAGGCGTATTGATAGGAGGTAAAGATCAAGTTGTTTTCTTTTTCGGAATAACCTGGTTCGAATCCGACCAGGATGTCTTCTTCGCTTTTTCGGAAGAGATAGGTGTTATACAGGGAAAGTGAGATGCCCATGACATCGAATCCCGGACCGAGATTGGCACTGGTTGCCGGGACCTTGATCCGATAGGAGAAATCGGATGTTATTCTCTTTCTGAATTCATTTTCTGTTATGCTTTCTTTTTCGGTCTTTTCTTCTAGGGCTTTTCTTAGATGGGAAGGAAGAAGGGTATTTGTGTTTTTTATCAGGGTATCGAGTGCATCTGTTTTGCTTTTGTATGGAATATGCAAGGATTCAAGAATGGTTTCCGGGAATTTGAGCATGGATGCCGTTTGGACAATCAGAGTATGATGTTTCGTTTTTCTTCTTAGATAGGAAGCATAGGCTACGGCAGAGTGGGGATCCAAAAGATGTTTTTCCTTTTGATAACATTTCAGGATCGCATCTTCTGTTTGCCTTTGGTCGATACTTATGGCGGAGAAATCTTCCCTGATTTGATTCAGCTCCTCTTGTTGGATTTCAAATTTCTTTTTTGTTTTCAGATCTTCCATAAGAGAAACGATTCTTTGATCGTCCTTAAGGGTAAGAGAGAGAAGCCGCTCAAGATTTGAGGAAATCAATATGTCCATGCTCGGAGAGTTGGTCTTGATGAATTTTCGGTTGAGATCATAGACTCCGGTATCGAGAAAATCTGTCAGGATTCTGTTTTCGTTTGAGGCAATGACAAGCTTCGAGATGGGAAGCGACATTCTTTTTGAAAGGTATGCGGCAAAGATGTCACCGAAATTTCCGGTTGGTACAATGATGTCGATTTTTTCACCTTTTTCTAGAATGCCTTTTTTGATCATTTGAATGTAGCTGGCATAGTAGTAGATGATCTGGGGCAGAAGGCGTCCGATGTTGATGGAATTTGCCGAGGTGAATGTTTCCTTTCTGTTCCCTTCGACAAGCATTTTTTTGACAAGATTCTGGCAATCGTCGAAATTGGCGTCTTTAAGAGCATAGGCCCTACTATAGGCACTGGTAAAAGAAAGCATCTGCTTTTCCTGGATGTTTGAGATTCCGTTTTCGGGATAAAGTACGGATACTTTGATTCCGGCCTGCTTGGAAAATCCGGAAAGTACTGCGCTTCCGGTATCTCCGCTGGTGGCGGTAAGAATGTGAATCGGCTTGGTATCGGGGTGTTTTTCCCTGGCTTTGCTAAGAAGATAGGGGAAAAGGGAAAGAGCCATATCTTTGAAGGTGAGGGTAAGACCATGGAAGAGTTCAAGGAAGGTATGATCTTTTTCAGTGCTGAGGCCGAAGATCTTCTCCGGAAAATGTTCCTTGTCATAGGCTGTTCTGAGGCATTGGGTCAGTTCTTCTTCCTGGTAGTCATCTAGATAGAGTCCCAGTATTTTTGTTCCGAGTGTCACGTAATCGTCGTTGAGGACTTGTTCATAGTCCAAAGGGATGATTTCTTCTGGAAGATAGAGTCCTCCGTCCTTGCTTAGCCCGTCTAGAATCGCCTGGCTGGCTGTGACTCTGAGATTTTTGTTTCTTGTGCTGTAGAACATATGGGTGCCTTTCTTTGGTTGACCTATTATAGTTTGTTTTAGGTTTGAAAACAAGTGTACATGAATTGAAGACAAAGAAGACGATAAGA
>DHKM01000054.1 GCA_002404835.1 Caryophanales bacterium UBA4694 | reverse complement strand
TAAAGAAGCAGAAGAAGCAAAGTAAATCCTATTTCTGGGATTTCAAATCTATAAAATCATCTTATTTCATTAATGTGACAATACAGCCGCCTATTGAAGGCGGCTTTTTTCTTTTAAAAAAGTAGACTGTACATATAAAACACTTGACAGGCTATACCAAGGCGACTATAATTTCCTTGTTCAGAACAATCATATTTGGAGGATATATTATTTATGGTTAAAATCAGATTAAAGAGAATTGGTAGAAACGCCTATCCTACCTACAGAATCGTCGTCAGCGATTCTAGAAAGACCCCAAGAGCAGAAGCCATTGCTGATCTTGGACACTTCAACCCGCATTCTGGAGAATTCGTTCTCAACGAAGAAGAAGCTATGAAGTGGCTTAGAAACGGTGCCGAACCGTCTGACTCTGTCCGTTCTCTTTTCAAGAAGAAGGGACTTAATCAGAAATTGGCAGAAGAGAAATCCAAGAAGGAAGCAAAATAATGGAGTTCAATACTGACATCGATCTCACTGAGGATATTCGTAGCCTTGTTGAGCCTCTCGTCAGCAATCCGGATGCCATTCTTATTGAGAGAATTGATAAACCGGAAGACCGCACCAAAAAAGAACAAAACTACCTAATCCTTTGTCAAAAAGAAGATTTAGGAAAACTTATCGGTCGTCATGGCATCATTTCCGATTCCATCCGCACCATCCTTAACGTTTCCAGCAAGAACATCAAAAAGAAAGTCCACCTTCGTTTCCAGGCTTCTGAGCAGAACGCTAACGCTTAATACTAATTCAATGAGGGAGTCGTAAAACTCCCTCATATTTTCATTGTAGGAGAACAAATATGGCAATTAAAAAAATAGGACATATCGTAAACACCTATGGTTTAAAAGGAATGATCAAGATTTCGATTTCCACAACAGAACCTGAAAAAAGATATGCAGTCGGAAAAAAAGTCCTAATCGACAACCAAATGAACGAGCAGCAGGAATACGAAATCACAAATGTCATATTCAAAAACAGCAGGATCGTTTATCTCGGACTCAAGGGGTTCGATGACATCAACCAAATCGAATGGATGATCAATCGGAATGTGTACAGCAACGTCCGTGCTACAAAAGGCACCTTTTTCTTCGATGAATTGGTATCAATGGAAGTCTATTCGGATAAAAATGAGCTTCTTGGAGTCGTAACATCCATGTGCAAAATGCCGACTGGTCCCTACCTCACAATCGATAAAGCTGCCATGGTTCCTTTCAGCATCCCTCTCTTTGTCGAAAGCGTCGACAAAAAATCCAAGAAAATCAAATTGACAGAACTCGGAACCGAAGCCTTCCGATCCAGCAAATGAAAATCAAAATCTTGACATTGTTTCCGGATTTTTATAAGGAATTCTTAAACTCCTCGATCATCGGAAGGGCAGTATCCAAAAAAATCGTCGATATAGAAATCATCAACATAAGAAACTATTCCTTAGACAAAAACCATAGAGTCGATGACCATCCGATTGGCGGAGGCGCCGGCCTTATCATGAGACTGGAGCCGCTCTTAGATTGCATGAGAAGCAATACTTCCCAGAAAACCTATAAGATCCTCATGGGACCAAAAGGACACACTTATACCCAGAGCGACAGCAAAAGACTGGCAAAAATGGATGAAATCTGTTTGATTTGTGGACATTATGAAGGAATTGACAGCCGGTTCAACGATTACATAGATGAGGAAATAAGCATCGGCGATTTTATCCTAACCGGTGGAGAAATCCCGGCAATGGCCATCACAGACAGCATTGTCAGACTTCTTAAAGGAGCAATTGCTGACGACTCAACTTTAGAAGAAAGCTTTAACGGAGGAATCCTCGAATACCCACAATACACATACCCGGATGAATATGAAGGAAAGGAAGTACCGAAAATCCTCTATTGTGGAAACCATCAGATTATCGGAGAATACAGAAGAAAAGAGGCTATCCGGATCACAATGGAAAATCGTCCAGATCTGTTTTCAAAGATGAAATATACTAAAAAAGATGCCGCATACATTTCAGCTTTAAAAAACGGAGAGAACGGTCTCACAGATAAAGAAAAAGAAGCCATAGAAAAAGGAAAACGATTCCTAAAAAATAAAACAAAATAAAAAAAGTTGACCAGTATTGCTAAATATCGGTCAACCTTTTTTCTTTCACTTTTTCTTCTTCATCATCTGAGCCTGCATCATCATAGATCTCATCAACATCGGATTGCCCTTCATGTTCTTCATCTGAGAACGCATCTGATTGAACGAATCAATGATTTTGCTGACTTGGCTGGCATCCGTCCCAGAGCCTTTCGCAATACGGAGTTTTCGGCTGGATTTAATTATATCCGGATTGCGTCTTTCCTTTAATGTCATGGAATTGATAATCGTTTCCATTTTCTTCAAAGCACTTTGGGCCTGATCGGCTTGCTCATCGCTGATTTTCGGAGCACCAGGAACCAAACGGAGAAGTCCTTTAAGAGAACCCAACTTGTTGATCTGCTTCATAATGGAAAGCATATCATTCATATCGAACTGTCCCTGTTGAAGTCTACGAGTTGTCTTCTCTGCCTGCTTTTGATCCACTTTTTCCTGGATTGATTCGACAAGAGAAACAATATCACCCATTCCGAGAATTCTATCAGCCATACGATCAGGATAGAAATTCTGAAGATCATCTATTTTTTCACCGACACCGACATATTTAATCGGAATTCCCGTAAGTTTCTTGATAGAAAGAGCAGAACCACCTCGACTATCGCCATCAAATTTGGTCATAACAAGACCAGTGACTTTGATTTCCTTATTAAAAGTAAGAGCGACATTGGTTGCGTTCTGACCGATCATACTATCAACTGTAAGAAGAACCTCATCTACATGGACGACGTTCTGAATATCCTTAAGTTCTTGCATCAGTTTTTCATCGATTTCAAGACGTCCGGCCGTATCAAGAATCAAGATATCGTAATGTTCGTTCAATGCTTTCTGATAACATTCCTTTGCGATTTCCGGAGGTAATGCTCCGCTTCTATCCGAAAATGTTTCAACCTGAGGATTACATTTCAGACCTAAGTTGATAAGCTGATCGATAGCGGCTGGACGATAAATATCCAAAGCACCAAGAAGAACCTTCTTCTTGTTCTTGTTCTCGAAAAGGTTAGCAAGCTTTGCAGCAGAAGTAGTCTTACCAGTACCCTGAAGACCAACCATCATGATAACAGTCGGCTTCCCATCCATACGATAGGTAATATCGTTATCACCGCTTCCAAGAAGCTTTGTCATTTTATCATGAACAATCTTGACGACCATATCTCCCGGTGAGACCTTTCCAAGAACCTTTTGTCCGATTGCTTCTGTTTTAACTTCCTGGATAAAATCCTTAACGACATCATAGTTGACATCCGCTTCAAGTAAGGCAGTCCTGACTTCGCCAAGCATGTCATCCATGTTCTTTTCCGTCAAAGTTGCCTGCCCACGTATCTTCTTGAAAATAGATCCCAACCGATCTCCTAAAGCTTCAAATGCCATTTTCAAGTTCCCCTTTCCATTTATTTAAAAGCTCATCTTTTTTCTGAACCGTGTCAGCTGCCAAAATATCATTAACAAATTCAATTTCCTCCGATTTTTTTCTTCTTAATCCTAGCATCTTCTCATATTCATCCAAACGTTTTTCACCGATTTTTATTGATTCAAACACAGCATTCCTTGAAACGTTTTGGTTTTGGGCAATTTCAGTAATAGACAAATCATCCAAGTAAAACTGCGACATTCTTTGATAAGTCATCTTGGGGAGCAAAGAACCATAAAAGGAAAGAAGTGAACAATAATAATCTTTCCTTTCGAACATTTCTCTTTCTGGATTATTCATATTTCATCCCAATAAGAAACTAATGGCATCAAAAACAAGGAATAGTGTCGCAGAAAAGAACAAACGAACGTAAAAATCCTTGCTTTTGAACATCCCCTTTCTGTCTCCAGGAGTAGAAAAAATCGCATAAATAAAGGCAATGATAATCGAAGTAATCATGGATGCCAAATAATAGTTCGGAACAAACATCACGACAGAATAATAGACGATTGTATTGACAACAACGCAGATTATGAGAAGGAAAACAAAATTCATGCTTCCTCCTCCTTCTCATCTCCAAGAAGAAGTCCATAAAGATACTTATCCAAATCGAATTCTTCCAAATCCTCCATTTTCTCGCCAAGACCGATGAATTTCACAGGTAAAGCAAGCTGATCCCGAATAGAAAGAATAATGCCGCCTTTTGATGTTCCATCCATTTTCGTAATCACAATGCCTGTGATAGGAGCCGCATCCTTAAAGACAAGAGCCTGGTCTATACCGTTTTGTCCCGTGTTGGCATCAAGAACAAGAAGAGTCTCATGGGGAGCATCCGGAATCACTTTCTTGATGACACGAACCATTTTGCTTAATTCATCCATCAAGCCTTTCTTGTTCTGAAGGCGACCAGCCGTATCGACAAGAACGAGATCATAGGCTTCATTTTGGGCTTTCTTCATCGCATCGTAGCAAAGAGATGCCGGGTCAGCATTCGGTTTTGAAAGAATATCGACACCGATTTTATTCGCCCAGAAAACCAATTGTTCAACAGCTCCGGCACGGAAAGTGTCGCCGGCAACAAGAAGAACCTTTTTGTTTCTGTTCTTATATTTATTTGCAAGCTTTGCTATCGTAGTTGTCTTTCCGCTTCCATTGACGCCACAAAGAAAAACTACCGTCGGTCCTTCAGAAGCAAATTTCAAATCGGTAGAAAACGTCCCACCTTTGTTTGCGTATCCGACGAACATCTTATCGATAAGAAGTTCATTCAGCTCTGTCGGATCAGTAATCTTCCTCGCACTTGCTTCCATGTTCGTCTCTTTGATCAATTCGATGGAAAGCTTGACACCGACATCTGCTTCAATAAGGATTCGTTCCAGATTATCGAAGTATTCCTGATTGACCACCTTGTTGGCTTTAGCTAGTTTTTTCAGTTTATCGGTAAATCCAACACGGGATTTATCAAGTCCCGCAACATATTTATCCTCAATCACCTTTTCCGTTTCCTTAATCGACTCCTTCTTTATCGATTGAGGATTTTCTTTATTTTCGGATTCCTTTTTCTCAATCTGCTCTTCTTTTTTCTCTTCTTTCCGATGAGAAAATTTTTCCTTCAGAAAATTCAATAATCCCATGTTAATCACCTACCTTCTTCGAAAGGGCATCCAAAGCCGCATTGGTCTGAGCCTCCTTCAGATTATGGCCTCTTCCGATTCCCAAAACAGTATCTCCATATCTTGCTTCGACAAGATAAGAAACATCATCCGTATTTATATTTTCCTCAGATATCTTCACATAATTTATCGTATCTTTAACCAACTCCTGAAGCCTTCCTTTTGCATCGATACGGAAAGCTTCATAATAAGCATTCTTCAAATAAGGTGAGAATACATCATAGATAACAGCTCTAGTCTTTTCATAACCTTGGTCAACATAAACTGCACCGATAAAAGATTCAAAAACATCTTCGTCAATGTGTTTATGGAAACGGACATTATCGCGTTCCCCTTTAGAATAGCGGACCAATTTGCTGAATCCATACTTCTTTTCAGAAAGTTCAGTCAACATTTTTCCGGATACAAGAACCGATCTCATCTTGCTTAACATTCCCGAATCACACTGGGGATACTCATGATAAAGAAAATCAGCAATCACCATATCCAAAATGGAATCACCCAAATATTCAAGTCTATCATAATCCAAGGATTCAGGATGTTCGTTATGATAACTAGCATGTGTAAATGCTTGAAAATAAAGCTCCGGATGAGATGTCTTGATTTCAAACATCTCCAACAGGTTTTCAAGTTCTTTTTCGATCATTATTTGCTGAATTCCTTTTTGATCTCACCAACGATATTTGATTTTGCCATACGATAAGCAACATCTATTCCATAATAAAATGCATAAGCATTGCTATTGCCATGTGCCTTAACGACAACACCATTAACTCCAAGGAAAATTGCCCCACCATACTTTCGGTAATCCATGGTAGCTTTCATATTCTTAAAACCCTTTCTTGCAAAAAGGTATCCGATTTTAGTGGAAAGATTTGTTTTGAATGCCGATTTAATCATCTGATTCATCATGCTAGCCGTACCTTCCACTGCTTTCAAAAGAACGTTTCCTGAAAAGCCGGATGTGACAACCACATCATGATTTCCGTCTAATACATTTCTTGCCTCTGTATTTCCCTTAAAATTATCAAACTGTCTATCTTTCAGGAGATGATAAGCCTCTACAATTTCGTCTGTTCCTTTTCCTTCCTCGGTGCCATTGGAAAGAATATAAGTAGATGGATTGTCCACATTCAGAATTTTCTGAGAATAAATTCTACCCATTTTCGCATAACCATAAAGATCCTCTGCCGTATTCGAGTTATTTGCACCGATATCCAATATTACAGTAGCTTTATTGAACATGGCTGTCGGAAACGGAGCAACCAATCCTCCTCTAGAAACACCATTGATGTTTCTAAGAAGCAAGGAAGCACCAGTCACAAGTCCACCCGTAGAACCAGCACTTAAAACAGCATCCGCTTTTCCTTCTTTGACCAACATGATTGCAATATATTGACTGGAAGTCTTCGCCCGCAAAAAATCCAAAGGTTTAACTTCCATTGGCAAAGTCTTTTCCGCTGAAATGATTTCAAACCTTGCCTTATCCACATTCTGAAACAGCGGTTCAATTTCCTTCAAATCACCAACCAAATAAAAAAAAGTATCTTGATTGTTTTTCATGAAATCCAAGACACCCTTGGATAGTTCCTGACATCCCAAGTCACTTCCCATCAAATCAACTGCAATTCTAATCATTTTGAAAATCTCCAGTTATTCATTTTACCAAATAGAAAAAATCATTTATAGTCTAAACAAGGAAACTATCCGTTTTCTTATTCAAAAATTCAAACATTTGTAGATAATCCGGATTATCCCTTTGCTCCATCATTTTTTTTGCATCTTCTTTCGCTGCCATAAAAATCGGATAATCATTGACAAAATCGCACACCTGTAGTTCACTTCTTCCAGACTGTTTTTCACCAGAATAGGATCCTGTCCCACGATTCTGCAAATCATAAGAAGCAATTTTGAATCCATCATTTGTCGAAGCCAAAAAATCAAGTCTTTTTTTCGCGTTTTCATCTTCACCATCATAAATAAGAAGGGCAGTTGATTTTTCACCATTACGTCCGATTCTTCCCCGAAGTTGATGAAGACTTGATAGTCCAAAATAATTAGCATCAAAAACAATCAATAGACCGGCATTAGAAACATCAATTCCAACTTCAACAACAGTGGTTGATACAAGAATCGGTTTTTTACCAGATAAGAATTCACGATAAATTTCATCCTGAACATTCTTTTTTATTTTGCCATGAAGAAGCTGACATTGGTCAGATGAATAATGTTTACACATTTCCTCATAAACACTTTTAGCATCGGCGGTTTTCTTTTCGCTGGATTCTATTTTGGGTACGATAACAAACACTTGTCGTTTTTGCTTCAAATAAAAATCGATTTGCTGATAAATCAAAGGGTCGCTTGAACGAACCACAGAGGTAACTACATCACGGATGCCATGAGGAAACTGATTCAAGGTAGAAACATCCAAATCAGAATGAACAATCTGCGCTAAAGTTCTGGGAATCGGGGTGGCAGACATCATGAGAAGATCAGTTCCATTTCCCTTTTCAACAAGTTCTTCTCTTTGTTTTACTCCGAATCTTTGTTGTTCATCGATGACAACAAGTCCAAGATTTTTAAAAATAACCTTTGAAGAAAAAACTGCGTGTGTAGAAACAATAACATCGATATTACCCGCTTCGATTTCTTCTAACATTTTATTTTTTTTGCTAGTAGTCAAAACTCCCGAAAAAAGACAACATCGAATGCCAAATGGATCCAATATTGATTTGACATTATCAAAATGTTGAACAGATAATTCAAAGGTCGGAGCCAAAATCACGCCTTGGAATCCTCGTAAAAAATTTGCATATAAAGCTGCAATCGCGACTATTGTCTTTCCAGTTCCGACATCTCCTTGAAGAAGACGATACATAACTTTATCAGATTCCATATCCAAGACAATCTCACGAATTGCCAATACCTGATCTTTTGTTAATTTATATTTCAGTCCTTTAACAAAGGAATTTATTTTATCATGACTGATGGTTTGTCCCTTTTTCTTCTTTTCTGAATCGATTTTGTTTTTAATAAAAAGAGAATTCAAACTATAAATCAAAGCTTCCTCATATTTAAATCTTCTTAATCCTTGATACAAATCTTGTTGATTTTTTGGTAAATGAATACAGCGAAGAGCATCGTATTCATTCAAAAGCTTGTATTTCTTTAAAAATTCATTAGGTATTAAATCGAAAGATATTCCCAAAGGCATGGAACTTGAAAAAATTTTTTTGATATAAGAAGTGAAATAATAAGAAGGAACACCTTTCGGAAGCGAATAAACCGGACGAATTCCGCTCAATCCAAAATAGGAATCCGCGTCAACAACCAATGAAACAACATATACCTTTCTTGCCTCAGAATAATAACACACAAAAATGAACTGGTTGCCGGATTTTAGTTTAAGGTAATAAAACGATTGATTGACAATCAACATATTCAGTTGATGGAATAAACCTATTTTAGCCTGAAAACGAATCAATGACGTGTTTCGAAATAACATTTGCTTAACTTTTTCAGCTGAGCCACGAAAAACGTACCTTTTTCCTTCAACCGGCGATTCATCTATTTGAGTGGGAATCAAAGAATCATACTTGATAGGAAAAATATGAAGCAATTGATTATCATCCCTCACTTTCAAAAGTGCGAATAGTTCCGTTTTATTCATATTCTTTATTATACTTTTCCTTTCTTTAAAAGGAAACGTTCTTATCAAAGTTAAAAATTGTTCTTTTGCAAATTATTTTCACGAAGATATATAAAATTTCATATTTTGCTATCTTTTTGGTGTCGTTTCGAATAAAATATATGATTGTTTTTTTTGGAGGAAAAAATGTATAAAGCAAAATCTTTTAGGTTAAAAGCCGATTCAGTCAAGAACTCTATAACGATTCTTTCGAACAACTTCAAATTCGATTCATCCAATTACAATCATCTACATTCGGAAAGTCATCTTTTAATGATTCTAAAGCAATGTGAAGATGAAATTTTTAAGTACACTCAAACAGTTTACGGAAATCCTTTTGATATTGAAGTCAGTAAAGCCGCGTTACAAATCTATTATATTACAGACATGAAACCTTCTGGCAAATTTACTCGGATGCAACTCATGGAAAGTTTAAATCTAAATAAAGTTCAAACTTCCCGCATTCTTGGGTTACTACAAAGAAACATGTTGTTAAGAAAAGAGAAAAAAGGAACAGCTGATAATAAAATTGAACTCATTTGTTTAACACAAAGAGGTTATCAATATGCTCATGCCTTAGCTACCGCTCTTGATGACCTCATCAAGAGAACGTTGGATCAATTTGTTGAAACTCTCCTTGTTTCTTTTTCTGTCAGAACGCACGAAACAACATGTATGAAATTAAGTATGAAATTATTAAATATTTTTGCTTTATCCTTAAAAAAGGCAATGAAAGATCCCAAAATTAAAGAAAAATACAAAATGGATCTTCAATTTTTGTATCTATATGATCTACCTGAGTATAAAAAGCCTTCTAGAAAATTCCGTGAAATAAATTCGGATTTAAATTTTAAAGAACTTGAAAAAACACATAAGAAAATAATACAAGACAATGATCTTAAATATAGCCAGGATAGTGAATTCGTTCAACATACACTAAACCGAATATGCATCTATTTGATCGAGCCTTACAAAGTGATGGACATTTTAGATAAAATCAACCTAAAAAAGCCTCAATCGATAATAAGAGCTGAAAATCGTAGAATTGAATTAAACAAGACACACCCGGAATACAAAGTGAAAACAATACATGAAAAAATCAAATATATAACTGCATATCTAAAAGATCGTGGAATGGAATTCGATTACAAAACTCATTTAAAAGATGATCCGGACTTTGAAAAAGAATTGAGGGCTAATAAAGCTTTTAGCGATTTTGATTTGCTATATATACAAATTCATACAGATATTAAATCAAATAAATTTTTTTGCACTTGGCATCCTAAAAAAGATACGAGTGATGAAACATTACGTAGAGATAAAGCATTATTTTTAATTCGCAATTATTTCCGTATTCTAGAAGCTGAAAAGAAGAAAACAAAAAAGATATGCTCAAGACTACATAATGAATTTTTAAAAGAAACCGCAAATCGTGATAAAAAAAAGAGAAAACCTGTTTCTGAACTATGTAAAAACAGAAAAAAAGAAATCGCTTATAAAATTGCAATAGAAAACGCAATTAAAGAATTTAATCAAGTCAAGTTTGAAAAGACCGAAGAATTTCTTTTAGAATTTGGCAAAGGCGTTAAAACAAAAGAGGATAAAGAATTCTTCAAAAAGTTGAAGCAAAAAGTAGAAGAACTAAGACAAAAAGAAAAAGAAGAAGAAGAGAAAAAAATGAAAAAAGAAAAGCAAGAAAGATAAATGAAGAAACATGGTCAAAAAAAGAAGCACTGATAGCAAACAATTCAAAAAAATAATACAAGTCAAAGACTAAATTGCCAATCTATTATCTTGTATAGTTAGAACCTAATTTCTATCTATACAGGCCTATGTTCCCATACTCTGTAAGCATAAATTCGTTGTTGTACGGTCTTAGCCTTTTGGTCAGCTTTGCAAGCGCTTCAGCCTTTCCCTTTGTTTGCGGTCTGAATGTCCGGAATAGGCGCGGTTCGAAGAAGGCATTCCTTGCAAAGGCAAGGAATGCCTCATTGATGACGCCGTAACCGAATTCGCTCCTGGAATGGTCGGCTATCATCTTCATGTTGTCGAACAGCGCTTCCTTCGGAGAGCCTCCGATGAATTCGATGGCATTAGTAAGACACCTAAAGAGCGTATCCTTCCTGTTAGGCGTAAGTTAGACGCATTTGGCCCTGTAACCCCCGTTACTGTGAGGAATATGCTGAAGACATGATGGTTTTCGTCATGGTCAACAAGCATCATCTGTTCCTTCCAGTCGACATGGGCATGACAGCCAATTCAATCTCGGTCCATTGTAATGTTAATATAAATCTAATTAAAATCGCTAATGTGGAATTAACCACCTTCAGGAGGCATAGACCATGAGGGAAAACATACTGAGATCAATTACATCAAAATGAGCGGAAACATCAAGCCGAACTTCTCGGCCCTGGCGGAGGAATTCCAGGCAAGTAGGAATACGGTCAAGAAGTACTTCTATATAAACGAGGAAAAAAACCGAAGAAGAAACGAATCTACAAAAGCATCTACGACTCATACGAGGATTTCGTACAGGAAAGGGCCACCAGCGTCCCCAGGTGCACCTTGCCACACTCTTCATGATTCTGAAGGACAGGCATCCGAACGAACTCGGAAAGGCCAAATACGGTGCATTCACCGCATTCTGCAGAAGGAAGAAGATCCTGCTGGACAAAGGGAATGATTGAAGAAAATGAAGGAGGTCCGGAAATCCAGAGAAATTCGCGCGAACACTTAAGTGTTCCTTCTTTCCTGTAAGAATACAAGATATGTCATGAACCAACATTTTCAGCCACTATAAATCTACATTTTAAGATTAACATTTACACTAGCCTTCACTGCTCCCTTCCCATCGTTCACTGTTCAAATCAACGTTGGTCAAATTGATCAGCTTTTACATTGACAATACCAAACCGCATCTGTGCGGCTCTCGTCTTTTCCAGGGAAACGGCTCTGCAGTATTCCCTAAGAATCATATAGCCTCCGGTATAGCCCTTCCCTTTGATGAAGAAGTAGATGGATCTGAATGAGCAGAAACCTTCCAGCTTCTCCTGGATGACCGACCTGTA
>DHKM01000010.1 GCA_002404835.1 Caryophanales bacterium UBA4694 | reverse complement strand
CAACTTACCGTCGCATAACGGAATCCTCCATAGAAGAACCGAGTATGGTATTCGTTTCTTCCATCTTTGCAGACGAAATGGATTTTCTGAAGCGGAGTCTTTTTCTTCTTCCTGGTGCACTGCACATTGCTAAGACCCGTCCGATCATCCTTGTCGACTATCTCGCCAAGAACGATATCGATAGTGTCTCCTTTTCTTGCCTGACATTCAAATGATACATATCCGGCCAGATTGAACGGAAAACGATACGTTATCTCCTTTGAGGAAATCTTGATTTCCTCGACGGGATCCAATACGTTCCTTTCCTTGACATGGACATTGTTGGAGCAGGTTATCAGTCCATCATAACTTGTTTCAACCGCATGTTTTGAAAGAGAGGGAACCAAATTGTTGTCGACGATTTCCCCGTCCTTGAGATCGGCAAAACGAAGTGGGGAATCATTCGACCATCGGAAGGAAGAATCGCTATTAACATAGATTGTCTTTCCATCAGCCTGTTCCACCTGAAGCTGAAGGAGAACCTTCGTATATTTTCCGAAGACATAGGTGAAGCCCTTGGCACCGATGCTTCCTCGATACCAACCATCGGCCAAAAGAACATGAAGTTCGTTTTTTCCTTTCTTCAGATAAGGACCGACTTCATAGACATCCTGCTGGACTCGGATCCGGTAATCCGTACTCCCGCTTGCCAGCACATGATCACCGACCTTCTTTCCATTGAGATAGACTTCATAAAGTCCTAAAGAGGCAACCATCAAAGTGGCATCCTTGATCTCATCCAATTCGAATTCCTTGAAGAAAACATCTACAGGATAACGTTTTTTCCTGGAGACAGAATAGTCTCCACGGATCCATTTTGCCTGGATGTCTTTTTTGTCCAGAATACCCATGCGGAAAAAGGATGGTTCGGAGAAAGGAGAGGCATTTCCGTTCTCATCGAAGACGCGGACCTGATAAACGACACGGTCCAGGCTTTTAAGAGCTTCCGGAAAGACAAACGTCATGGATGAGGTATCCTTACGGACGGATTTGAAGGCCTGGCCATTGATCGAATATCGAATTTCAAACCCTATTTGTCTAGTCAATCCATCGACGTTGAAGGAAAGCCGAGGATTCTTCATGTCGATTCCGATCGGATCAATGAGATATTCGCATCTGAGATTATTTACTTTCATTGACAGATAGCTCCTTTTGATACTCGAGATAAATCAGTTCCCCTTTTTCCTTTTCGGCTTCCCAGAAAGCAAGAAGCTTTTCCTGCTTGGCTTTTTCCTTTCTTTCCTTTTCCGCCTTCATCTCCGGAGTCAGTTTCGAAAGCTTCAAAGCCAGCTTCTCCTCTCTCTTCTTTTCTTTGGCTTCTTCCTTTTCCTTCTCCAGCTGTTTCTTTTCCAGCTGTTTTGCCTTGGAAGCAGCTTTTTTGTCCTGATAGGACTTCAGTTCTTCCTCTAAGGACAGATGCTTCGACTGACATTTCTTTTTCAGTTCCTCCAAAGCATTCTTCTCAGCCTCTTCCTCGTCTTTCTGCATCTGAAGTTCGTTCCTGATTTCCGGACTAACCCATTCCTTACCGGACTTCTCGAACTGTTCCTTCTCACGTTCGATGAGGGCTTCCTGTTTGAAGGAAACGGTCTTCTCGACATTCACGAAAGAAAGAATGACGGCACAAAGAATACCTGTGATGATTTCAAGTCCGACAAAGGAGAAGGTGAAAAAGGAATTGACGGAATCATTCTGGATAAAGGCAACACTAGAAGTCGGAGTAAAAGAAGAGAAATCGCTAAGCTGAGTCTGAAAGGAAGCATAGTTTCCGGAAAGATATTCCTGATAACTGACCGGAGCCTGATATCCGAACTTGGAAAGGAACAGGTTGAAAAGGCCCGTGCAGACACCGATCATGGAGACCGAGATGATGGAATAGATGGACATGGCAATACCATCGCTTCTGAAACCCGTTTTCCATTCCAGATGGTCAAGAGAATCGGCAAACAAAGCCATAAAGACATAGGCACAGGGAAGACCGCCGATATTCTTGATGAACTGACCGACAAGGACAACGATAAGATTTCTCGGCATAAGGAAGCAGATCAAGGAACCGAGTGCATAAATCAAGAAACCAATCATCGTCACGTTCCTTTTACCGAACTTCTTGGCAAGTGGCCAAACCAAAAAGATGCCAATTCCCATCGGTATGCCGCCAAGGACAGAAACGAGAGTCTGAGTCATACCATCGTTGTAAGTGCCAAGGATATAGTTGCAATAATAGACAAGCCCGATATTCTTCATCGTGCCACCGACAGTATAGACGAGGAAATAAGCAAGAAGAAGAAGGATGTACTTATCCGTGAAAATCGCCTTCAGCTGCATGCGGAAAGGAACTTTCTTCTCTTCGATACCCGTTTTTTCTTCCGTGATTCTCTCTTTGGTGAAATAATACTCCAGAAGAATACAAGGAAGAGAAAGAATCGAGAATATACACATCACAAGAATCCACTTGCTCTTGTCAACGCCAAGAGTAGGCATAATCAACATCGGGAAGACCAAAGCGACAAGAATACCGCTCATCATGATTGTAGCAATTTGGTTAAAAACACTTAAACCGCCTCTCTGAAGCGAATTTCTTGTCGAAAGAGGAACCATAAGGTTATGAGCCATGTTGTAGATAGTATAGGCAAAAGAATAGAACAAATTATAGCTTAGGATGACCCAGATGACCTGAACCGTTTCCGAAGCCTGCGGAACCAAGAAAAGGAGAATGCCGCTGATACAGACAAGCGGAGCACTTAGAAGAAGCCAAGGCCTTGCCTTTCCCTGCTTGGTTTTGGTCCTATCGATGATATAACCCATAAGAACATTGGTGATGGCATCGACGATTTTCGAGATGATCGGGAATAAGGTCAGGAACAGTCCACCCCAGATGGACGTCAGTTTCAGAACGTCGGTATAATAGACATTCAGATAGGTACCGAGTATGGCATTCAGAAGAAGGGCACCGCATGGTCCCAAAAGATAGCCGAGCCATTTTTCTGCCGGTGTCACATTCTTAGAACGGATACAAGAATCAAATACACGTTTTTCAAGCATTTTCATTTCTTCTCCTTTTTGAGCATCTCATGAATTCCTTTTATAAAATGATTGTTGCACATTTCGGCAAGACCTTTCGCAATCGGATACGGGAAGGCACCCGAAGAAGAATAACAAAGAGACCGGAGTGAGTTGTTGGGCATCAGCCGATAGACGAAAAGACCAGATTTCTTGGTTCTTTCCTTTTCGACAGAATCCTTCATCTTACATCCCTTCTTGTATTTCCTAAGTCCGACGCCGCAGACAGCTTTTTTGAAAATGGTCCCGACAAACCCATGGAAGTCACAAATCGGAGTCTCCATATCTATAGTCTTCTTCTTTACTTCCTTGGGAATTTTATAGCCAAGTAAGGTTTCAAACTCCTCGTCCGTAATCTCGTTGCGAAGTTTTGGATCATCGTATTTTTCAACCAAAGAAGACGGAATCGGAGAAGAAACGTTTTCGCCAATAATTTCAAGAGTCGAAGACAATGGAAGTCGAGAAGAATCCGGTCCAACGAAGAAAGTATAAGTCCCCTGTTCCAGAACAAACCTATCCCGAATCACATCATAGATCTCAAGTTCTTCTTTTCTGACTTTGATCTGAATCAGTTTTTCCTCACCTTTTTTCAAGAACACCTTGTTGAATCCTACAAGGACCTTGCCGGGATTCATCAAGGAAGATTTATGGGAAACATATACCTGACTGATTTCCTTGGCATCAAAGTTGCCGACATTCTTCACTTGGAAGGAAACAAGGTACCCATCATCCCCTTCTTTTACTTCCAAAGAAGAATATTCGAATTTGGAATAAGAAAGACCAAATCCGAACGGATACCGGATTTTATCAGGGGAGGTCTGATAATTCCGGTATCCGACAAAGACGGATTCCTTGTAAAGTTCCTGTTTTGAAGAGGCAAAACAATCGCCATAAGGAACGCATCCATAATGATTTACCCAGGTCTCAGCAAGCTTTCCGCTTGGAGAGATGTTTCCGAAAAGCAGATTGAAGCAGCCTTCCGCACCGCCTTCTCCCGGAAGAAGAAGATCCAATACGGCATCGACTTTATCCAATATGCCGTCCTCGACGACGCTTCCGTTATGTAGAACGAAGACGACCTTCTTCTTCATCGAAACAAGCTTTTGAAGCAAGGAGACCTGATTCTCAGGAATATGAAGATTTTCCCTATCGAACCCCTCCGATTCTACATAGTCATTAAGACCACCGAAGAAGAGGATTGTTCCAGAAAATGCCCCGGCTTTTTCTAGTGCCTCATTTTCAAGTTCCTGATCGACCTCCGTCTCCTCTTCCTTATATCCTTTTACATATTCGTAACTAACATGATTCTTGTCGAAGACATCATGATGGGAATATAGTTTATATGGATTGAGAAGTGCAGAACCGGAACCCTGATAGCGGATTTTGTCGAAGAAATCACCGATCACTAGGAATTTTTCTTTTCTGTTCAAAGGAAGAAGCCCGTTTTCGTTTCTAAGAAGCACCGCACTCTCCCCGACAGCATCAACGGCAAGACGATAGTGCTTTTCAAAATCGGCTTCTTTTCTCTTATCCGTAGTCCTACAGATGGCAAAAAGAATCCTTCTAACGGCTTCATCCAGAGTCTCTTCCGGGATAGTCCCGTCTTTTATGCGGTCCATGACGATTTTCACGGAATGGTAGACCTGTCCTGGCATCTCAAGATCCGTCCCATTCATCAGCCCCTTGTCCCTTGAGACAATGCCGCCCCAATCCGTCATGGATAAGCCGTCGAATCCCCATTTCTTTCTCAGTATGTCGTTCTGGAGGAAGCCGTTTTCCGAGCAGTGGGTTCCGTTGACTTTGTTGTAGGCAGTCATGATGGCATACGGTTTAGCTTCCTTTACGGCGATTTCAAAGGGCTTCAGGTAGATTTCGTTCAAGGCTCTCTTATCGACAAGGGAATCACCGACAAAGCGGTACTTCTCATTGTTGTTGCAGGCAAAATGCTTCACACAGCAGCCTACACCATTATCCTGGACGCCCTGAATATAGCTTTTGGCAAGCCAACCGGCCAGATAAGGATCCTCGGAATAATATTCGAAGTTCCTGCCACCCAACGGATTCCGTTTGATGTTGATGGCAGGACCAAGGACGATGTTCACACCATAGTGGAGGGCTTCCTCTCCGATGGCATTTCCGATATCGTAGGCCAGATTCTCATCCCAGGAAGAAGCAATATTGACGCCGGAAGGAAAACAGGTGCTTGGCAAAGTATCGTCGATCTTCGAAAGGGAATCCCCACCCTTCTTTTCGATCCTAAGACCATTCGGTCCGTCGGATAGGACCAAAGAGCGGACAGACAGCCTTTCGATAGGAAAGGTGGACATGTTCGTATATCCGCAGATGATTCTGCATTTTTCTTCGAGAGTCATCTCTTTAAGAATATTCTCTATTTCCATAATAAGCCTCCATGATTAGCAATAATTATAAAGCGCTTACAGCCTTGTTTATTTCAAAATATCACCAATATTATCAAAATAGAGCCATTTCAAGTTGAAATTCAAAAGAACATCTCCTAAAATCGAAGCATGGAATACGACATCAAGTATCTTTTGACCACCTTATCCAATATCCTAGGAATACCGGCAAGAATCTATGAAAAAAAGAAAAAGACTTTTTTCTATTCTTTCCTGAGGCTGGAAAAAGACCCCTTCGAACTCGTAGAAGATCAAGTACTGGACAAAGAGGAAGGAATCAATCATTACATCACAGAAGACGGATTCCACTATGCCTATTTAAACCACGAGGGTCTTTCTTTGATCCTCGGTCCGACTAGGATCATGAAGGCAACCAACCAGACGCTGAAGTTCCTATCCATCCAGCTGGACATCAAGGTCGAAGAAATCGAACCCTTCCTCAAAGCCATGAATCTGATACCTCTGGTAGACGACCAGATCCTCATGGAGCATCTCAAGCTCATCTTTTACCTTCTGACCAAGAGAAAGATAAACCTAACCTACTCGACTATCGCCTATACGAAAAAAGAAGAGAAAGAGGTCCAAAGGCATGATTCCTACCAAATCGAGCAGGATACCCTGGCCATCGTACGGAACGGAGATGTAAAAGGGTATGACCGCTTTATCCAAAATGTCCCCTATTTTGCAACCGGAAAACTCTCCGAGGAAGAACTGCGTCAAAGGAAAAACCTCACCATCGTCACATTGACCCTTTTCTCCAGGGCGGCAATCGAAGAAGGAATGGATGTCGATGACTCCCTTTCCCTTTCGGATTTCTATATCCAGAAGTGCGAAACCATGAAAACCGAAAAGGAAATCTCGCAGAATCTCTATGAAGCCGGAAGAGAATACACGAAGAAAATACACGAAATAAAAACCAAGAACCCCTTAGCCTACAAAATCGAAAACTATGTTCTTCATCACTTAGACGAGAACATCAAACTCGAAGACATCGAAAACGAGCTGAAAATACCAAAAACAACTCTTTTAAGGAATTTCAGAAAAGAAAACCAGATGACGATCAATCATTTCATCACCAAAATCAAAATCAAAAAAAGCAAGCAGTTGATAAAGGAAGGATACAGCTTCTCTCATATCTCTTATTATCTAGGTTATTCTTCCCAATCCCATTTTGCCTCTACATTCAAAAAAACGGAAGGCATTACACCTTCCGAATACCAAAAGTCGATTCCCGGAAAGATTCACTGAATCTCTTTCTTCTTTTTCCGGCTGATGAAACGATTAAAAAAACCGACCTTTTTCTTTTCACCCTCGATCAGGACAGGTTCCTCTTCCTTGACCTGTTTTGTCGAAGAAAGTTTCTTCACTTCCTCCTGGATTTCAGAGTCGATTTCGCGAATCGTATCGTCGTTCATCTCAAGTTCGCAGTCTTTCATGACCTGTTTGCGGAAAAGATCCTGCATATGGTACTGGGAAAGAAGGACCTGGATGGTATACTTTCCGACAAGATAGGTCATCGTTCCGTTTCCGAGAAACTGGGCTCCGGAAGTGAAGGCCTGAGAAAGAAGCTGCACAAGGAAATTGTCGCTGGATTTCTTCAAAGCAGATGCGATGAATCCCGTAGAACCCTGAAGCGTATTCAGTCCGATGCTGATGCAGAGATTCCGGATTACCTTCAACATGATCCTGTTCATCTCGTAGTTGGTCGGTCTAAAGCCGTACAGCCAGATCAGGTCCTTGATCATCTGCATGTTCTTTACGGCGACGATGGACATGTCGACGAGAGCATTGCTGGATAAAGCCGTCATCAAACCGGTGGCTACGGCCTTTGTCAGAATGACGCTCTTGGCTTTCTTGTAGATGATCCCGTCCTTGCTCAGGATAGCGGCAAGACTGATCGCAAGTTCTTTGCTGTCCTGGCTTTTATAGGAAGGACAGGATTTCTCGTATTTTTCCGCAAGGCTTATCACCGTCTGGAAATCCTTCAAGGCCTTGGCCTCCTTCTTGTCTAGATACTCTTTGGAAGATTTCTTGTCCAGATAATCGAGAACAAAGCTCTGTTCCCGGATGTTTCTTGCCATTTCGAACCGGACCCTGTTGTTGTTCCTCTCCGGAAAATGGCCGGTCTTTCTCCTCCTGAACTGGAGATCGAAGGAATGTTTCGAATAGATCGAGACAAGAAGGACAATAAAGCAGATTGTATAGACGACAAGAAGAATGCCACCGGTCACAATACCGGCTATTTTGTTCATCTGATAGATTGTTTCGACGATCGTCGCAAAAAGACCAAGTCCGAGAAGATAGACGGCAGTCGTCAGGGAAATCAAAACCAGCCTGTCCCTTTTTGCCTCCTTGGACTTTTCTACATTCTCCTGATACTCGATAAAAGCCATGTCCTCGGAATCGTCCAAGGTCAGCTTGTTCGCATTTTCGATGACTTTCTTTTCCAGTTTTTCGTCTTTCATGCCATTAGTTTACACAATTCCGGGACTGATTTCACCAAAACACATCCTCCTAGCATGGTAAGCTCTTTCAGAAAAGAGAAAAGCAAAAGGAAACTGCAATATTTTCCGAAACTATAGGCATTTTCATACGATTTGAGACGACCATGCGATGATTTTCCTTTCTGCCTGATTTGTAAAAAATACATAATCCCTATATAATAGACAAGCTTTTCAGGAGAATCACATATGAAATCAAATCACAAACTTACACTGGCTTTTTTGTCTGTCTTGGCTTTTCTACTCCCTTCCTGCACTAGGAATACAGCAAGCACAGGGCCTTCCAAAAACACCCCCTCAGAAAAAAGCGAAGCCTCAGAAAACAAGAAATCCGAAACAATCAAAACCTATTCTGTATCAGCCAAAGAAGACTCTTCCTATACCTTGCAATACGATCACCAGGACGGTAAATACAAAGCAGGCGAAACCGTAAACCTTACCCTAACCTTGAAGGATGACAAAAAAGAATTCGACGGTTTCCATTGTGAGCAAAACCTCACATTCGAAAACATCCAGACGGAGAACAACATCACCAAGGCAACATTCGTCATGCCGGAAAAAGATGTCGTCATTTCAGTCAGCCTGAAGGATAAGACCTACAGAATCCAGAAGATCAACAACTACAGCGAAACCTTGTTCGAAACCGTCTCCCTCAAAGAGAACGATGCCTATAAGGAAGGAGAAGAGGTCACACTAACCATATCCTCTTCCGGACTGAATTTCGTCAAATCCTCCATAGAGAACTACTACATCGAAATCGATTCCACCATGTACCATCCAAGCTTCGAGGAAGCCTACGTCTCCTCCTTCAGCATCCTGTTTACCATGCCCTCACACGATATCACCATCAATCTTTCCTATGGTCTTAACTCAATTGACAACCAAAACGGATACAAAGTGAGTCTGGAAGAAAACGAATATGTCTCCCTGCTTGCCTATGACCCCAACCAGAAATACACGAGATTCTATGGTCAGCTTCTGAGAAAAGCCGGATACAAAGTCGACAAAATCGAGTACAAATACGGAGACGGAAACTGGCAGACCAATTTCACCACCTTCGATATCTCCAACCTCTGCTCTTTGTACATCAGCGGAATCAGCGCCGATGTCACCATCCGTGTCCAAGGCACCTATACCGGAGTCAAGAAGATAACCTACGTCAATGAGGAAGCCATCATCCCGACCAGCGGAAAACTCTATGCCGAAGCAACCCAAGGCGACAAATACTCTCTGAGTTTCAAGAACTCCCCAAGCCATACCCTGACAGGAAAGCCGACTTTCGAAGGCGTCGAAGTGGACGACAACGACGTCACGACGACCTATTTCAAGCTCTACGTCGGAGAAAACGACATCACCATCACCTTCCCGGCAAAAGCCAACGGAAAAATCACCATCAAGGAAAACGAAGACATCCTCAGCACCAGAATCTACAACCGGACAAGCAAAGTCGACAGCGAATACTGTGCACCGAATGCCACCTTTGCCGTCTACCCCATCTGCAAAGACGGAAAAGTTGTCACTTCCGCAAGGACCATCGACAAAGACCAGAACAAATCCAGCTACAGCTATCCCGAAGAAGATTCCTTCGGAAATCTCTACATCGATCTTAGAATGCCGGGCGATGGAGACTGCCAGGTCGAATTCAATACCGCAGACGGAATCCTCATCACCAGTGAGGCATCCGAAAACGGAAATCTGGTACTGACAAGAAACACCTACCGAAAAGGAGACAAAGTCAACTTCACCGCAACACCGGTTTCCGTCTACTACCAGTTCGAAAAGCTCATAGACGTGAAAACAGGTCAGCAGATTCAGGTCACGATGAACGGAACAAACGGCTATTTCACCATGCCGGATGTCAAGGAACTGACCATCAAGGCCGTCTTCGGTGAAAAAGAGAAAGCCGAAGTGACCCTCGAAGGATTCGATTCCGAATTCAAGGATTTCAAAGCGACCGGAAGCTTGTCCAAAGAAGAACTCACCGGAACCAAAACCACGGCATCCTTCCTTGTCGGAGAAACGATCACGATCACAGTTTCCCTGAAGGAAAACTCTGATAAGACCCTCGCAGTCTATAAGACCGTTGACGGAGTCGAAACCGAAATCGAAAAAGGAACCTTCTATTACACGCTCCAGGTCGAAAAAGGACTTTCCAAGATCCGCATCGAAGCAAAAGAAAATGTCCCGGAATCCAAAGGCTACAAGGCCACCATCATCAAACCGGAAGATTGCATAGTCAATTACGTCATCAACTACGGAAGTCCGGTCTCGGATCTTGACGGCAAGCTCATTCCGGGAGAAGACGGAAGCGTCGTCCTTCAGATCAATGTCACATCCAAGGTCGACGGCAAAGTCTTCGAACCCCATGTCTATGATAGTACAGGCAAAGAACTTCAGTCCGAAGGGTTCATAACCAAGAAATACATCGTAAGAAGCGATATCCGCATCGAAATCGTCGAAGCCTAAAAAAAGGAGATCCGATATGAAAAACAAAATCAAATTCGCTCTAGTCCTGCCTCTCTTCCTAGCCTCCTGCAGCAGCAAAACAAACTCAAAACCGATAGTCAGTCCAAACCAGAGCCAGACAAACAATAGTACAGAAAAACCAAACACAGACACCAAGCCAAGCATTTCCAATACAAACAGCACTCCCCAGGAAATCGATGTGGAAGAAAAATTCACATCCTTCCTTTTCAATATCAAGAAAGGCTATGTTTTCAAAGGAACCAACTTCTATTATACAGATGATGGGTACAGCAACTACTGTCTTGATGTCAAGGTAAAGAAGGAAGGATACGAATTCATCCGCTACGACAGCAAGCAGAACGAAAAAGCAGATAGAAGCTCTGTCTATATCTCTTACTTCTACTCGTATGATCCAAATGCAAAAGTCCCCTATGTCTCCGAACCTCTTCTCGATATCTCCAATACCATCGACTACACTCCCGCTCCCATCGGAGATAACGGAGAGATAGTCAAATGGAAGGATTCCAGCTATGTCAATCTTCTCGACTCCCTTACCATCGACGATTTCGAGAAAATTGATGAGACGACCTTCAGGCTCAGCAAAAAGAAATACGACTACGAAGAAATCATCTCCAAACTGGCCGAACAGTTCTATCCCAAGAATCCGGGAAGAACCATCAGTGCCTTTTCCTTTGTCTATGACAAGAACACGGATTCCTTCTCTTTCGAAATGAATTTTGCTCCCTACGGAGGACTGAGCCGGATCGAAATGAACATCACAGGAACCGTCGAACCCGGAAACGGCTTCGAATTCGAAAAAGAAGTCAAGGTCAGCCAGGAAAAGGCCAAAGACGAACTCGAAGAGGCCTTCAACCACCTGAAAAAGCATCACTACAGCTTTGAAGATACCATTTACAAACCGAACGAAGATGAAACAAGCCTTGTCCTCGAAAGCAAGAATTCCGGAAAGACAGACCAGAAAAGCCTCATCCTCAAGACAGAGACAGAAGACACGAGTGTCGACTTCCTGTATCTAAGCAAAAACGACTCCACCATCCAGCAGGCCATCAATCTAGAAGGCGACTACTACAATTACCATGGACCGGTAAAAGCGAATATCACTTCACTTCTACCTACCTTCAACATCTCCTCGGCCTTCTTCGACAAGAAAGAAGAGAGCACCTATGTCTACAACAAGAAGGCCATGTTCTCCAAGACACAGATCTACAACCTGTCCGGAGAAGGGATGATCGTCTCCGAGATGACCATCCGGCTTGTTGAAGGAGGAGTCAAGTTCAATATCAACTTCAGCTATCCCCAGAGAACAGAGGAGATCCTATACACCTTCGAAGATGACCTGTCGATCGAACAGAACATCGTCACCAAAGAAACGACAGACGGCATTAAACTTTCCACCCTTCTTAGCGGATACAAGAAAAACCTCGCGGCAGTCGAAGAGCTGGTCGGAGGAAAGGACAATCTCGATCTCATACCCGTCCTTGGCAATACAGAATCCGTAGCCGGATTATATTATTCCGACGGAGTAGACAGCGAAGGAAACGAAAAGGGAGAACGCTATTACGGAGTCGAATACAGACTGCTTCCCTCAACCGGAAGCAAACAGATCCTGGAATTCGAAAGGAAACTGGAAAGCAAAGGATTCACCTACAACAAAGACAAGACGGGAACCCACTTCGGAGGCGACATCTATCAGAAATCCATCCAGAAGAACAACGAGGACTATACTCTTGAACTCGAGGTAGGATACTCAAGCGATACGCTTGCTTTCACCATCGACGCCTATAAGACAAATAACGCATGAATCCTGTCCACCCTTCGGGGTGGATTTTTATTTGCTTGTCTAAAAAAACTGCTTCTTCCCAGAAAAAGGAAGAAGCAGCTGAAAATCAAGAAAGCCGGAAATGCTCATAGAAACCAAAGGAGAGGGCCGCATCTTCAAAAGGCTCGCAATCCATGATGGTTTCCACTCCGAATATGGCAGAAAGCTCATCAAGTGTAAAGCCACCATAATTTGGCCTTCTCAGATGGTTTAAAACGCCATAATAAAGTCTGAGGTAATCCTCCAGCTTAGAATCCGGAATCGGGAATCTGCCGAATTCGCTTTTAAGGCCTTTTGTGTCCATTCTCGGGGCATATTTCAGGGATGCTTCATAGAATCTTTTGAAATCTGCAGGTTTCTTGATGACATATTTCAGGAAAATACGGAAATCGTTCAGTACTTTATCATCAACATAAGCCTCCGGATTCTCATCATAGGAAGAAGAATACTTCAGAAACTCGTCCTCATTCTCGGGAACATAGAGATAAAGCTTATGACCTTCCACGAAATGCTTGATGAACTTGTCGATTGAGATATCAAGAGCTCCCTTCTTGAAGGCAAACATCCCGTGATTTTCCGTTTTACGGAATTCGAATTCGTCGGCATGTTCGAAAACAAACCGGTTCAGCAAATTGACCCCGATTTCCTCGCTGGCATTAGGATGATATCGGATCATGAGGCCGCAAAGACTCGTCTCGCTGACAAAGCCATGAAGATTCAGCATGGCCTGGAAAAGTTTGGGATAAGGAATACGTGTTGCCATGGATCAATCGAGACTCAGAAGAAGAGCCATCTTGAAGCGCTCTGTTGCCTTCAAGGCATGAAGGCCGTTCTTCTTGAAACAGAACTCATCTCCCTTTTTGACCGGATAGTCCTTTCCTTCATAGGAAATGACGGCTTCCCCTTCCAGAATGAAGAGAACGGCATCACCGGGCGCCTTGTGGGCGCTTAAGGATTGCCCCTTGTCGAAAGCCATGACGGCAAGCTTCATCTTGTCGTTATGCATCACATCCATATTGACGACGCTGTCTTCCTCATAATCGACCAAATCCGCAAGGTGGAACACCTTGCCTGCCTGAATGTTGTCGTTCATTCTAATATGATCCTCCTTTAACAGAACATCGATGTATCCTGTTCCGCTGAGACTATCCATACCGATCAAGACATCCGGACGGCACAGAAAACAATCAAAAGCACAAAGTTTCTCCTTCTTGTCCGAATCCAAAAGAAGTTCTCCGCCAAGACAGACGTAAAGATGGAAAACAGGATAAGACTCCCTGGAAATGCTCGTATGGCTTCCCAAGGAAAAATAAGTTGCCTCAAAAGAACCGGTCCCAACAAGAAAAGAAGAAACCGTCAATCCTTTCCGGGGCGGATGCTTTTGGTAAAGATTTCCGTAAATCATCCAGTATAGAATGCCTCCTGAAATTATCATATCCGCAAAACGGAAAAGAGACAAGAGAAAAGAAACAAAGAGAAGAAACTATCGTATATAATAGATGGCGAATTGAGGTATCTATGAAACGTAACAGAAAAATCCTTTTGAAGCTGATCTATATTGCCATGTTCTCCGCCCTGTCCTTTATCGGAACCATGATATTCATTCCCTTCGGGGCCAGCAAGATCCATCTGGGAAACCTAGTCTGCCTATTGGCCGGACTTCTCTGCGGAGGACTTATCGGCGGACTGTCGGGAAGCATCGGAATGGGACTAAACGACATCGTGATGGGATATGGTCCTGAAACCTATCTGCGGACATTCATCCTGAAGTTCCTGATGGGATTCATCGTCGGACTTCTGTTCCGGGTCATGCTGAAGAAGAAGGCAAACGGCTTTACCTTCAATCTGATCAGTTCCCTGGCCCTGACAGGTCTATCGGGTTATCTTCTCTACCTATATCTCATCGATACACCGAAAATCACGCTGTGGATCCTCGTCCTCTCCTTTGCCTTAGCCATCCTCTTCCTTGTCGTCTCCTTCCTGTCCAAGAACCTTGATCCGACCATGAACTGCCTGTCCTTCTCCTTGGTAGTGGCAATCGGCGTAAATGTCATCGGCGAATTCTTCATAAGGATGCTGATCAATACGATTATCGGAATGACATCCGAAGAAGCTCTGGCCACATCGCTTGCCAAACTGCCCGCTTCCCTTGTCACCTCCCTGCTCACGATCCTTCTTGTCCTTCCACTGTTCTATCCCCTCTATCATGCCACGAAGAAATTCAATGCGTTCAACGATCTGGAAAATGTGCTATCATTATCACAGATGAAAGGAAAAGAACAACATGAAACGAAGCAAAATACTACTCGGAATGATGAGACTGAATCCGGTCTCCGTAAATGATCTGGAAGAAATCATCGCCTTCTGCCTTGAAAACGGAATCAATTCCTTCGATCTCAGCGACGTCTACTGCAGACACGAATCCGAAATCAAGTTCGGACAGGTCATGAAACTCCATCCGGAATGGAGAAAAGACATGCTCATCCAGACAAAATGCGGAATCCTGAAGACCGGAAAAACAGACAGCGTCACCTATATGGACTTGAGCAAGGAGCATATTCTTTCGTCTTTGAACGATTCCCTAAATAGGATGAACCTCGACTATCTGGATTCCTATCTCCTCCACCGCGTCGACATCTTCATGGACAGTCATGAGATATCCGAAGCCTTCGACCAGATCCAGGAAGAAGAAAAGGTCATCAACTTCGGTGTCAGCAACATGGACATCCAGCAGATCGAATACCTGAAAAGCGATGTAAAGCAACCCCTGATCCTCGACCAGCTTCAGGTCGGACTAGGTCAATTGTCCCTGATCAGCCAGACCTTCAATGTCAATGCACCGGACCAAATCCCCAATCTCCAGGACGGCCTGTTCTTCTATCTCAAGAGAAAGAAGATGATCCTCCAGTGCTGGTCTCCGTTTGTCTACGGTTTCTTCAAGAACACCATCTTCAAGGAAGAGAAGATGCAGAAGACAAGGGACGTGATGGAAGATCTTGCCAGAAAATACAATGTCTCGCCTTCCTCCATAGCCATATCCTTCCTCACCATGCTCGGAGACAACGTCGAAGTCCTGATCGGAAGCATGGACAAGAAACATATCAAGGAAGCCTTGGACGGAGCAAACCTCAAGATGACAAAAGAAGAGTGGTACAGACTCTATCTTTCCACAGGAAACCTTCTCCCCTGAACCGGAAGCAAGCCTTGGCCCAGGCCAAGGCTTTTATAATGCTCGATCCATCACCATCATGAGGACAAAACCGAAGATGAAACTGAAGACGCCAAGATGACTGGTACTATCCTTGCTGGTCTCGGGAACCATCTCCTCCAGAATCACATAGAGCATGGCACCACCGGCAAAAGAAAGCGCCCATGGCATGATCGACTGAACCTGCATAGCAAGGAAAAGGCCAAACAGAGCCGCAATAGGCTCCACTGCACCGCTCAAAGTCCCGTAAAGGAAAGCCTTTCCCCTTTTTGACGTCTCAGCCTTAAAGGGAAGAGCGACACTGAGTCCCTCCGGTATGTTCTGGATTCCGATGCCGAGAGCCAGGGACAACGCACTGAAGACAAAAGACATATCGGAAGACGAGGCATAAAGGCTCAAAGCTACACCGAAAGCAACACCGACGCTGAGTCCCTCCGGTATATTGTGGATCGTAACGGCAAAGAACATCTTGAGCGTCTTGTTTACCTTGGAAGCTCCTAAACCTTCGTTTTTCTTCTCCGCAATATGGAAATGCGGAAGAAGCCTGTCGATCAGATACAAGAACAGAACCCCGAGAAGCGTTCCGATTGCACCAACTGCATATCCGGGAAGAACAAGATCATCCATCTCAAGAACAGGTCCGATCAAGGAAAAACAGCTGGCAGCAAGCATGATACCGCCGGCAAACCCGACAATGACATCATTGAGTCTTCCGGAAATCTCCCTCTTGAAGAAAAAGACAAAAGAAGCACCCAAAGTCGTGCACAAAAAGATAAACGAAATACCGAATACAGAAAAAAGGACAGGATTCATACTAAGACCTCCTGTCCTAAGTATAGTTAGTTATAAATAACTTTGCAAGAACGATGCTCTTCCATCCGTTCGTTTCAACGGAATCGAGATTGTCGGTACCAAAGATACGTCATCAGACTGGAAGAGAAAGAACAAAAACCCGTTTTCACCACGGAAGAACTGTCTATTGACTTGGATTCAGAATCAACTACAGAGAATTCAACCCCAGTCTTCTCAGCAGAAATCCACTCCCAAAGGATCATATCCTTAAAAGTCATTGTCGTACCTTCTTTTTTATAGGCAACGATTACGGATTTCGTATCATCGAGCCTATTCCAATTCCCCAAAGTGATTTCAGATGTCCTAGGACCGACACAGACATGACCACTTGTGGCAAGTGACGGACACCCGGAAAAAAGCTTCGTATCACACTTCAAGTCAAAACTGTCGGGCAGAACAACAAGCTCCAGTTTCGGACAATTGGAAAAACATCCGGAAGAATAATTATTATTTGTCTGATCGTTTTGGAAGATGACGGTTGTCAATTCCGGGCAGTTGCTTATCGCATTTGTCGGCATCGAGAAATTTTTCCCCTCGAAGATTATAGTTTTCAAGTTGTTACACCCATTAAATTGATTGGCACCATAATAACTTAAATTGCTTAGGGAGGCAGGAAGTACAATTTTCTCCAATCCTGTTTGGCTGAATGCAGAATCCATAATATCCGTTATTGTTTCCGGAACATTGATAGACACCAATTTGCTATCTCCACAAAATGCGGATCTTCCAATTGTTGTCAGCTTCCCTTTTTCCGGAAGCTTGACGGTGGTCAATTGCAAGCACCTATTAAAGCCGCTTACAAAATCCAGACTTTTACATTCACTCAAATCAATTACTGTAACCTTGGTCTGTTCAAAACACCAATTTCCAATATGCAAAATCTTAGATCCAAAATTCACTTCAGCGACACTGGAGCACTCGCAAAAAACACTGTCGTGAAGATAAATGGGACGTTTACTCAAATCCAGGGAAGTGAGAGCCGTACAATTCATGAAGGCTTCTTTTTTTAGGTCCAATCGAGTTTCGCTCGATTCAAATGTCAAGGTAGTCAGATTTCGGCAAAATTTAAATGCTTGTTCCTCAATAGATACCATTTTAGATGACACAGTAAGAGAAGTAAGTCCCTGTCCTTGGAAAGCCTGGTATCCAATAGTGGTCACATTTTTAGTATCCAATGACTTCAGTCCTCCAGAGCCATCAGAACTAGCCCAAAATGCAGCAAATTGAATCGAAGTAATCGAATCGGAAAGAGTAAGAGAAGTGATTTTCTGACATTGATCAAAGGCTTTTTCCGGTATGGAATTCAATTCTGAATTACCTTCAAAAGTTACAGAAGTAATCCCCGTACCGATATTATTGAAACGAAAACAGTTACTGCCCATTTCAGAAAGAGATGCAGGTATTACAAGATTCCCTTGAAGACCCGCACCTTCAAAGGCACTGGCACCAATGCTTGTTAACGTAGAAGGAAGACCAATGTAGTCATCGCTTGTACTTGTCCCATCAGCATCCTTCTTCTTGACAACCCTATTTTTTTGGGGATTCCTTTGAAATGCACTTTCACCGATAGTGGTCAGTCCCTCATTTAAAACAATTTCATCAAGGTTTGTATCATTCAAAAAAGCGTTATTGCCGATAGATTTCATGGTTGGGGGTAAAATCAGTCTTTTCAATTCAGCAACGCCATTGAAAGCTTCGTTTTCAATCTCTTGATATCCTGAATCATTTCCGAAATCCAACAGTCCGGTTTCCGCTTTCGTTTTATCTTGCAAAGCATCATCACCGCCATTGTTATATTGACCATTTTCTCCTTGCTGCACCTGGAAAACAAGTCCAGAATTTGACGAAGATTTTATATTATCCAAAAAATGAGAAGGAATCGAACCATTAGAATAGGGAATACGGATAATATCAATCTGTGAATTCAAAAATGAAGAATCAGGTATCGTAAGATTCCCCTTAACATCCGTCCTCAAAGTCAGGACTTTCACGGTAACATTATGTTTTCCATCTTTAAGAGAGGACGTTCTCCCCTTAAGTTTGAGATTACTCCTAATATCATTTTGATCCTTGAAGCCAAAGAAGATTGATTGATTTATCTGCGTCCCAGAAGAGTCCGTAGAAAAATCCGAAGCGGAGATTGAAAGGTTCTCAATCCATCCGACTCCCCGAAAAGCTCCGAAATAAAACTTGGAGGAAACAAAAGAATAATCTGTAACGTTTTTCGGAAGCTTGCTATAGACAGTCAAAATCCGGCCCGACGAATCTTTCAAACATTTATCTTCAGCAACAAGTTTGCTGCTTCCTTTTCCATTTAGCGATAAGGATTCAAGGTTCGGACAGTTCAAGAACGGCGAGGATTT
>DHKM01000057.1 GCA_002404835.1 Caryophanales bacterium UBA4694 | reverse complement strand
GTTGAACAAACAACAATATATAATATATAATAAGTATAAAGAAAGACATAGAAAAGGAAGGAAACAAACATGATAATCAAAAAAAGAACCGGCAATTCAGGATTCCAATTGAGTGGAATCAAAAGATATCTAAGAAAAGAATTTATTTTTGCATCGTTATTACTTTTCGGTTGGTATCCGATTCATCGAAGAAGTACAGTCATTGAAGCAAGGGAAACTAAATATCAAAACAAAAGCAATGATTTAGAAAATAGTTCTTGTGTTTTCTCTTATTTAGACATATTTAATGAACGTTATGAAAAAAACGACATAGTCAAGTCTAAAATTTCTTTCGAGGATTTCTATAATGGATATTATAAACAAAAAGATGATATTGATTGTTACATTAAAAAAATAGAATCCGTGAATTTTATTCCTACTAGGCCACAAAAAAGTGAAATCAGTATTCAAAGCAGTTTAGAATTTTTTCTCCTGACGAAGATTACATTTTAAACAATTCCATTAATGATGAATCAACCACAAAACAGTCTTTTTTCAAGCGCGAACCACAATATACTTCTGTAGATTTTTCAAAGATCCAAGATGGAGATATTTTATTGGAAATGAAAGAATCACCAGCAGGAAAATTAATAGGCCACACCGCTTTTATAAACAACATTTCACATTCAAGTTTTTATGGAAATTATATTCAAACAATTGAATCTGTTGCCAGTGGTGTTCAATTTGGTTTTTTAGATGACAACAGGGCTATTAACTTCCAAGTAATGATTTTCAGAGTTTACCGAGCTAGAGAATTGGGGCTTACTAAAAAAGCAAAAGAATTTATGACCAAGCAATTAGGAAAAGGCTATTCGACTGATTATTCTTGCACTCATATTGGAAATCAAGAGAAATGGTATTATTCAGAGGTAATCTACGCTGCTTATTATGATGCGGGGGTGGATATATTATATGACCCATATATAGCAGACAGTTCATTTGATTATAATAAAAAAACTTTTGTGCCAACATTGATGAAAATTCGATTCTTTGGTGGCAAAATATTAGATTTTGATCCACAATATTTAGATATATCCATAGAAAAGTTTGAAAATAAGAGATGGTATATAAATGTTCTAAACAGCAACAATTTTGCATGTACTATTATTTATAATTCAAAAATGTGTTTCCTTAATGATGCTATAAGCTGGAATTTAAACAAATCAGACATACGAGCGGCAACTATCGATCCAAATAGCAGCTATGAAGTATGCATTTCGGAAAACTTTTTTGCAACTTCTGTAGCAATCAGCTATTTTCATATAGATACACGTTATGTAACAGCTGCTGATGGGTTGGATAAAAACAAACTTGTTTGTAACATTTACCACTCGAAATTATAATTTAAAGAAGGAAATGAATCTATGAAAAAACTGAAATGGATTCCACTGTCACTGAACCTGATTTCTCTGATTTCTTTTGCCCTGTCTGCCATTTTGCTTTCTACCTATGCTTCCGGATTCTTTCTTACGCTTGAATGGATCATGATCGGCTTCTTTGCTTTTTTCAGCATTCTCCACGTCCTTTTTCTCCTCTTCAATGACAAAAGCATAGCCAAGGATATCGTCTACATGGTTGTAACAGCGCTCAAGGCTTTTATGCCTGTCCTTGGGTACTGCTTTTCGTTCAATGTCGGATGGCCGTTCAACAATACCACTTCGCTTGCCGTTATCGTGCTTTCCACACTGACGATAGTGACTAGCATTACAGAACTTTTTACGGATGATATTTTCTATATTCTCTCAAATAGAAACAACAAAGACTTCGTCGATAAAATGGCAAGTCATAAGAAAGTATCCATTGCTGCCATTATCTTCTATTCAGTTATTGTACTGCTCAGTGTATTTGAAGCATCTGTAAGTTTTATTTCCAAATTGGGTACTGGAATCTATCTTCTTCCCTTCCTTCCCATCGGAGATGATATGATTGTCGATGTTGAACAAAGCTTTGATTTCTTCTGGTACGGATTTATCGTTCTAAGTTCGATTCTTCAGTTAGCTTTCTATCTCAAAACCAGGAAGTTCAAGAGTGCAACCTTGCAAAACGTCCTTTGTGTTTTCCTTGCTTTCCTTGGCCTGATGGCGGGAAGCGAACTATGCAGAATCCATGGGGCCTCAGGAAGTACTTTCTTTGGCATGCTATCTATTGGGTCGACCGGTTTCTATCAGTGGTTTCTTAAAGTTTTGGCCTATCTGATGCTTGTTGCAATTCCGTTTGTTTTCATTCGTAGATCCTATCAGGAAGAGAAGACAAGAAGAAGGACGGAAGACTCTAAAACCATAGGGGAATAGCGGAAAAGATATTGATTGCATTTTTTTGCTTTTATGTCACATTATGCTCCTTCACCTTGCTTGTATCACTGGAATATTCGGAAGCTTTTTCTGCTACAGCTGAATTGGATTGCAAAACTTGTTTTGATGCAAACAAGAAAACAAAATAGAGATTTGCTATGGAAACACACAACATGAGTCGTTGAAGGACAGTAACCAATATTACCATCGCGATTCAGATTATCGGTATCATTGTTCTGTTTTTCTGTCCTATTCTCATCCTTAAACAGATTTCATATCCTTCTTCTGATGCTACGGAGATCTTGGTCAGTCCGTTTTTGACGGTTTATTCGATTTCAACCATCTTCCTCATATTGATTCCTTTGCTGGTATGTTTTGTTCTTGATTCCGTTTCCATTTTTCAAAAAAACAGAGTTCTGGATTTCATCGAGCTATTGATATCGCTCTATGTTCTTGTGATATGCATCTGTCTTTTCTATACCTTAAGATTCTCTTTGCTGGGTATGGCACTGACATTGCTTTTTGCTATCGTTATGTTTCTAGCATCGGCTACCCGAATCTACCTGGACAAGAGAGAGAAGAAACAGGAATGAATCCTTTTGGCTCCTCATTGCAGCTTCTGGAATTAGGATGGTGGATAAACCTCCTATGGCTGATATGCTATAGAATTTTTCCAGGAAAAATCACATTATTGACACACTGACAAAGGAAGCCGAAGATTTTGACAAGATTCTAACACAACTGGTGGAAGGAATATCCAGGAATTTGGTTACGATACGGTCCGGGCGGAAATCCGGAAAGAAAACAGTGCTTGGGACAGCCCAATCCGATACTTATAAAAAACAGACGAATGTAGTGATAAAAGTGAAAAAAAGGCCAGGTTTTTATGTAGGATAGAAAAAGCGGCAATCCGTTTTTGGTTTGTCGCTGAATGGTTGTTTCACTGTAGATGCCTTAAGTTAATGACATTGCCACAACAACAACCGTTTTTGAAATCAGGTGAAATAGCACTCACACTTTTGCTTATTCTATTCTTTGTGAATGTCAGGTGTCATTCGTCTGTGTTTTCATCTTCGTTTGCAACACTTGAGATATAGTCCTTCAGTGCCTTTGACTGTTCCTTGGTGAAAGCATAGAACCCCTGTTTTCTCAATGGAAACCAGTCGTCATCGTCTCCGTATTCCATATTGACGACATAGAATCCCAATTCTTCATAGGCATCGACGTCGAAATAAGTGGTAAAACCGGAATAATACCCTTTTTTGCTTTTGTAAAATACCACGATTTCATAACTGAACGTTTTCTCGGTGCTTGAGTCATACTTTGGTTTTTTGATTCCGCCACTGGTCTTCAGGATCTCATAGATTTCCGGAAAGAAATCCGGATCATAGTTCGCCGAACAAAACTTGTAGTTTTCATAATACCCACCTTGACTAACTCTCATATAATTTTCTTTCTTTTCGTGCAGATTGGAAAAGCCCTCCATCGATGCTTCATAATAATAAGCAGGATAGGTTGACCTGATTGCTTCGTTATAGCTCTTTTGATAGTTGAAACCACAGGAGGCCAGCAAGGGAAGAAGAGTAAGAATAATCAGTGCTTTTTTCATGATCATAATTCTCCTTTTTCGATGATGTAGGACGAAAACATTTCCGCCAACTTTTTTCTTTTTTGGGAATCCGTTCCACTTGGAATCAGCCGATAAACCAATTCATCGGATTTGTACACGTCCTGATAGGTATCGCCGGAAATCCATTTGTATCCAAGAAGGGCATGGGCTTCCCTTCTGACTTTCTCTGACAAGGAACAGTCCCATGGATATGTTGTCTCATTCGTCATGGCCAAGGCAAACTGATGGTATCTTTCAGACGGAGAATCCTTGATATTCTCATAATACGAGGTCATGGCAGCCGAGAGCAGATTGCCCTGATCACATAGTTTGGCAATACAGAATCCGTCCATATCGGCCAGAAGATCGCTCAAGGAAAAATATCGGCTACTCGATAGAACTTTCGCAAAAGTATCATACTCAGGCTTCGTGACATCAAGGTCAGCGATTGTTTGAAGATTGCCTCCCCACCCCAAAAGATCTTTATTGACATTATTGTTGCCTAAGAACACACCTGCTGTATTCGTAGAATCATAATTTGTATATTCCAAAGAGCCGTCGATGGTAGCAAACATATGGATCAGGTCAATTGTACCTTTATCCGAAGAATGAATAGGATCGTCCAAATCCCCCCAAGAGGATACCGAAGAAGGAATCGACCAGTGATCTCTGGAATTGTAATGTTCGGAATCGACATAGCGTGCAAAGAAGTTTCTTACCGATTCATGATAGGCATATCTGTTCTCGATATAGTTCCACAAATGACCGATTGGTTCTTGAAGTCCTGTCAGAAGTCGCCATGCGATTCCGGACGCTTCACTAGACTCGTCCGGTTCATCTGAATAATTGATATTCATTGAACGCAGATAACCCAATGTGATATTGTTGACATTATTTTTGTCAAATATACTTAAACTTCTGACTTTGCTTTCCAATTGTCTCAATGCAAAGATTACGGAATCATAATCGTTTTTCAATGGTTGGATGGAATTGATGATTGGGCGTTCTTCCGTGGCCTCATATTCAAAGGAAAGAGGGGTGTAGTTGTATGCCTGATAATATGCATTGACGGGGTAGCCAGCATAGGCACAAAGCATGTCCGCAAAATTCCGGTCACGGAAAGTGACCGTCGTGTTTTTCGAAACAAATCTAACCGAAGCATAATATTCAGGATAGGGAGACGAAATCCGAGTATCATACGGAAGCCACATCGCTGAAACAGTCAAACTCATCGCCAAGAATAATTCTGTATTCATAATAATTTCAATACCTCAACCCATCCACCCCCACAAGATTGTACCATTACCTCCATTATATTAGGGAATAGGAACTTAAAATAGGCTAATCTAAAATTCTCATAGCTTATAGACTTTGTCACTCTGATTTTTGTAATGTCCTTGGTTTTCCTCCTTTATCTGAAAAATGCGCTTCATCATCAAAACTTCAGACTATATGTCATAAATTCACGCAATTGGTATGACATGAGTTATGCCGAAAAATATCATCTAGTACATAAGATTCTGGCAATATCACAACTTAAAAGGGAAGTCACCATGAAAATATAATCTATGTCAACATCAATGTCCACAAGGCTACGTTTTCTACCTGCTGCTACAAGGCCGGGACTCAGTCCTATCTGATAATGTTAATATAGAATAGATTTGATTATTTCTGCTAACGTTAGAGGAAGAAAAAAGAGGGGAAAAGGAAATGAGGTCGTTCAGGAAGATTTCCCAACTGCTGTCTATGCCTATGCCGATTGCCTCCTTCTGCGCCGAAATCACCGTTTCTTCTTTTCACCAATTCAGCATTCCGCTCAGTGTCTGGTAGTTTTCTATTTCCACCTCGTATCCCTATAAAGCAGACTTCCTTCGGCTTTTTCGATGTATTTTTGAAGTAGATGGCAGTACCGAATGGATGTGTTCTTACCGATATCCGTCAGCTTGGTTACCACACCACAGCCGTGTCTCAGACAAAGGATTCTATCAGGAATCTGGCTTTCAGCTGGTTCACTATTCCGTGATAATAGATTTTTGAATGGGACTTACGAAAGAGCGTCGAAAATTCTTCCTTGCATTAATACCATTTCCAGTTGTTTGACTTAACATGGTCATTCTAGATTATCGAACGGTTGCAGCAATAGATGATTTCCTCTAGATCGAAATCGTGTTCGTATCTTCCAAGTAGGGAAAGCCTCGGATGAATCGAATCCATCAGATGAAGCCCCAAGAGATTTTCGGAATCCAAAGAAGCAGGAGTATCGCTGATTATCCAACTCTCTGGACCTTGAAAGTCTTATATTTATCGGGGTATACCACTCAGGCCAACCGCAACACTTAACTTGGATTATCCTATCTACAATTGCATGATATACCGAATCCGATACCGGCATCACCATTTCCGAAAGCTTAACATCGATTGGTAACTTTGTATTCAATAGAATTTCTTTACTTACAGCCACCGTTTTTCTTGGTGATGTAACAACAACCGTTTCTTACACATTCGATAGGTCTAGCGATTTGTCATCTACTGCAAGGCAGGGGCAAAGCCAAGCGGATGAGCTGATGGCCGAATTTATCATTCTGAATATAGTCGCTGTTCGATCGTCTGGTGATATAAAAAGTCGTAAGCAGTAATCCATGTTTGATTCAGTTATGAGCCATCGTCTTGGTTCCTAGTTGTTTTCCGTTTTCAACAAAAATGTATTGCAATCCGAAATCTGTCTTTGCTATCATATTTTCGCTAAGAAAATTTTTTCCTTTAGCTTGGATCACTCTATTCAGAGTCAGAAAGTGGTGATAGATCCGTTACCATTGAGGCCTTGGCCTCTATTGATGTCCCGTAAGGGGTAATTTTGTAAGTTGGTTACTTCGACAACCATTAAATGCATTTCCAAATGCAACTTGTGAAACAATCAATAAGAGTAGTAAAAGTAACGTTTTGCTATATAGACTCTGAAAATCCATTCCTATCAAAAGAACGGTCATGAATGTTTGAACATAGTTGCTTGGTAATGCGACTATGTTCTTTTTCATTAAAACTTGGATGAGTTCTGCACAGGAAAGGAGACTGACATGGCTAGAGTTTTAATCATCGGATGTGGTGGAGTTGCTACGGTAGGGATTACAAAATGCACGGAAAGGCCAGAGGTCTTTGAGGAGATCTGCATTGCTTCGAGGACGTTGTCCAAATGCGATGCCCTGAAGGAGAAGCTTCAGCCTCACACCAAGACAAAAATAACCACTTGCAAGGTGGATGCAGGAAACCTCGATGAGATGGTTTCCCTCCTGAAATCCTACAAGCCGGACATGGTCATGCATCTTGGTATGCCTTATCACAATCTTGTCATCATGGAAGCCTGCTGCCAGTGCAAGGTCCATTATCTCGATACGGCTGCCTATGAACCGGAGGATGTCGATGATCCTGAATTCCGGAAATACTATGACAAGAGATGCAAGGAAAATGGATTCTACGCCTATTTCGATTATCCGTTCCAGTGGGCTTTCAAGGAAAAGTTCGAGAAGGCCGGTGTCACTGCGGTCCTGGGATGTGGGTTTGATCCAGGCGTTACTCAGGCCTATGTCGCCTATGCCAAGAAACACAAGTTCGATACCATCGATACGCTCGATATCCTCGACTGCAACGGTGGAGATCACGGTTATCCTTTTGCCACCAATTTCAATCCGGAAATCAATCTTCGTGAGGTTTCTTCTCCTGCCGCCTATTGGGAGGACCACAAATGGCATCGCGTGGAAGCCATGACCATCAAGAAGGAATACAACTTCGACGAAGTCGGAGAAAAAGATATGTATCTTCTTCATCATGAGGAGATCGAATCCTTGGGTCTCAATTATCCGGAAATCAAGAGGATCCGTTTCTTCATGACTTTCGGTCAGTCCTATCTTGACCATATGCGCTGTCTTAAGGACTGCGGACTTCTTTCGACGACTGCCATCGATTACAACGGACAGAAGATTGTTCCGATCCAGTTCTTGAAGGCTCTTCTTCCTGATCCTGCCACTCTTGGTCCGAGGACGAAGGGAAAGACCAACATCGGATGCATCTTCACCGGAAAGAAGGACGGAAAGGAAAAGCATTATTATATCTACAATGTCTGCGACCACCAGGAATCCTACAAGGAGACCGGCGCCCAGGCCATTTCCTATACGACCGGAACACCAGCCATGTGCGGAGCCATGATGGTTCTTACCGGAAAATGGAACAAACCCGGTGTCTATAATGTCGAGGAGTTCGATCCGGATCCGTTCATCGATGCCATGAACAAGAACGGTCTTCCGATCCGGGAATCCGATGATCCTGTTTTGGTAGACTGAAATGGGAAAAACAAAAGACACGAGGCCGAGTTTCCGTCGCTTTTTGGATCTTGATCCTTATACCCTTTTCAAGGATTTGAGGACACCTTGCTTTGTAATCGACAAAAAGGGACTGATCCACGACGGAGAGATATTGAAGAAGGTTCAAAAGGACACTGGATGCAAGATTTTGCTTGCCCAGAAGGCATTCTCCAACTTCAATCTTTATCCTCTGTTGGAAAATTATGTAGCTGGAACGGAGGCAAGCGGACTTTATGAAGCAAGGCTTGGGAAAGAGGAGATGCCGAACAAGGAAGTGCATGTCTTCTCCGGAGCCTATCGTGAGGAGGAATTCGATGAGCTTCTTTCCTATGCGGATCATATCGTCTTCAATTCCGTCAACCAGCTGAGGAAATTCGGAAAGAAGGCAAAGGAACACGGCAAGTCTGTCGGACTGAGAATCAATCCGGAGTGTTCGACCCAGGTCGGTCACGATATCTACAACCCCTGTGCTCCCGGTTCTAGACTCGGAGTGACTTTGAAGAATTTCAAAGATCAGATGGATGATGAGCTTCTTTCCTTGTTGGATGGCATCCATTTCCACACGCTCTGTCAGCAGAATTCGGATGATCTTAAGACGACTTTGGATGAGGTGGAAAGGAAGTTCGGAACATATTTTTCTTCCCTGAAGTGGATCAACTTCGGTGGCGGTCATCATATCACCAGGGTGGATTATGACATCCGGCTTCTTGAGGACTGTATACGTCACATCCAGGATACGTATCATGTTCAGGTATATCTTGAACCCGGAGAGGCGGTTGTCCTGGATGCCGGCTTCCTTGTCACCAAGGTACTGGATACGTTCGACAACGGGAATTACCACATTGCGATACTGGATACTTCCGCAGCCTGTCATATGCCGGATGTCGTGGAGATGCCCTATAAGCCGCCGTTATACGATACCGATCTTGACGGATATTCCTACAAGATCCGTCTTGGCTCTCAGACCTGTCTTTCCGGAGATGTAATCGGCGATTATGATTTTGCTTCTCCTCTAAAGGAAGGCGACATGCTTGTCTTCGGAGATATGGCTCTTTATACGACTTGTAAGACGAATACGTTCAATGGGATGCCTCTTCCAGGCATTTTGGTTTTGAATGAGGATGATTCCTTTGAACAGATCAGGCAGTTCGGATATCAGGATTTTAAGTATCGTCTAGGGAAATAACGGAGATAATCAGAAATGAAATCTTATAATTTTGCCATTGTCGGTGCGACCGGCTTAGTTGGAAGAACGTTTCTCAAGGTAATCGAAGAGTACCATCTTCCTGTCAACGAGTTAAAGCTTTTTGCCAGTGAGAAGTCGGCAGGCACTAAGGTTTCCTTCATGGGAAAGGAATATGTCGTTGAGTCTTTGAAAAAAGGCTGTTTCATTGGAACGGATTTTGCGTTGTTCTCTGCCGGTGGTTCTGTTTCCAAGGCATGGGCACCAGTTGCCGAAAAGGAAGGTGCTCTTGTGGTCGACAATTCGTCTCAATGGAGAATGGACGATAACTGTGCCTTGATTGTTCCGGAAATCAATCCAGACGACTATAAGACAAAATCCAGGATCATTGCCAACCCCAATTGCTCGACCATTCAGTCGGTTCTTCCTCTTAAGCCTCTTGACGACGAGTTCCATCTGACAAGAGTCCACTACAACACCTATCAGGCTGTAGCCGGTTCGGGAAAGAAGGGAATCGATGATCTAAGAAGATGCAAGGAGGGACAGGCTCCTCAGTTCTATCCCTATGATATCTCCAAGACATGCATTCCTGAAATCGACGTCTTCTTCGACGATGGATATACGAAGGAGGAGATGAAGATGGTAAACGAAACCAGGAAGATTCTTCATCGGGAGGATATCCGGATTTCGGCTACCTGCATCCGTGTCCCGGTCGAAGTCGGGCATGGGGTTTCCATCCAGGCCGAGTTTGCAAAACCTGTCGACGTTAAAAGGGCAAGAGAGGTTCTTGCTTCCTATGAGGGAATCAAAGTCGTGGATGATCCGAAGAACCACATCTATCCTGTTTCGACTTTGGCGGTCGGAAACGATTTTGTCTATGTCGGCAGGATCCGCAAGGATCTTGCCTGTGAGAACTCACTTCTTTTGTACACAGTAGCAGACAATGTCAGAAAGGGAGCAGCCTCCAATGCCGTCCAGATTGTGAAGAAGATCATCCAAAAACGGGAGTCTATCTGATGTACAAGGTCTGTAAATTCGGTGGTTCTTCTTTGTCCACCGCCGAGGAATGGAAGAAGATAAAGGCCATCATCGACAGTGACAACGACCGTCGTATCGTCGTGGTCTCAGCCATCGGAAAAGCCGACAAGAAGGACAACAAGGTGACCGATCTCCTTTATCTCATCTATCAGCACCACAAATATCATGTGGATTATCTTCCTCTGTTCGAAGAGGTGAAGAACAAATATCTTCAGATCAAGAAGGAACTTAATATCAACATCGATATCGAAGAGGATTTCGACGATATCAAGAAAAGACTTGACGAAAACAGGATTTCCGAAGAGGAGCTTGTCTCGAGAGGCGAATATTTCTCCGCAAAGCTGATGGCAAGTTATCTGGGATTCGACTTCGTGGATTCCATGGAGCTCATCAATTTCGACTACAACGGAAAGGTGGTAGAGCAGGAGACCATCGAGTGTATCGAGAGAGCCGTCTCTGTCCACGAGTACATGGTCGTTCCCGGATTCTATGGATCCTATCCGAACTACAAGATCTGTCTGTTCTCAAGAGGCGGATCTGATATCACCGGTTCTTATATGGCTAAAGGCGCGCATGCGAATCTCTATGAGAACTTCACGGATGTCTCAGGCTTCTATATGGCCGATCCCAGGATCATAAAAGATCCGAGGCATATTTCCCAGATTTCCTATGATGAGCTTAGGGAGCTTTCATTCATGGGAGCAAGTGTCCTGCACGAGGAAACGATTCTTCCTCTGATCGATGAGGATATTCCGATTCTGGTTCTGAACACCAACTGTCCGGATGAGCCGGGGACCTGGGTAAAGAAGACCATCACCCATAGGAAGCATCTTGTGACGGGCATATCCGGAAAGAAGAATTTCCTTGCCCTCACTTTCCTCAAGACGCGCTCTTCAGACAAGCTGACCCTCATGATGCAGGTTCTTCAGGTATTCTCGACCTATCACATCAAGATCGAGAACATTCCGACTTCCATCGATACGTTCTCTGCCGTAGTGGAGAAGAATGCCGTCGAGGAGAAGTACTACGACCTGATTGCAGATCTGAAGAAGATTCCAGGAATCCAGCGAATCGATGAGGATGAGGATTTGGCTCTTCTTGCCGTGGTCGGAGGAAACATGGTTAAAAAACCAGGTTCTTCTGGAACCATCATCGGAGTCTTGGGAAGCAACAAGATCAATATCAAACTGATCGATCAGGGTCTTGAGGAATACAACATCATCCTCGGAATTTCAAACCGCGATTTCGATATTGCCATACGTGTTCTCTATGATCGGTTTGCCCACGAAAAAATCGAGGACTGACTTATATTGCAAATTCAAAAGAAACCGGCTTTGTTTCAAAGTCGGTTTTTTAGGATAATGGTTTTGGTTTTACAAATTCATCGAAATTGTTTTTTCGAATATTTCCATTGCTTTGCTTTTTCTTTCTTCTATCGGATAGGAAATTGCATTATCCATCATTTCGACGATTTTCAGATTCGAATATTCATGAAGTATTCTTTCTTTTGTCTTTTCTTCTATGCTTCCTACAAGAAACACGATTTTTGCATCCGATTTTAATTCGTCCCTTTTCTTCAGAACAAGAATGCTGCCTTTCCCGTCAAGAGAGGAGGAATCCATTCTTCCTTCTCCCGTAAAGATGACATCCGCCTTCTTGATTAGTTTTTTTATCTCTTCTCTTGAGAGAAGATAATCGGTCCCGGAAAGAATATCGGAATCGAAGAAAGACAGGAAAGCCATGCTGATGCCACCGGCAGCACCTGCTCCTTTTTCTTCGGAATAGTCTTTCTTTGCCGAACGGATATAAAGCAAAGACAGCTTCTTCATTCCTGATTCAAGCTGCGGAAGATCCCCTTCTTTTGCACCTTTTTGTTTTGCATAGACATAGGTAGCCCCGTTTTGACCAAGCAGGGGATTGGTCACATCGCTCAGAATATGGATTTTGATATTCCTGGTCTTGAGTCCTTCAATATCCATCTCAGCGATTTTGTTTAGGTTATTTCCTTTAGGATGCATGAGACAGTGATTCTTGTCATAGAAGACTGCACCCATGGCTTCCATCATTCCACTTCCCATATCATTGGTGATGCTTCCTCCTAATCCGACATAGATTTCATGGACGTGATGTCTTATGGCATCCATGATCATTTCCCCAAGCGGATAACTTGTGGCATGGAGTACGTCTTTTCTTTCTTCAAGCCGATAGCCAATTGCGGATGCACTTTCGATATAGGCTTTGTCTTCTAGGATGATATAGGTGGCTTTTCTTTCTTTTCCAAGATATGGAGAATGAATGGTGACTTCCACTTTGCTTTTTTCGGATGTCGGATATAGGGCTTCAATCATATCCAGAAATCCGTCACCTCCATCGGAAAAGGGAATGGATTCGCTCTTGTCTTTTGAAAAGTGGGAGGCGAGAATCGAATTCATTTCGATCGAATTCAAGGTACCTTTATAGGCATTCATGAGAAAAAGCAAGTTCATGGTTAAATTATACCAAACCAGACCATAAGAAGATTCCGGATTCTAGCGGATTGTCGATTCTTCAGCAAGGACTTTATCGGGCAGGAGTTTCTAATAGAGGGTGTCTTTTTATGTTTTCCAATAAATCTATGGCAACTAAGCGGTTAATATAGTATGATATAAGAGCAATCAGGAATGATTGCAGAACGGTCGAGCCGGGTTGCCTATCCCTTCCTGTCGGGAAGTTGACGATTCAGGGAAGGGAGGTGATGGAATGGAGAATGCAATTCTTATTCTAACTCTTGTCTTGTTGTATTCGATTTCGGAGACGATTCGGACTGTTGTTGAGTCCAAATCTTCGAAGAAAAAGAAGCACAAAAAAAGAAGAGCCGGTTGCAATCACAAGCGTACCAAGTAAGTGATTGATGGGGATAGGTAACCCCATCGGCCGTTCTTCTTACCTATATTTAAATCCAAAGGGAGGAAGAATTCAAGTGGAAAACGAAGAAACAAGGAAAAAGAAGAGCCAGTACATCTCCAAATGGATGTCCCAGAACACGATGGCAGTCCAGATCAGAATCAACAGGAACAAGGAACAGGACCTGCTTGAGTATATGTCCACGATTGAGAACAAGAGCGAGTACATCAAAGGCCTGATTCGAAAGGATATGGAGTCGAAGAAAGGAAGTTGATCGTCGCCTTCCGACTCTTTCCAGAACATTGTGTTTTGTTTTTAACCGGCATGGGGATTTAAACATCGCGCAGATGAAAGCTTGCCTCCGCTGTCAAACCAGTCCACTTGTCTGTTGCCGTTTTTATGGTAATATAGAGTCATGGATTATCAGCATATCACCCATGATTCGATTCCACCGTTCTTTGATTCAGAGTCAAGGATTCTGATTCTCGGTTCGCTTCCGTCCGTTGGTTCTAGGAAAGCAGGGTTTTATTATGCCTATAGAACCAATCGCTTTTTTCGGATTCTATCCATCCTTTTCAAGGAAGACGAGCCTTTGTCTACGGAGGAAAGAAAAGCTTTTCTGAAGAGACATAGGATTGCTCTTTTCGATGTCATCAAGGAATGCGACATCAAAGGAAGCAGCGATTCTTCGATCAGGAATGCTGTAGTCAATGACTTTTCCTTCATCAGGAAGCTTTCCAGTATCGTTCAGGTTTTCACTACCGGAACTCTTGCCGATAGCCTATATAGAAAATATGTCGGCGATGACAACATCCCTCTTCCTAGTCCCAGTGCTGCCAATGCTCAGATGAATCTGGAGAAACTCGTGCATGCTTATTCGATTATCCTTTCTTTTTTGAATGAAATGAGTTAAAATTTTTCCGTCGCTTTTTGGGCCTGTAGCTCAGTTGGGAGAGCGCCTCGTTCGCAACGAGGAGGTCGCCGGTTCGATCCCGGTCAGGTCCACCAAAACTGATTGGAGACGAACCACCCTTAGGTTTCCATAATGCAAATGGGTTCCTGGGTTTGGTTCTTGAATGGCATCCTGAGTAATCGGGGTGCTTTTTTTATTTGTTAACATAAGTTTAGCATCTCGATTGCAAGATAATCCTTGCCATGCCTGCAAATAGCGCCTCTATCCTTCTATTCGAAAGGGATTGCCTATGACATTAAGAAGCAAAGGAAGCCAAGAAGAATATCGAAACTTTGAGTAGTTGAAGGTATAAAAGCAATAAAAATGTCCCAAAAGCATTTATTTTTGTCCCATAATATGATATATTTTAGAGGGGGGAAAAAGAAATGAAAAAGCAAAACATTCTGAATTTGGTGAAATTCTATGCTGAGAAAAATGATTCTGCTTTTAGAAACGAAGTTGCGCAAATCGCTAGAGATTTCGAGAACAATGGTGATAGAGATTTCGGCGATTATTTAATGGATTTAATATCTACAACTAATTATTATATTCCGCAAAACAATTACAATAACCTTATCTTTTTAAAGAAAATTGACTATAAAAACAAAACTTTATTATTGCCTGATTCAATTAAGGAAGATATTCTCGGAATAGTTAGGGCGGCAAATGGAAAAATTAGCATTTCTAAAGTTTTATTTTATGGTGCTCCAGGAACAGGAAAAACAGAATCCGCATATCAAATTGCTAGATTACTAGATAGGGATTTACTCTCCGTTAATATGGAAGACTTGATAGATAGCCATCTTGGACAGACATCAAAAAACATCGTTTCTCTTTTTGAGGAGATAAGCCATCTACCTAGCCAAAAAGTCGTTGTTTTATTTGATGAGTTAGACTCACTTGTAATGAATAGGATGAATAATAACGATTTAAGAGAAATGGGTAGGGTAACATCGACTTTCCTTAAAGAATTGGATTCTTTATCATCAGACGTTCTACTTATTGCAACAACGAATTTAGTTAATTCCTTTGATAACGCATTACTAAGAAGATTCGACGCTAAAATTTCTTTTGATCGTTATACCAAAGACGATCTAATTGAAATTTATTGTTCCATTGTACAGGACTTCATTAAAAAGTCAGAAAACGCAAAAGCCGATATAAGACTTTTCAAAAAAATATTAACCACATCTAGAAAGCTGCCTTTACCTGGAGACATGATTCAATTAATAAAAACGGCAATTGCTTTTTCTGATGCTTCTAACGAATACAATTATTTGAGAAGAATATATTTGGAACTGAACGAAAACGTTACACCAAATATCCAAGAATTAACTGACGATGGTTTTACTACAAGAGAAATAGAAATAATCACCTGCATTCCAAAAAGCAGTGTTTCCAGAAGGCTTAAGGGAGACTAAAAATGAACAATCTTTTAAAAATTAAGCTTGCATTTAAAAGTGAACCAAATCGTTCCAGTGGCGGAGCAAGGAACCTTAATAAGACTAGAACAACAAAATCGTCTTCTATCTCTCATTTGATTGAGAACCTTTTGCGCATAGAGGCTTTTTTTAAGGATAATCCCTTTATTGAAAAGATTTTAGTAGATGCATACTATAACGACATCATTTCAAAATCAGGAAGAATGCGTTCGTTATTAGTAAACGACGGCGACTGCAGCGATTATATCGTTGGCGCAAGGTTTTCCAATGATGAACCCGGAAAAGAAAAACACATAATTACATATTACATAACAAATGAAGACATCCATTCTGCAATCAAGAAATTAAAAGATGCCGAATCACTTATATATGAACAATTAGATGGTGAAGCTACAGCATTAAATTTTGATTCAAAGGATAAAAAAATTGTTTATTCAAGATATGGAACTCCTAAATCAAAATTAAGAGATGTCATTATCGATTGCTCTGCTATTGAAAAATTCGATGTTCCTAATGCAGTCTCCGAGATGAACAAAGAACAAATAATTGTCACTTTTTTTCAAACTGAGTTGAATATAAGTGATTTGTTACATGATTTAGGAATATCGAATGAAAAATATGTTTTTTCACATGTAGGCAAGAATACCCTATCTGTAAGCAAGGAAGTTTTTAAAATTCTTTTAGAAAAAGTCCCTTATCTAATGTCCATGGCGACGTCAGATATATCAAACATAACGCTGGATAAAATTAACGAATTGTCAAAGTTACATCCTAGCATTCCATCTCCAAAAAACGAACCTACTATCGGCGTTATTGATACGATGTTCGATGAAAAAGCTTATTTTCATGAATGGGTTGAATATAGGGATGAACTTGAAGGCGTAGAAAAATATGTTGTGAAGGAAGAACATTATAACCACGGCACTGCAGTATCATCAATCATTGTTGATGGACCTTCTTTGAACTCAAAGCTTGATGATGGATGTGGCAGGTTTAAAGTAAGACATTTTGGGGTCTGTCCTGGAACAATATCACCTTCACGTTTGGTCAAAAAAATCGAAAAAATAGTAAACGAGAATGCAGATATACATGTTTGGAATCTAAGTCTTGGCACCAATGACGAAGTATCAAAAAATTTTATTTCGTTTGATGCTGCTGCTTTGGATGATATTCAAAAAGATAAAAATATTATTTTTGTTATCGCTGGCACGAACGACAGCGAGCGGCAAAAAACAAGTGACCCTTATAAAAGAGTAGGATCTCCTGCTGATTCACTAAATTCGTTAGTGGTCAATTCCGTCCGGCAGAGCAAAAGACCAGCAACATATTCAAGGGAAGGGAAAATATTATCATTCTTCAATAAGCCAGATGTCTCTTATTATGGCGGGGATTTTGATGAAAGAATTACCGTTTTTACTAATCGCGGAATGGAAGGTCAATACGGAACTTCTTTTGCCGCTCCTTGGATTGCAAGAAAACTTTGCTATCTTATCGATGTAATGGGGTTTTCTAGAGAGGTTGCTAAAGCTTTGATTATTGATTCAGCTGCCGGATGGGCATATGCTAAAAGCAGTGAAAAATTCAGAAATTTAATCGGATATGGGGTAGTCCCTATTAGAATCGAAAAAATAATTGAGGCCGATAACTCCGAAATTAGATTTGCCGTTCAAGGCATTTCAAATGCATACACCACGTCTAATTATGCTATTCCTGTTCCAAAAGATGCCGACAAAACGAATTATATCGCCAGAGCTACATTGTGCTATTTTCCGGAATGCAACAGGCTTCAAGGCGTTGATTATACGCAAAGAGAACTTTCCATTAAGTTTGGCAGGATGACAGATAAAGGAATAAAAGATATCAACGAAAACACTCAAGATGACGACGACTCGTATAATAGTGAACGAAAAGCACGCAATGATTTTAGAAAATGGGAAAACACAAAATTCATATCGAATTTAATGAAAGATAATCCTAAAAGCCTTAAAGCGTATAACGAAGGGCTTTGGGGGTTGGCACTCACTTCTAAAGAAAGAAGAACAAGAGCAAAGAAAGAAAATTTAAGTTTCGGGGTTGTAATCACTTTGAAAAATATAAAAGGCGAAAATAAAATCAATGATTTTAAACATGCCTGTTTATTAAGGGGCTATATAGTTACTGAAGTTAAAATTGATAATCAAGTGGAAATCTATGAAAAAGCACAAGAAGATATCACATTCGATTAATGACAAGAACGTCACAAAATAACATCAAAGATATACTCAAACTGATATATCATGCACGAATAGGGATTTGTTATGAAAACCATGAGGCTTATTTATAACGATATTGACTTATAAAACACATTATAGTATTACCCGCTTGGAGATTTTTACCTATAAAAAAAGAAATGATTGGACAACGTGTACGTGAACTCCGAATCAGTAAAACAAGTCTAACCCAAGAAGACTTTGCCTTACTTATCGGATTGGATAGAACATATCTTTCACGAGTTGAATCAGGCAAACAAAATCTTACATTAGAATCAATCTCTATTATTTGTTCTGGATTACATATTTCTTTGAGCGAATTCTTTGTGCCTTTTAAAGATATAGAAAGTAATGGTAACGAAAATAAAGAAAAAAGAATTAAGAATATTTGAAGGATTTGCCGGATATGGTGGAGGGAGCTTTGCCTTAAAAAGAGTCAAGGAGAATCATCCTAAGTTTAACTATAAAGTGGTTGCTTATTCAGAGATAGACAAATACGCAATCGAGCTTTTTAATTCTAACCATCGTGATGAAAAAGGCAATTTAATCAAAAATTATCCCGATATAACAAAAATAGATCCTAACGATAAAGAATTTCCTGATTTTGATATGTTTACCGGGGGATTTCCTTGTCAACCATTTTCTACTGTTGGTATGCAGAAAGGTGTTGACGATCCTTACGGACGCGGAACCTTATTTCAACATATCATGAGAATTTGTGCCGTAAAAAAACCACGATATATGTTGATGGAAAATGTGAAAGGTCTTCTTTCTCATAAATTTGATGAAACCAGGAAGCAAATGATAGAGATGCTTCGTGAAATGGGGTATGTTGCTGACAAAAATAACCCGAATGAATCCCCACTTGCCATGGCGGTTCGCTTACATCTTCGTTTTGTCCACCAAATCGATTATCCGTCGTAATATTTTCGACTAAACTTAAGAATGTCGGTCATATCAAGACTCGGTTCCATTGTGGAATCGTTTTTTAATTTTTGGCCTTTTTTCAAAACACATAAATACATTTTGTAACTTAATATCTTTATCTACAGGCTATGTCAGTTGCTTAGGTTGAAAAAATGCAATTCCTATCCGATAATATCAAGCAAAACAATCAAAGAGGATTATGTAATGCATAGAAATATATTTACACCCTTCAGCTTATTGACAATGTCTCTTTCTTTAGTATCCTGTGGGTATTCCAGTATCAGCTACGAGGAATTCCATCAGTATGCCTTGAACGCTGAAGCCAATCCATACAAGACAGCAACTGTTGATGGTCATCTGAATATAAGACCGTCAATAGACGATGGAATCGTTTCTTTTACATTTGACAATCTTGAATTCACTTATGGAAAAGGGCATTGGACATGCTACAAAGATGAGGTCAATCATTTAATGGCAGTTACTCTTTTAGATGAGACTGCTTCGAAAGTCAATGAGCCGACCAGTACCAAGAACACGATAAAATATTATTTCGGAAATGGATTCAAAATCATGGATATCTACAAAGATGATACGGGAGCCTTAACAACAGAAGCTGAGTTTGACCAATACGGAAACATTATCAAAATCAAAGCTGTTTCACAAGGTTCGCCAGACAGTTATATAGTCGATGCGAACATCATTTTCAATTATTCGAAATAGACCGATTGGATTCGTCGAAGATGGGAATAAGTAAGTTCCGAATACGATATGTCTTGCAGACGATTCTGAGGGAGATGACAAAACATGAATTCCCTGAAAGGGAACTGTTTATTTGTATATCGAATCCTCGGATTCTGATATCTTGCACACAATAAAAAACTGTTGGGTTTCCCCAACAGTCCTGTTATCAGGATTTATATACGATGACTCCAAAACAACTGAGAAGAACGATGATCAGGATTTCGACAAGGATCGAGGCAATCGTTGTAATCAGCACAACATGTCTGCGGATTTTGTCTTCGGTCCGTACTTCCTTTGAAAGAAGATATACCAGAAGGATTCCAGGCCCACCAAGCAGAACGGAAGAAAGAATCAATTCATACCATGGTAGACTCTTTCCGTCTCCTCTGACTCCTTTGACAAAGGCAATGCCTCCCATGGTTCCGTAGAGGAATCCGATCAGGGCAATCAAATAGACCCAATAAAACTGTATATGCATGATATTTAGCCAAGAAAGGCTTCGGAATCAAACCGAAGCCTGTTTTTTATTTCTTCTTGAGATACTTGACGCAATCCAATGTGACAGCAGCAAGAATAATGACACCTTTGATTGCGAGCTGGAAGTTTGCATCTGTGATTCCGACCATCGGAAGGACGACAACGATTGCCTGGAAGATGAGAGCTCCGATGACGATACCGCTGATCTTACCGACACCACCGGAGAAGGAGACACCGCCAACGACGCAGGCTGCAATAGCATCTGCTTCCATACCCTGACCGGTCTGTGCTCTGACGTTTCCGGTATAGATGCCGTACATGCTTCCACCGATTCCGTAATAGATACCGGCAAGGATGAAGACCATCATGGTTACTTTGAAGACATTGATTCCGGAGACTGCGGCAGCTTCCGGATTTCCGCCGACCGCAAACATATTCTTACCGAACTTCGTCTTGTTCCAGATAAACCACATGATGGCAATACCAAGAGCTGCCCAGATGATCATGATCGGGAAATCGGAATCTCCAAGTCCTTTTCCGCTGACAATGGCAGTGACTGTGGAATCCGGGGCTCCGGTAAAGGAGTTTCCGGTGATACCAGCCATGATACCGAAGGTGAACAACTGGGTGGCAAGTGTGGAGATAAACGGATGCATCTTGAATTTTGCCGTGAAGAATCCGGCGATTCCGGAGATAAGGCAGCAGGATGCGATAGAAAGAAGGAAAGCTAGGATGACACGCAGTCCTAAGGGAATCGCGGAGAAATTCGGCGAAATTCCGAAGAAGGTCACGGATGTTTCACCGGTTGTCGTGATGAGCATACCGGTAAAGACAGCCGCCATACCGACAAGTCTTCCGATACTCAAGTCGGTACCGGCTAAGACGATGAGTCCGCCGACACCCAAGGCCAGGAAGATCTTCGGTGATACTTGGTTGAGAATAAGAAGGATGTTGTCTCCGTTGAACAAGAAGTCACCGGTCTGGAAGGCGTAGATGAAGGTGGCAACGATCATGAGTACGAGAATGGTAAGATAGAGTCCGTTTTTGAGGAAGAAGTCCTTCAGATTGAAACCATATCCGTAGTTCTCCGCTCTCTGCTCCAGCGCATATTTCAGAGGAAGCTTTTTGTTGTTGGCCTTTTCCATATAGGCATATTTGTTGAGATATAAGGCGTGTTTGCTTTCCTTGGCTTCTTCTTTCACATCGCTATAGGCGACAAAGGCATCGTTGCATTTCTGACGATAGATGGTATCGACTTCCTTAAGCTGCATCTTCCGTCTCTTCTGTTCGTCGGACCTATTTTTCTCGGGGAGAGGTTCGTTTCTGAATTTTTCCTGCAGGTTCTGGAGGCTGACTGTTCTTTCCGTCCTATACTCCTCCAGCTTCTTTTCGTATTCTTGCTTTGCAAGAGTGACTTTTTCTATGCTGTCGGCTTTCTGGTTTTCAATGAGAGGTTTATAGCTGTTTTCGATGAATTCAATGGTCTCATTGACTTTGCTTGTATAGACTTCTTTGTTCTGGACTTTCACCTTTTCGGCTTCTTGGATTTTCTGTTTGTCGTTTTGAATCAGCTTTTCCTTGATTTCTTTGTCCAGCTGGTGGTTTCTCTTGATATTGCTGATTTCATTGTTCAGCGATTCGATCTTCGCAATTCCATCTGCGGCAAGCTCGTCGATTTCAGATATCCGTCTTTCGATTTCGGGTACAAATGCATTTTCCGAATCTATCGCTTCTTGATTTGGCTTTTCCATTTTTGTTTACCTCTTTATAAGTATTTCGCAGACAGCCTCAGGAGTTCTTCCTGGTTTGTCTCTTTGGTATTGACGATTCCGGCAAGACGATAGTTGCTCATGACCGCGATCCTGTTGGTGATTCCAAGGATTTCGGGCATTTCGCTGGAGACAACGATACAGGTCTTTCCTTTCTTGGCCAGATTGAGGATGAGCTGATAGATTTCGTATTTGGCACCGACATCGATGCCTCTGGTCGGTTCATCGAGGAGGAAGACATCCGGATCTCGTTCCAGCCATTTTCCGATGATGACCTTCTGCTGGTTTCCACCGCTCAGAGAGGAAATCATGTCATTTGGTCCCATGCACTTGGTGTGCATCTGGCTGATTTCGTGAAGCGTCGCATCTTTCATCTTGGCATTATCGAGAATGCCTAATGTCTTATACTTATCCAGATTGGTGATGGTGGTATTGAAGGTCAATGTTCCTTTGAGGAACATGCCGTTTGCTTTTCTTTCTTCGGTAACAAAAGCAAAGTTGTATTCCATGGCATCTTTCGGGGAATTGACGAATATCTGTTTTCCGTTGTAGAAAATCTTTCCTGACTTGATGGTCCTCATTCCGAACAGGCATTCCAACAATTCGCTTCGGCCGGCACCGACAAGACCATAAATGCCGAAGATTTCCCCTTTGCGTACGGAGAAGTCGATGTCCCTTAAAAGAGGAGCGTATTTTGTCGAAAGGTTCTCGATACGAAGAACTTCTTTTCCGGGATTGTTGTCAACGGGCGGGAATCTTTGGGTGAGGCTTCTTCCGACCATGGCGGCAATGAGCTCATTCATATTGGTTTCACTTGTTTTCTTCGTCATGATCATCTCGCCGTCACGGAGGACGGAGACTTCGTCGCAGATTTGGAAGATTTCGTCCATCTTATGCGAGATATAGACAAAGGAGACGCCCTGTTTCTTCAGTTCATTGACGATTTTGAAGAGTTTCTTGACTTCCGGTTCGGTCAGAGAGGAGGTCGGTTCGTCCAATACGATGATCTTGGAATGATAGGAAACGGCTTTGGCAATCTCGACCATCTGCCTTTGGGAGACGGACATGGTTCTCATCTTCTGTCTAGGATTGACATGGATGTCAAGCATGGAGAAGAGGCCTTTGGTCTCAAACAGCATATAGTTCTCGTCGATGACGCCGAACTTGGTTCGGTAGCGGCCAAGCCACATATTGTCTAAGACGGTTCTGTCCAAACACTGGTTGAGTTCCTGATGAACCATGGCAACACCGTTTTCCAAAGCATCCTTCGGGCCCTGGAAATCTGCGTGTCTTCCATCGAAGATGATACTGCCGTCGTCCTTTGCATAGATTCCGAACAGGCATTTCATCATGGTGGATTTTCCGGCTCCGTTTTCTCCCATCAGACCCATGACACTGCCTTTTTTCACATTGAGATTGATATTCTTCAGAACATGGTTCTTTCCGAATGACTTCGAAAGGCCATGGATTTCCAAAATATTCTCAGACATATTTCTTTGCTACGCCTCCTTTCTTAATTGAAAAGTAGGATGCTATTTTTTCATAGCATCCTACTATCTACTATGAAATATCAGGAATTACTTAGACAAAGCGTGGTACCAGTCTTTGATAATCTGGCCCTGAGCTTCACCCTGACCTGCAGAACCGGAACCGACGAAATAGGTCTTGGCTTTTCCGGAGAGGTCGGCAACGCCTTTGTTGTCGGATGTTTTCGGCTGTCTGTTGAAGAAGACAACCGGTTTGTCTCCGGCAATGGCCTGATAGGACTCCCAGTTGGCATGGGTGATGATGTTGAAGGCAAAGCAGTCATAGTTTTCTTTGGCGACCTGGGTCTTGATTCTGTTCTGAAGATCGGCATCATCGTTTCCTTCACCTTCGATGACATCAACGGTATAACCCATGGCTTTTGCGTAGTGCGGAAGAGCCTGACGATAGGTTTCCTTGATGAAGTTGTCGTTTGCGGAATAGGTCGCAACAAGCATCTTCTTTCCCTTGACGGCATCATCGGCGGCGACATTGACATAGACGCCCGGCTTAAGGCTGTCCGCATTGGATTTGGTGACAGCTGCGAATTTGGTCTGGACGATGTGCTTATCGACATCGGCAAGATTCAGCTCTGCTTTTCCGCCATAAGTGGAATCAATGACATCTCCGGTTCCTTTGATGAGGTTAGAAAGGACCTTGACGGTTGCAAGTGCCTGGTCGTCTCCGTTCTGGGAAACGGAACCGGCAAGGGTTCCTGCCTTGATCATATCGCAGGCGGCAGATAGGGCATCGAATCCGACAATCGGAGTATTCTTTGCCAGACCGGTGGCATTGGAGGCAGCAATTGCCATACCATCATTGTTGGAAATGATGAAATCGAGTTTTCCTTTGTATTTCTTGGTCCAGGTTTCGACTGTTTCCTTGGCAACCTGGTCATTCCAGGAGCCGTTGTTGTCGGTGCAGGTCTTTCTTTCGAGTTCGACGGCCTTGAAGTTTCCTTCCTTGGCGATGGCTTCCATGGCGGCAACGCAGCCCTTGGTACGATCTTCGGCTTCCGGGTTTCCGTCTTCGCCGACTAAAATGACATAGCCGAGTTCACCATCGCTGATGGCATCATTCCAAGTCCATTCTTTGGCCTTGGTGCCACCACAGGCAACCAGGGAAGCGGCAATACCGACAAGCGACATAAGCGGAATAATTTTTTTCATAAAGTTCTTTCCTCCTTTTATTCCAAGAATTGCTAAGTGAATGTTCTGACGACAATTCCGTTAGCGCTTACAATGATAAACCTGGTTTAAAAATTAAAGAATGGAAAATTTTACACTGTTTTTGGAATTTTCTACACTATGCAGATTTTTGCATATTTTCACTAATTCCGTTGTTTTTACTTTAAAATGTCGCTTTTTCGATTGCTATCGTATTTTTCGTTTCTTGTTTTTTCTTGCCATGCTACTTTTTTCAACGGAGCAAAAAGAAAAGGCTTTCCCAGATAATATAAGGAAAGTCTTTTACAAAAATCATCGATTCTCAGTTCTTTTCTTCGACCAGAGAGCGAAGAAGTCCTAGGTAGGCTTGGATTCCGGATGGCCTCTTGATATGGATTTCGGTGTTCTTTTTACCGAGAAGTATTTCATAGAAGCTGAAGCAGTCCTCAACTTTTTTCTCTTCGTTTCGGGACATATAGTTCTTAAAAAAATAGCTACCCATGGAAGAGAAGAGATTTTTCGACGTTTCTTTTTTCTTTTTGCAAAAAGCAAGGAAGCCGTCAATGGATTGTCTGAAGAAGCTGTAATCCTGTGTCGTTAGCACCACCATGTCTGCTTTACTCTCAAAGAGGTCTCGAATGGATTCTTCGGATATTCGGTCATCGTGAGGAAGTCTTTGTTCAAGGCCTTTGGATATCAGGGACACTTTCGGATTTTCTCCGGTTCCCTCTGCGACAAAGCGTTCTGCCTTTAGATAATTTGTGCTCAGAATGGCGTCTTCTTCTTTCTCATCGAGAAGAAGAAGGTATTTTTTCTTTTCTTTATCCAGAAACGGAAGTAGGCGGTCCATATCTTCTTCCTGGAAGTCGAAGACAAAATCATAATCCGTCTCTTCCTCTGTTGCTGCTTTATGGATGTTCGGATAATCGGAAAAAAGGGCATACTCCTTTTCCTCGCACTGGACAGAGAACGCGATGTCTTTGAATTCCAGGGCCGCTGATTTCAAAAATATCATGATGTCCTGTCTGTCCCTGGCTTCGCAAGGAAGGATCCGTATGTTTTTCTGTCTCATGGTCTTTTCCTTTCCAATCCCTAGGATTCATCGTTTTCAGAAGCAGAGGCGACATTGTCTTCCGTGATGATTTTTCCTTCTACGTAGATCGTGTATTCGTTCTCCATCGGATACGGGAAGGAAGAGGTGATTTCTCCGTTCTTCTTGATTTCTTCTACGAGTTTGATGCAGCAATCGGCCTGTCTGTCCGCTTCATTCTTCACTGTACCGGAAAGAAGTCCTTTCTTGACATATTCGATTCCCAGGCTTGTACCATCTACACCGAAAATCGGAAAAGGAAGATTGACTTTGTCCCAGGGTATGGTGTTTTCCTCCGAAAGCAGATAATCGATGACGCCAAGAGCCATATCATCGTTGTTGCACAGGACGACTTCGATCTCCCCATTGCATTTCTGGACGATTTCCTTCATGGATTGTCTGGCCTGGTTCCGGTTCCAGTTGGCATAGACAGAATAAAGGTTTTCGATTCTGTATCCATCCTGAGTCAGAGTCTCCAAGGCAGCCTTGCTTCTTTTTTCGGTATCCTGATGCCCGATTTCGCCCTTGAGCATCACCAGCTGGATGGTTCCGTCGTGATTCTTGTCATAGATGGGGCTGAGGTTTTCCTTGTCTCCGAAGAGTTCTTCGGTCATCTTCGCCTGTGATTCACCTTCGAAAACCGGATCGGTTCCGACATAGAAGATTTTGTCATTGGTTTTCCGTCCGCGGACCATGTCCTGATCCAACGGCTGACGGTTGAAGAAGATGACCGGGATATCCTTTGTGGATACTTTGTCGATGATGGCACCGGATGACATGCGGTCGACCAGATTGACAAACAGCATATCCGGACTGTTCTGATCCAAGGACTCTACGATGGATTCGTTCTGCTTGATCTGGGAATTGGATGCATATCGGGATTCATAGGAATATCCTTCCTTTGTCAAAGCAGTCCCCAAAGCGGTATCGAAGGAACGGATGAAGGTATCGTTCTCGTCATAGATGAAAACCAAAGCGTCTCTGTGTTTTCCCGAGCAGGAGGAAAGAAGCAATCCTTCCATAAAAAGGAAGGAGAGTGTTTTTCTATTCTTCATCGTTCCGTATCTCCTTTCTCGGAATGAGAACGAGGATATCCGTTCCGCAATCGAGGCTTGACTTCACTTGGATATCAGCTTTTTCTCCATAATAGATCCTGATTCTCTGATAGACATTGGAGAGTCCGACTCCGTTGTGGATGGTTTTATCCTGGAAGGATTTCCTGATTTCTTCGATCTTCTCGGGAAGCATGCCATACCCGTTGTCTTCGACCTCGAATACTAAATATTCGTCTTTCATATATCCTTTGATATGGATATAGGCATCCGGAAGAGGTTTTTCCCCCAATCCATGTACGATGGCATTTTCAACGATTGGCTGAAGAATGAGTTTGATGACAGGAAGAGAGAGAATTTCATCCGAGGCATCAATCCGATAATCGAATCCTTCGCCGAACCTCATTTTTTGGATTTGAAGATAGTATCTGACATGTTCAAGTTCGCTTTTGATCGGTATGATGTTCTTTCCTCTGGAAATGGAAATCCGGAAGAATCTGGAGAGGGCGACGATCATGTTCTGGGCTTTTTCGTTTTCTTTCTCATCGATAAGATAAATGATAGAATCAAGGGTATTGTAAAGGAAATGTGGATTGATTTGGTTCTGCAGAGCTTTCAATTCTGCCTTATTCTGCTCTTTCTGCTCATTTACGACTTCTTGGGCTAGTTCCCGGATTTTTTTCATCATCTTCAGATAGGAGCGGTTCAGGGAAACGATTTCCTTGGTCCCTCCAATCGAGGATGATTCCAGTGGCTGGAAATCGAGATCATTGATGGATTCCATTTCCTTCTGGAGTCGGACGATAGGTTTTGAGATTTGTCCGGATACGGCATAGAAGAGGAACAGGAAGGCTAAAAGAGCAAAGGCCGAGAAGAGGAAGGAATTGATGAAAAGCCGGCTCTTGGCTTTGGCGATCTCGTTGATGTTCGTGGCAATAGCCAGACGCCATCTGGTCTTGGGAATTGTGGAAATGTAGAGATAGATATGATTGGCACCGTCCTTGATTTCCACCTGACCTAATATGGTTTCCTGGATTGCTGTTTTTTCCGTTTCGGGGATTTCCAGAGAGGAATAGACTTCCTGGTAGTCGTTGTCGAAGATATAGATGTTTCCTCCGTCGCCAAGCTGGGTTTCATCAATGACGGATTCGATCCCCGAGAAATCATAGACGATTTTCAGGATTGCGGATTCTTTTCCGTTGTCGATTGTCATGAATTTGGACAAGGTGAAGAGGGAAGAGGAACTGACTTTGGAGAAATGATTGATCAAGGGTGAGTTCAATGACAATGTAAACCATTCTTCCTTCTGGACCTGCTCCTTGGTCATGTCGGACCGATATCCTTTGTCCGAGGCAATCAGTTTTCCCTCATCATCATAGAGAGAGATGGAATTCACCGAGGGAAGGACGACCATGATTTCGTCAAAGAAGTTCCGACTTTGGGACTGAATGGTCTCGTTTGTCTCGTTGACAAGTCTTTTCTGGATGGCATCGGAGGCGATGATGACGTTATCCATGTAATTGGAATAGTTCGACAGTGCCTGTTGGGAGGTTGAGACAACCTGCTTCAGATAAGTCTTCTCGACCGATACGGAATAGGTAAGCGAGACAATGGCAAGAATTCCGGCCACAAAAAAGACGAAGGCAAAAAGGAAGGAGAAAAAGAGTTCGTTTTTCAACGGCAGTCGATTAAGAAAGTTTCGTTTTTCTGTATTCATCTGGAGATAGTCCGGTGTATTTCTTGAAACAGTGGGAGAAATAGTATGGGTCGGTATATCCGACATCCCTGGCAATCGTTATTACGCGGTTGTTTTTGTCTGCAAGTAGGGTGAAGGCTTTTTTCATTCTCATATCAGTAACCAGTCTTGTAAATGTCGTATTGTTCCGTTTCAGTATGACGGATATATAGCTGACGGAATAGGATAGTTCGTTTGCCACATCTTCGATCGTAAGATTCGGATTGGTAAAATTCATATCAAGAAAATGGACAATCCTTTCATAGGATGTTTCTAGTCCGGACAGTCTTTTCGATTCATTTACTTTTATGACTCTGTCCGATATGGATGCTAGATAATCGATAAGATTCTGCTTGGTCTTGAGACCGAAGAGTTTTGCCGAGATTTCAGTCTGCGAGTCAAAGTCCTGATAGAATTCCGGAAGGGAGATACAGGCCTTGAGTATGGAATCGAGAATATTGGAAAGAATGTAATAATAGCTTTCCTTATAGCTCGGTGTAGATATCTGGTTGATCAGTTTTTCATAATTCTTTTTGATGTCGCCCCTTTTACCATAGGAAATAAGATAGGTCAGATTCTTGTATTCGTTCTCATCAATTTTTCCTTCCGGTTTACTATTGTCCGATGTCTTTTCCAGATCATGAAAGGAGAAGACCATGTTTGATCCTAGTACCGTCCGATATTCAAGGGAACGTTTTGCGTGTCGGAACATTTTTCTGTAGTTGACCGGTGTTTCCATGATATCGGAAAGGCCACAGGATACGGAGAGGGATTCCGCTCTTTTTATCATGGCGAGAACACTGCTAGCCTTAAGAATGAGCGTTTCTTCATCGATCGGACTTTCACTGAGAAGGAGGATTCCGATTTGTCCGTCCGAGCTGAAGGAGTAATAGGTGCAAAAAGAGGAGAACTCTTCCTGAATTGCCTTTTCCAGGGAAAAATAGAGATAGTCCATCTTTTCATATTCCTCGTCGTCACTGTCCGGATCGAATACAGCCATTGCCTGATAAGGATGATTGAGATTGATACCGTCCTCCTGAAGCTTTTCCATGAAATTGTTGGGAATTTCTTTCATCCTTACGAGCCGGTTCAGGTCGTCGGACTGAAGGAAGCGGATGGAATTGGACGCCTTTTCTTCCAGGATTTTCATGCTTATATCCATCTGCAGTTGCTTGTCCAATGCATCCTTGACTTTGCCAAGGATGGCTTTCATGTCATCCAGGGAAACAGGCTTTGTCAGATATCCGACAACGCCAAGAGCAATTGCTTCTTTGGCGTAATCGAAGGAATCATAGCCGGAGACGATGACAGACTGCATCAGAGGAAACTCGACCTTGAAATGGCGGATCAGTTCGATGCCGCTGATATAAGGCATGCGGATATCCGTAATCAGTACATCCGGTTCGAGCTGACTTGAGTTTTCGATAGCATCGAATCCATTTTCGAAGCATCCGACCACCGTAAAGGAATCCGGAAATTTTTCTACCATCATCTTCAGCCTGTTTCTGACGGCCTCTTCATCGTCTGCGATTATCACCCGATACATGTTATCCTATCCTTTTAATGCTTGCCCTTCGATTTTAACGAAAAGCAAGAGACTATGTTCTTATTATAAAACGTCCCCACGTTTTTTAGTATATTTTTACTAAAGCGAATTTCCTTCAACTTATCCGTTTTCGGCAAAGGAAAAGCCAGAGGAGATTCTTTTCTCTTCTGGCTGTTTGTCTAGATTGCCGGCGGCGGAGGGGGAAGAGGAACAGAGGAGGAATAATCGGTAGTGATTTCTCCGGTATCTTCATCCAACATGAGATAGTAGTTTGCAGAAATGGATGATCCGACAAGGGAAATCTTTCCGTTGTGTCGGGCAATGTAATAGTTGTAGGAAGTGTCTCCGAATGTGGAGGTGATAATGAAACTGTATCCAAGCTGATCGGATTTCTTGAATGTTACGGTTTCTCCATTGATGGTATAGGTTCCTTCGAACTTTTCGAAGTCGCTGTAGGAGAGTTTCCGGTTCAGTGTCTTTCTTTCGCCTTGGTTATCTTCCTTTGTCACCTTTCCGTTTTTGTCAAAGGTGAAGGTATAAGACGCCGTTTTCATTATGACGCTGCCGTTTTTGATTTCGGTGTCTGAGATGTAGAGCGATGTTCCGTTCAGATATAGTTTGTCATCCTGGAAATAAAGGATGTCATCGTCATCGACATAGGTTCCCCAGGACTGGACGAGTTCTTCTCTGTAGTAATTGAGATTTCCGATGGAGACATAGGTACCATGGAAGAGGATAAGGAGCGAAAGTTCGTCGCTGTACTTGAAGGCAATTCCTATTTCGTCACTGGTATTGGTCATGATGTTATAGGAGTAGTTGACGTCTTTGATTAGTCCGGTCTTGTCTTCGTTGAGACTATCTAGATAGAGTTTTCCTTCTTTGGTGAACTTGATGTTCTCGATTCCGTATTTTCCGTATCCGGAATAGGTTCCGTAGAGGGATGTGAAGAGTTCTTTTTTGACATAGGATTCGTTGCTGCTATAGAAGGTACCATGGAGGTTGTTCTGATAGAGAGTTTTGTCTTCATCCAAAGTGATGGCAAAGGAATAGGTTCCATCGCCTGTGTTCAGATAAGGAGTGAAGGAATAGCTATGGTCTTTTCCATCCTTGACCAGTTTTTCTTCTGAGAAGACGAAGTCTTTGATGCCGTCGGCGGAATAGGTTCCGTAGACTTTGTCTAGGATGGTTTTGGAGTACAACGTATAGGTCTTGTCTTCGCCTTTCAGCACGTAGTATCCTGCGCTTTGCTGGACGAGCGAAAGGGAATAGTTCTTGCCTGTATATGTCAGAGAAAGGTTCGGATATTTGTCTCCATGGGTATAAACAAGATCCGCATTTCCTTTTTCTTCTCCAATCTGATAGGAGAGGTCTTCCTTGACCTCGAGAGTCAGAGACTGACCTTTTTCTTTGTAAAGGAACGAATCGGTGTAGATGGGAGCAAACAGGACCTCATTTAACGGATAGAGGACTTCCTGGTCTTTGTCAAGTCGGATGGCAGAGCCGGTCTTGTCCGCGGACAGATAGTAGGTCTTGTTGTCTTTGACAAAACAGATGGCTTTCCGTTTGTTCTTGATGGTATAGGAAACGTTTTCTATTTTCGTTCCATTGACGTAGACGTTCGGATAAAGTCCTTCTTCGTTCTCTTCGATCTTGAAGGTTTCGTCTTTCGTCTTGAATTCTCCGTATAGGGAAGAGATATTGTCAACCGGATAATAGAGGGTGTTTTCTCCGGCTTTGGCGATTACATGGTATTCTCCGATGCTGAAGAGATAGTCTTTTCCATCAAGGGTTGCTTTAAGATGGAAACCGTCCTGATCCAACACTTCTTCATAGGTTGAGCTGAGTTTTCCGAAGGTGAACTGTTTTGTCTCCGTATCAAGAGATGTTTCAAAGGAATCCACACCATCGAAAAGAGGAAGGCCTTGGTATCCTCCGATATCCGTCACATAGCTGTAGTATTCGACATCCGCAGATGTTGTTCCCTCAATGATATAGATTTTGTTGTTGGTCTGGTCACGGACAAGCAGTTCTTTTCCGTATCCGTAATCATCCTGGTCATATTCCTGGATTCCGATATAGGGAATATCGTTCACCATGGTATAGAAGGACTTGATATACCAGGTCTGTTCGTCGGAGAAGGTTTTCATCATTCGATGACTTTCCGGGAACACTCCTCTTTCCAGGTCGAAATGTCCGTCGAAGCTGATATAGACGTTCCTTTCGTTTGAATCTCCATAGGCTGAATAGGTTCCGGAGTAGGACTTGATGTCAGGCATATAGGTTCCGATTGTACTATCGTGGTTTTCGGAAAGGTTTTCGACATGGAGAAGTCCGTCCTGGAAATTGATGTAGGCCTGATACTCGATTCCTCCGTTGAAATCCTTCGAGAATTCGACGACTTTGGTCTCATAGGCCTCTTCGCCTTCACCCATGGTGGCTTCGGATACTGCGGTAGGAACAAGGTTCAGTTCTTTTTCACCCTGGATTTTCAGGGAATCTTTGGAAAGGGAAAGAGAGGAGCCTTTGGTGTAATAGGTTCCGATGAGGTAGGAAAAATCCTCTTCGTCGATGGATGGCGGATCCACTTTCGGTTTGCTGGTCGATGGACTTCCGGTAGTACTATTCGTCGTGCTGACAGATGGCTTTGCGGTATTGGATGAAGGGGAGGTGCTATCGGATTTTGCCGTGTCTCTTGGATTGCAGGAAGCAAGAGATATCAGAGACAGTAAAACAAGGGTTGCTAATTTCTTTTTCATGCGCGTTCTCCTTTTTTTTGCAAGGATAGAATATAGGATTGTTTTTGTTTTGTCAAACAGGAAGCTTTGCAGATAAGAGGATTTCCCATGTAATTATTGGTTTTTTTCGTTTTTTTGCTTGCTTTTGGAGCCTTTTTTGAATCAGAACAACAGATGAGTTTCCTGTGAAAGCTCTTTGTTATGGAAGAAAACCGTCTTTTTGAACTCGTTTTTCAGAACGAGCTTCTTTGCCTCATCCAGACTTTGATGGACATTGATTCTGGAAAAATAGGTGTGTTCTCTCTGCTTCATCAGGCGATCGGAATAGCTTCCTTCGTCGATGGTTCCCGTAAAGATGAGATTGGATTTCTTTTGTCTGTCGACAAATTCCCGGCTTCTTTTTGTGGATAGCTGGGGATCCTGGATAAGAAGCACGTCGGCATTTTCCGTTTCCATGACGGGGATTTCCTTTTTCAGATAGATTTCCGTCTCTTCTTGGAAGAAGGGATTGTCTTTGACCGAGTATGGAATGCCGTTTTCATTCAGCATGTCGATGACATCCATGCTTCTTCCGTTTTTCGGAAGAGGAAGAATCGTCTTTCCTTTCTGCTTTTCAAGAAGGGATAGGAAGGCTTCCTTGTTTTCTTCATAGCTTTTTTCCTGGCTGTAGCAGGCATCGACGATGGCAAGATCTGCTCTTCTATTTCGAATCGGATCCACTTCGAAGACGGTATCCTCCAGATAGTCGCCGGTATAAAGAATCGTCTTTCCTTCCATCCGGATTTCAAAGCTCAGTGCACCGAAGCAGTGGCCGCTTCTTCTGGGGAGCACTTTTATTCTTCCATCGACTTCGATAGGATGGTTCGGATTCAGATAGATGATATCCTTTGGTCTTGTAGGAAGGAGGTGGTAGGTTTCAGGGGAACAGAGAAGCTTTCCGGAGAAGCCTGACTGATAGAGGTTTTCCACGCTTCCGGTATGATCCAGGTGGGAATGGGAAAGAAACAGATAATCGATTTTATCGGCCCGGGTTTTGGAAAAATCCGGTGTTTCACCTTTTTCGCCTTTTCCGCAGTCCAACATGAATGATATTCTGTCTCCTTTGACAAGAAAGCAGTTCCTTCCATGTTCCTTTATTCCACCAAGAGAGAGAAATTCCATCTACTTCACCTCCTTGACGGATTTCGAGGAATAATAGAGCGTAAGATTCTCATCCAAGGATATCCGGTGATCGGAGGAAAAGAAGAACGTCCTTCCGTCTTTGTCTTCTCCCTGTATGTCATAATTTCCGCCTTCATAGGTGCATTGGACTGCCTTGACATGCACTTCGTTTTCGTTGGGAACGAAAGAGAGATTCTCAGGACGGAGAAAATGGGTATCATCAAGGAAAGAAGCTTTTCCGATGAATTTTGCGACAAACTTTCTTTTCGGATTCCAATAGATCTCTTCGGGAGTGTTCATCTCTTCGATTCTGCCCTGGTTCATGATGATGATTTTGTCTGAAATCGCCATTGCCTCTTCCTGATCGTGAGTGACGAAAATGGCTGTCGTATGGAGTCTTTTCACAAGATTCTGTATTTCCACACGCATTTGCTGTCTGAGAAGGGCATCAAGGGCAGAAAGAGGTTCGTCGAAGAAGATGACATCCGGGGAAATGACAATGGCTCTTGCGATGGCGATTCTTTGTTTCTGTCCTCCGGATAGTTCGTTCACCATCCTGTCTGCGTATCCTTCCATCTTGACCATCTTCAATGCTTCCATGGATTTTTCCTTGATGGTTTCCTTTTCTTTTCTGTAATCCTTTATTCGATTCAACAGGTTTCTTTTCTTCTGTCTGTTGGATAAGGCAAACATGACATTCTGAAGGACATTCATATTGGGCCATAAGGCAAAGTCCTGGAAGACAAAAGAGACGTTTCTTTCAAAGGGCTGCCGGTTGATTTTCTTTTCCTTGTCGAAAACGATGCTGTCTCCGAACTTTATGGTTCCGCTATCGGAACTCTCAAGACCGGCAAGGATACGCAGAAATGTGGTCTTGCCACAACCGGACAGACCAAGAAGAGTGGTTAGGCTTCCGTCTTCTACTTCGAGATTCAGTCCATCCAGCACCTTGTTTTTATGATCAAACGATTTCGAGATATTCTCTGCGATGATGTTCATACCTTTTTCCTTTCTTTTCTTCCCATGAAAAATTCAAGCGGGAGAAGAAGAAGCAACGTAAGAAGGACAGATACCACGCTTAAAGCCATGGCTGCCTGTTGGTTTCCTTGTTCGAATTGTCTATCGATATACAAGGAAATCGTATAAAAACTCGGTGGCTGAAGAAGCTTGGCTGTGACAAGTTCTCTTAAAGCAACAATGAAGGTCATACTGAATCCATAAAACGCCCCTTTGAGAGCCTGTGGTAATACAATCCTCAAGTTTATCTTCAAATTGCTCTTGCAGTAAACGTTTGCCGATTCGATGATAGAATTCTGCATTTGTAGTAAACTGTTTTTGATATACGACACCATTGTCGGAAGGAAGATTACGCTATATCCGATGACGAGCATCCACTTGGTTCGATAGACCGGAAAAGCCTTGTAGATCAGATTGAAAAACATGATCATACCAATACCGGTGACAATGTTGGGAATCATCTGGGGAAGCATGTCCAGGAATTCGACGCCTTTTCCTAACAGCTTCTTTTTGTTCCGGAAGCTGAAAATGGCTAGGATAACTCCGACAACAAGAATCAGAAGGGAAGACATGATGCCGATGAAGAAGGAATTCCCAATGGCTTCATATCCGTTTGCAAATCCTTCTTCGCCTTCGAAGGCAATTCGATAATTGTCGAACGTGAAGTTTCCGGGTACATTCAGATTCTTGTAGAGAGTCTTTTTGAAAGAGGAGACGACAATCGTGAACAAAGGAATGAAAGCCGAGAAAAAGAAAAGAACAACAAGGAACAATGAACCTAGAATACAGGCCGTCCAGGATTTTGTGATTCTCCCGTTTCCTTCGTCTTTCAGTGCAATGGTTTTCTTTGATGTCACATACATCTGGACAAGCCAAAGGACCATGCAGATTGTGACAAGAAGGGAAGCCAGGGATGAGGCCATGGAGAAGTCAATCGGAGCGACCTGCATCTTGTTGGTGATGATGGTCGAAAAGACCAAGACATTGATTTCCGGACCGAAGGTTGCCGGTGTACCATATTCGCTAAGAGCTTTGACAAAGACCAAGAAGGCACCGATCAGGAAATTCGGGAAAAGAATAGGTGCATAGACTTTTCTGAATCTTGTCCATCCTTTTCTGACATAGATGCTGTCTGCATCGTCGATGCTTTTTGGAAAAGACATGAATGCATTCTTCAGCATCGTCATCAGAAACGGAGAAGTATGCATGGACATGATCCATACCATTCCGAAGAAAGAGAAAAAGGAGCTGGCCATTGGTCTAAGGAATTTGAAGTTGCGGTATAGAATTCCGTTTCTCTGCATGAAAAGCATCCATCCCATGGAATTGATATAGGGAGGAACCATGAACGGAATCATCATGACAAGGTCAAGCCACCAAAGCCGTTTCAGTTTTGTCTTGGCAAGAATGTAGGCTTCCGGTACCGCAATGAGAGTGCTGAGTCCGGTTACGGAAAGAGAAAGAAGCAACGAATTCTTGATGGCATTTCCGGTTTCTTCCATGGTGAAGGCATTGTAATAGTTCTCCAATGTGAAGAGTCCGTCCTTATCCTGAAAGGATTTCAAGAACACCGAAACAATCGGAAGGGTGATGAAGAATACCAACAAAACGCAAATTAAGACACCTGATGTCAGGTATCCTAATCTGCGCCTATCTTTTATCGTGGATAGAAATGAAGACATATCCTACTTCAGCTTCTTTACAAAATCCGTGGCAATCTTCGTTCCGTTTTCTGCCATATAATTCCAGTCAAGATTTGTCAGCTGATCGATCTTGTCGTATCCGAGTCTGTCACTTTTGGCGCTGACGTCTTTTCTTCCCGGAAGGAGATAGCTATCGGAAACAAATTTCTGAGCTTCAGCAGTACAAAGATAATCCATGACCTTCTTTGCTTCGTCGACATGACTTGCGGTATTCAGAATCATTGCCGGTCTTGCATTGACAACGGTTCCGCCTTTCGGATAGTAGATATCGATGCTTTTTCCTTTGGCTTTATCGCTATAGGCGTTGTAATCGACACCGGCAACAAGAACATCGATCTTTGCGGATTCGATATCAGCAAGAGCGGTCTTGTTTCCGCCGCCGTTCTTCAGACCATTGTCTGCCCATCCCTGGAAGTCCGTATTGCTGGCTTCTTCCCCCTTGGAAGAAACATATCCGGCAAGGAAATCCTTGCAGGCACCGGACTTTGTCGGGTCAGGAATCGACATTCTGGCTTCTCCGTCTTCTTTCAGAACGGAATTCAGTTTTTCCTTTGAAGAATAGTCGGACCAATCAAGTTTCTCGATTTTTTCTTTGTCGACGGTGTCGGTATTGTAAAGAACACCGACGGCAGAGGCACTGGTTCCCCAGATCTTATGTGTTTCTTCCTTGAACTCATCTGCAATCTTGTCTCCGTCTTTGGGAACATAGGACATCAGATCCATCGTGGAGAGGGAATTGATTCCATCACTCCAGGAAGCCAGGATCAGGACATCGCAGACAGGATTGGATTTCTCTGCTTCGATTTTGGCAAGAAGTTCACCAGTGGTTCCGGAGGTAACTACCATATCGATATTGCTGTATTCTTTTTCAAATCCTTTTTCGATGGCAGTCTGCAAACCCGCAGGGGATGGCATATAGACGTTGACCTGCTTTTTCTCATTGGGTTCTGTCGTATTTGTATTCTGCTGGGTCTTGGAAGTGGAATCCGTGTTTTTCCCTGAATCTTCTGCCGATGCTTTTTTATTGCCGCAGGCAGTCAGTCCGAGACTCATCATAGCCATAAGTAAAATGATTTTCTTTGCTTTCATTTGTTTTTTCCTCGGAAATCATTTTAAGTCGGATTTCAAAAAGAGAGGGTAAAACATTTTAAACATTGTAATTGTTCTGTAAAGAAAGACGTTCATAATTGCAACGGATAAGGCTCACTTAATGAAATTT
>DHKM01000041.1:14347-15591 GCA_002404835.1 Caryophanales bacterium UBA4694 | reverse complement strand
TTTAGTTATTCTTAATTTAATAAAGATATGCGTTGGGATGTACAATCCCCAAAAGAAAGCATAATTGAGATATCCAAAAGAAAAAAACACGGATTTCTCCGTGTTGAATTTTAGATGGCGGAGCAATGCAGGATTTTTCCAAACCATTATCGTTCGTAATGTGACCACATGGAATGAACAATCACGATATGTCTTTGAGAGTCAACACAATAAACAAGCCGATGCTGGATATTGATTCTTCGGGAATAATATCCGTTCAAATCACCAACAAGCTTTTCATATGAAGGAGGTGTCTGAAATGGGTTTTCAGAAAGCAATACCAGCAAGGCCTTAGCTTTCTTCTCTAAACCGGCTGCTTTCAATTTCGGCTTATCTTTTTCAGCATTCTTGGTAAAAAGGACAATCCACATTTACCATTCCTCGTTCGGATCGAATTTGGACATTTCGGATGTTTTTTCCTTTTCGCCTTCCTTGATTTTGGAAACCAGTCCAGGCTGTGACATAAGATAAACCGTTTCCAAAAGCGCGTTATAATCTTCTTCACTTAAAAGAACTGCGTTTCCATTCTTTGTAACAACCTGAACAGGTTCGTTGAATTTAATGACGGAATCTATTGTACTGAACAAGTTTTTTCTCAATTCAGTAACGTTTGTTGTTGCCATGTTTTTTCACCTCTTTCCTATTATATAGAGATAAACGTACATAAACAAGTACGTCAAATGCTAAACAAACAAAAACACGGATTTCTCCGTGTTGAATTTCAGATGGCGGAGCAGGGGAGATTTGAACTCCCGCTAGGTTATTCGCCTACTGACGGTTTTCAAGACCGTTCTCTTCAGCCACTTGAGTACTGCTCCAAATGACTTGTGTATTATATAATACGGCAAGTCGGTTTTAAAGAAAAATCATCTCTTTTCAGAGATGATTGTCTTGCTTTCATGGTGGGCGCTACAGGGCTCGAACCTGTGACCTTCTGTACGTCAAACAGATGCTCTCCCAGCTGAGCTAAACGCCCGAAGCGAAAATAATTATAATTGATTGGCCTTTTAGAGTCAACATTTTTTTGTTTTTTTGTTTTTGATTTTCTGACTCAGGAAACAATTTTGTTTTTTTCATTCTGTCTTTCTGTCCTATTTGTCGGATATTCGTTCATTTGATAGATTTTTAGGCGATGTAAGTGCTATACTTGTAACGCATGAAAAATCCAAAAAATTTCGAAAAAATCACCTTTGGAATTATCTATT
>DHKM01000041.1:0-14323 GCA_002404835.1 Caryophanales bacterium UBA4694 | reverse complement strand
CGCACTCATCTTAGCCACTATCATTCTTCTTATCCTTAAGAGATTCGGGGAAGCTATTTTCGTTGGTTTCCCAATGCTCGTTCTTTTTCCGATTTATCTTACTTTCCTTTGGCAATATAGAGGAAAGGAGATGATCAAGGGAATGATCTTTGGAAATGTCATCCGTTTCCTACTGATCCTTCTCGGAATTCTTGGGCCAGCATTGATTTGGTATTATGTACCTTCCATTCATGATGCTACAAGTTCTTATCTTATTTTTATACCTGCCGTAGAAGTCCTTGGGATCTATACTCTTGTTATGATCCACTTCACAAGACTAGGCAAGGAAAACGGAGATGACAGAAAATGAATCTAAACAATATTCTCAATAATGATTTTCTAAAGATGTTCCCTGTCGAATTCTTCAGTAGTCTGATTGTTATGACTCTAGTCTGCATTTTTTCTATTGTTGTCTATTTCAAGCAGAAGAAATATTCCCCGCTGGATCAGCCAAAAGGTATTGTCAATGTGGCTGAGATGATTGTCGAATTTGCAGACGAGAAAGTATCAGACTTGATGCACTGTCCAAGATATTTTTCCAATTTTGGTGCTTATGTAACCTGTCTTTTCTCCTTTATCTTCTTTGGCTTTGTTTTGGGTATGATGGGTCTTCCGATTCTTTTCTTCGTCGGGCCGAAATCAGAAGGCTACGTTTGGAGTGAAAGTAAGCTTTTCACTCAGCTTCCCAACCCATTCACCAATCTTGCTTTTACATTAACCATCGGTCTTTTGACGGTAATAATGATTGAAATAACAAAATTAAGGACTCAGAAATTCTCTTATTGGAAGCAGTTTGTCTTTACTTTCCCACCTCTTCTTCCTTTGATTACGAACTTCACCCCAATGCTTTCTTTAGGAATCCGTCTGTTCGGAAATTCTTTTGCTGGTTATTGCATCATGACACTGATCTATGGTGCCATGAACGGAATTGCTAACGGTTTCGGTTTGGTTGCATCTCCGCTTATCATGCCTTTCCTCCATGCTTACTTCGATTTGTTCAGCGGCTTTATACAGGCTCTTGTTTTTACGATGATTACGATGATGGATCTTGCACAGGAAGCTCCGGAAGAGGATTATCTGGAAACACAGGCCAAAGCCATTTCGCTGAAAGCTCAGATGTAGTAAAAAGCCATTGAATCAAGGAGGCTATTATGACTAATTTATTAAACAATCTCGTCGTTTTGGCAGAAGGAGCTGCTGACAACGCCTATTCCGCAGCCAAGTTCCTTTACATCGGTGTCGGTATCATCATGTTAGCCATGTCCGTTTCTTCTATCGCAGAAGGTCTTGTTTGCTCTTCTGCAATCAAGGGAATGGCCAGAAATCCGGAAGCTAGCAAGACGCTTCGTTCTAGCATGATTCTTGGTGTTTCTCTTTGCGAAACTGTCGCTATTTATGGTTTGGTTCTTGCCATTCTTCTTATCTTCGTTGCCGGTCCTAAGACCATGGCCTAATAGAAAGGCAGAGCATGAAGAAGAAGTTTCCTGCTTTCTTGTTCATCGTTTCGATGCTGACCTTGACATCCTGTGACTCTCAAGGTATCAGCGACTCGATTTCCGAAACTGTCGCCAATGCACTTCCGAATCTTTGGATTTCCTTGGCTCAGCTTGGAGCGTTTTTGGTGATGGTCGCCGTTTTCTTCTTCTTTGCCTATCGACCCATCAAGGAGAAACTGAAGAAGAGAAGCGAATATCAGAGGGATATGGTCAATAAGGCCAATCAGAATCTTGCCCAGGCCGAGAAAGCGAAAGAGACTGCCGAAAACAATATTCAGGCTTCCAGAAATCAGGCAAACGAAATCATCCAGGCAGCTGAAAAAGAAGCCAAGATGAGAAGCCAGAAGATTATGGATAATGCCCAGGTAGAAATCGACAGAAAGATGAAACAAGGTGAAATCGAAATCGCCGAAAGGAAAGCCCTTTTGGAGAGAAAGGCACACAACGAGATTGTCTCGACTGCCTTGGATGCCTCCAAAGCGATTTTGGGTCGTGAACTGACTCAGCAAGACAATGATAAGATTGTCGATGATTTCATCAGCAGAATCGAGAAAGAAAACGATTCTCATGATGGGGAATAACCATGAATAAGTCTCTTTTGAAGCACTATGCCAAAGCCCTTTTCGAAGAGAGCATTGCCAAAGGAAGACTGGAAGAAGTCTACCAGGATTTTCGTCTTGTCAAAGAAACCTTCGACAAAGAAAAAGAGTTCTCTTCCTTTTTGGATTCTAGACAGGTTCCCTTGTCCTTCAAAGACAAAATCCTGGACCAGGTTTTCCTAGGAAAAATCGAGACGATGACTTTGGGGTATCTTCATATCGTAACAAAAAACCACCTTTCCAGATATATGGACATCATGGAGGAGGAATTCCACCATATGTACAATCAAAGCAAAGGGATTCTTGAAGGGCTTATTTATACGGGTTACCTACTTGAAGATTCCACTATTGTCCGACTGGAGAATGTCTTCTCCAAAAAATACGGTAAGAATGTTCACTTCCACATGATTTTAGACAAGAGAGTCATTGCAGGGATGAAAATAAATATCAATGACACTCTTTATGACTACACCATCGATTCCAAGATAGAGAACGTCAAAAAGAAGCTTCTCTATTCCGGCGACTAGGAGGACTTATATGGCAGAAAACAATGATCTGATTACGAACCTTGTTCGCAAGGAAATCGAAAACTACGAAAGTAAGATTGAAACCAATGATGTCGGGACTGTCATCAGCGTCGGTGATGGTATTTGTACCATTTTCGGCCTGGATCAGGCTCTTTACGGAGAACTTCTGGAATTCCAGAATGGCGTCTATGGCATGGTCATGAACCTGAACGAAGATAGTGTCGGCTGTGTCATCCTTGGAAAAGATTCCGCCATCTATGAAGGGGATACCGTCAAGAGAACAAAACGTGTCGTCTCCGTTCCTACCGGCGATGCTCTTTTAGGAAGAGTTGTAAACGCCTTGGGTCAACCAATCGATGGACTTGGCGAACTAAAAGATACCATCGATGCTCCGATTGAAGCTCCAGCTCCAAGAATCATGGATAGACAGCCTGTCGACGAACCTCTTCAGACAGGAATCAAGGCCATCGATTCCATGATTCCGATCGGTAAAGGTCAGCGTGAACTTATCATCGGCGACAGACAGACAGGAAAGACAGCTATTGCCATCGACACGATTCTCAACCAGAAGGGCAAGGATGTCATCTGTATTTACTGTGCCATCGGTCAGAAGAATTCTACAGTTGCCCAGGTTGTCGGAAAACTCAAAGACAACGATGCCATGGGCTATACGGTTGTCGTCAATGCTTCAGCAAGCGAATCCGCACCTATGCTTTATGTCGCCCCCTATGCAGCAACAAGTATCGGCGAATATTGGGAAAAGAGAGGCAAAGATGTTCTTATCATCTATGATGATTTAAGTAAGCACGCCGTTGCCTATCGTGCCCTGTCTTTGCTTTTGAAGAGATCTCCGGGACGTGAAGCCTACCCTGGTGACATCTTCTACCTTCACTCCAGACTCTTGGAGCGTTCTTGTCATCTTAACGACAAATTAGGAGGCGGATCCTTGACCGCACTTCCGATTGTCGAAACTCAGGCAGGTGATATTTCCGCTTATATCCCGACCAACGTCATTTCCATTACGGATGGTCAGATTTTCCTTTCCACCGACATGTTCAACATCGGTCAGAGACCGGCAATCGATACTGGTCTTTCTGTCAGCCGTGTCGGCGGTGCCGCTCAATACAAATCCATGAAATCCATCGCATCTTCTTTGAAGATCGAACTTGCAAACTACATGGAGCTTCTCGATTTCTCCCGTTTTGGATCGGACCTTGATGCTGTAACCAAGTCAATCCTCAATCATGGTGCCCTGCTTCAGGAAATCCTCAAGCAAAAGCAGTACAGTCCGATGTCCATGGAAGATGAGGTCATCGACATCTTTGTCGCCCAAAGCAAAACAATCGATGATGTACCTTTGAAATCTGTCCAAGAGGTACTGAAGAACGTCCATTCCTATATCGACAGCAATCATCCTGAAGTCAGAAAAACTCTCCAGGATACCCGAAAACTTGATGATGCAACCAAGAGCATCATCCTCGAAAGCGCGAAGAATGTCTTGGCAGGAATGAAATTCTGAATCAGATAGGAAACACATATGCCTGAAAGCCTAATTGAAACAAGGAGACGAATCCAGACAATTCAATCGACGGAAAAAATCACGAAGGCCATGAAGCTTGTGGCTAGTGTAAAGTTCCAGAAATTCAAGCGTCAGTTCGAACAGTCTCTCAGCTATGCCAACGAGATGGAGAAGACGATGTACACAACCATTATGAATGTCGATCTCTCCCGGAAAGATTTCAGTCAATATCTTTTGTCTTTTGATATGTCCAGAAATCTCTATGTGATTGTTACCTCCACGTTAGGTTTGTGCGGTTCGTACAATTACAACCTGTTCCGAACTCTTGATCCTCTTCTGAAGAAAGGCGATGAAATCGTCGTTATCGGTCAGAAGGGATATATCCATTACCATGATTCTCCTTACAAAATCTATGATCAGTATGTAAATCTTTTCGATAACTTCAACTACGACAACGTCCGGGCAATGCGTCATTTCCTCTTCCGTCTCTATCGGAACGAAAAATACCATTCCATTCAGCTTGTCTACACCAAATACAGAAATTCCATGTCCTTTGTTCCGACACTGAAGGAAATTGCTCCGCTTCCTCTGGAAGCCATCCAGGAAAAGCTGAAGCTCGACCAGTCCTTCCCGCCATTATTCGAACCGAATGCCAATGAAGTCGCTGATTTGATTCTTCCGCATTATGCAGATAGTCAGCTTTTCATCAAGATGATGGAAAGTCAGCTCTCCGAGCATGCTAGTAGACGTAATGCCATGGAAACAGCAACAGACAATGCAGACGAGATTCTATCCAGTCTTAAGATTCAGTACAACAAGGCAAGACAGAATGCCATTACCCAGGAAATAACAGAGGTCGTAGGCGGCGCCGCAAGCGCCAACAACGACGATTAAGGAGGTATAGACGATGAACGAAACTTATGGAACTTTGGTCCAGGCAGTCGGACCAGTCATCGATGTCCGATTCAAAGAAGGTGAAATACCTCCGCTTCTTATGGCTTTGAAAGTCAAGAAGGATGATGGCGAGGAACTTACACTTGAGGTGTTGCAGCATATCGGTGATGATACCGTAAGATGTATTGCTATGGGTTCTTCTGATGGTATCCGAAGAGGGCTCAAAGTCCTCAATACCGGTGCTCCGATTGAAGTACCAGTCGGAAAAGAAGTCTTGGGAAGAATGTTCAATGTTCTAGGAAATCCGATCGATGATGCTGGCAGCTTCACTCCGACCCAGTTCCATTCCATCTACAATGATCCGCCACGTTTCCAGGACCAATCCACAAAGGTGGAAATCTATCAGACCGGTCTTAAGGTCATCGATTTGCTTTGTCCATACATCAAAGGTGGAAAGGTCGGCCTTTTCGGAGGTGCCGGTGTTGGTAAAACCGTTCTGATTCAGGAACTTATGCATAATATCGCCTATGAGAACCATGGTATTTCCGTCTTCGCCGGTGTCGGCGAAAGATCCAGAGAGGGAAACGACCTCTATGGTGAAATGAAGGAAAGCGGAGTCTTATCCAATACCGCCTTGGTCTTCGGTCAGATGAACGAAACTCCTGGTGTCCGTATGAGAGTTGCCCTTTCCGGTCTGACCATGGCCGAATATTTCCGTGACGTCTCTCATCAGGACGTTCTCCTTTTCATCGACAATATCTATCGTTTCACTCAGGCGGGAAGCGAAGTCTCTGCGCTTCTTGGACGTATGCCTAGCGCCGTGGGATATCAGCCGACTTTGGCTACTGAAATGGGCCAGCTCCAGGAGCGTATTGCTTCAACGAAGAATGGTTCCATCACCTCCATCCAGGCTGTCTATGTCCCAGCCGACGATCTTACCGATCCGGCTCCTGCTACGACTTTCTCTCACCTGGATGCCAAGACGGTCTTATCCAGAAGCATCGCATCCTTGGGTCTTTATCCAGCTGTCGATCCTCTTGCCTCTTCCAGCAACTTCCTGGATCCGAATGTCGTCGGGGAAAAACATTATCAGGTAGCAAGACAGGTTCAGTCCATCCTCCAACGTTACAAGGATCTTCAGGATATCATCGCCATCTTAGGTATGGATGAGCTTTCCGAAGAGGACAAGATGGCTGTCAACAGAGCCAGAAGAATCCGTAACTTCCTTTCCCAACCGACGCATGTTGCCGAAAAATTCTCCGGTATTCCGGGTGTCTTTGTTCATCTTCAGGATACCATCGATTCCTTCGACCGCATTTTGAAGGGAGAAGGAGACTATCTTCCTGAGGATGCCTTCTCCTATGTCGGAACCTTCGACGAAGCAAAGGCCAAAGGCGAGAAGATTCTCCAGGAAGCCAAAATGAAGGAAGAAAAGAAGAAGGACGAGACGACTCTCGCGGCCAAGTAACATGGATACATTCACGCTGAGAATCGTCACACCAACCAAGGATTACCTTACCAAGGACGTACAGAGCATTACCGTCAATGCGACCGAAACCGGTCAGATGACTTTATATGCCCATCATGCGGACTTGATTGCCAATCTCGATATTTCCCCATTGGAAATCCATTTCAACGGCCATCGTTCTTTCTATGCCATTTCCGGAGGAGTCCTTCAATCCAGAAACAAGGAAAATACCATCACCTTGATTGTCTATGCCATCGAATCCATTGATGAAATCGATGTGGCCAGAGCCAAGGAGAGCAAAATTCGGGCAGAGAAGATTCTCGCCGGAAGCCGTTCTCCGAAGGAAGCCATCGAAATGGAAAGACAGATCAAGAGAGCTCTCAACCGTCTCAAAGTCAAAACCGATTGCAAAGATATCTAAGCCTGCAAAAATGCAGGCTTTTTATATGGAAAGTGGTTATATTCTGTGGAGAAAAAGGATGGAAAACCTTATAATTGAAAGGTCAATGTATCGGAGGTACGTCTATGGAATTCAACAACATCAGCTGGGATGAATATTTCATGTCGATTGCCATGCTTTCCAGCATGAGAAGCAAGGATCCCCATACGAAAGTTGGAGCCTGCATCGTTTCCAAGGATCACAAGGTACTTTCTTTGGGATACAACGGAATGCCAATCGGAATTGATGACAGAAAAATTCCGTGGTTAGGCCACGAGGACACCGACGACTTTCTGTCCACCAAATATCCGTATGTCTGTCATGCGGAACTGAACGCAATTTTGAATTCGAACCACGATCTTCAGGGATCGATTGTCTATGTGACTCTCTTCCCCTGCAACGAGTGCACGAAAGCCATCATCCAGTCGGGAATCAAGAAGATCATCTACCTTTCGGACAAATATCACGATACAAAAGAAGAGATTGCGGCAAGAAAGATGCTGGATATGGCCGGAATCGAGTATGTCCCCTACAAAGGGAAGATTCCCAGCATTCACTTTGAAAAGGAGTAGAACATGGGATATTCAAAGCACACGAAATTCCCTTTCAGGAAATGCATCATTGCCAGCATTGTCATCCTGATTGTGGCAAGCATGGTTCTGACTCTCCTTGTATCCATTACCAAAAACCAGCCGGACGATACTTTGGGATTCATTTTGATGATTGTCTTCTTATCAGTGTTTTCGGCACTGTTACTAGGATACTGGATCTATCAGATCGTAAGATATATCGGGATAAGAAAAGATGAGAAGTGAAAATAAAATCAAAGAGCTCATGAAAAGGGATGAAAAAATACCTCAGGATAGTTCCATCTATCTTGAACATCTTTCGTTTGGTTATACGGACGTTCTGAATCTGGAAGATATCACCTTGGATATCAAGAAAGGACAGTATGTTTCCGTCATCGGTCACAACGGTTGCGGAAAGTCGACCCTTTCCAAACTGATAGACGGAATCCTAGTCCAGAACAGCGGAGAAATCTATATCGAAGGAGTCAGGATGACCGACAGCAATGCTCTCCTTCTGAGGAAGGAAATCGGCATGGTGTTTCAGAATCCGGATTCCCAGTTCATCGGAGCCACTGTCCGCGATGATATCGCGTTCGGCCTTGAAAACGACCAGGTCGATCCGAACAAGATGGACGAAATCATAAAGAAAAGTGCCTCTTCCGTCGGAATGGAAGACTATCTAGACAGCGAACCCAGCAACCTGTCCGGAGGGCAAAAGCAGAGAGTCGCTATTGCCGGAATCATCGCCAGAAATCCTCACATCCTGATTCTGGATGAAGCTGGCGCTATGCTTGATCCGAAAGGAAAGCGGGAGATACGGGAGATCATAAAGGAAAAGAAAAGACTTAATCCATCCTTGACGGTTTTGAACATCACCCACGAAATCGATGAAGCCTATGATTCCGACAGGGTCATCGTACTCAATGACAAGAAAATCGTTCTGGACGGAAAGCCTGAGGATGTTTTCGAAAACGATGATCTTCTTAAAAGCATCTCTTTGGATATTCCTTTCTGCCATAAGCTTGTCAATGAACTGAGGAAGGATGGAATGGATATCGAGAAGATCAGCAATGAAGAGGAGCTATTAGATAGATTATGCCCATCCAAGTAGAACATCTTTATTATACCTATGACATTCATAGGCCAAGCGAAAGGAAGGCTCTCGAGGACATCAATCTGACGTTCAAGGACCATTGTTTTTCGGCTTTGATCGGTAGGACGGGAAGCGGAAAATCCACGCTGATTCAGCAATTGAACGGACTTCTCCTTCCGACTTCCGGCAAAATAACGGTCGGAAACTATATTATCGATATGTCTTTGGAGTACAAGGAAAAGAACGGAGCAAAAATCATCGATGAGAAGGCGATGAAAAAGAAGAGCAAGGCAAAACTGAAGGATATCAAGTCACTTCGCAAGAAAGTCGGACTCGTCTTCCAGTTTCCAGAATACCAGATTTTCGAGGATACCGTGATCAAGGATGTCATGTTCGGTCCCAAGAACTTCGGAGCAGATGAAAAAGAAGCTAGAGAGCAGGCTAAGGAAGCTCTATCGTTTGTCGGATTGGATGAGAGTTTCTATGAACGTTCCCCCTTTGAGCTAAGTGGCGGTGAGAAACGTAGGGTGGCTATAGCCGGAATCATCTCCATGAAACCGGACGTTTTGATTCTCGATGAACCGACGGTCGGTTTAGATAAGGAGGGTGAAAACAGACTGATGAACCTTCTCAATACGATTTCCAAAGAAAACACAAGCATCATCATTGCTACTCACAACATGGATCTTGTCCTGAAATACTGTGACCGGGCGATTGTACTGAATTACGGAAAGATTGTCAGTGATTCAACCCCTCTAGCTTTGTTTCAGAACGTCGACTTTTTAAAACATTCTTCCATCGAACCTCCTAAAGTGTTTTCTTTTGCTCTCGCTTTGAAGGAACGAGGATTGAATCTTGATTTGTCCAAAGTAAAGGATACAGAATCCTTAGCTTTGGAAATCATAAAAGCCAAGGAGGGAAAAGTATGAATATCACCTTGGGCAAATATCAGGCATACAATACCGTTTTCCATCGAATGGATAGCAGGGTGAAGCTGGTAGGTCTTATTATCTTCATGGTAGCCAGTTTTCTCAATTATGGGAGTTCTGCCGCTTATGGAAGCTATTCCAACTTGATTGTCTATCTTGTTCTCTTTCTCATTCTTCTTGTCTTCACCATCATTTCCAAGACAAGCTTTTTCCAGCTTTTCCACTCATTGAAAGCTTTGTGGCTGATGATTTTGTTCCTGCTTATCCTTCAGATTTTCCTTCCCAGTGTCAACGTCTCAGGAGATATCGCTTTCCAGATATTCGGAAAAAGCGTCTACTATGCGACCATCATCAACTTGTCCTACATCATGATCCGTTTGATTCTCGTCATGATGATGACAAACATCTTCACTTCCACGACAAAGCCGATGGAAATGACTGCTGCTATGGAGTGGTTGTTCTACCCTTTGAAATGGATTCATGTCCCGATTCATAAACTTGCCATGGCCTTGTCTCTTGCCCTTCGTTTCATTCCGACACTGATGGATCAGACAAACCGCATCATGAGGGCTCAGGCCAGCCGTGGCGTAGATTATAAACAGGGAAAGTTCAAGGACAAAGTAAGAGCCATCGTCGCTTTGATCATTCCTTTGTTCATGCAGGCATTCATCACTTCCGGTGAACTTGCCGATGCCATGGAAGCAAGAGGATATGATCCAAATGCCAAAAGGACCCGATATCGTGTCGTCAAATGGCAGCTAAAAGATACGTTGAGCGTCATCTTCCTTTGTCTATTCCTTTCCGGAATGATTGCTCTTTCCGTAATCCGTTTCGACTATAATGCACTATTCCCGTCCTTATCGCTTCCAAGGCTTTCCTCCAAGGTATGATATGAAGATTCTTGTGAGACTTGCCTTCTTCGGAAGGGATTTTCTTGGGACACAGAAGCAAAAAAAAGGGGAAACGATACAGTCGCTGTTCGAGTGGATGCTGTCTCTCTGTTATCAAAAGCCTGTTCAGGTCTATATTTGCTCTAGACTTGACCGCTATGTCAATGCCTATGATTATGCTTTGATGTTCGAGGCACCTGATAACCGCATGAGCATCGACAGACTGAAATACTACTTTAGAAGAATGATCAAGAAAGATATCACCATCTACGATGTAAGAGAAGTCGATGATGATTTCCATCCCAGATATGACTGCAGTTATAAATCCTATGTCTACACGATTCAAAATAGAGAAGTGAAGAATCCACTATTCTCATCCATTGCTTTTTCTCCAAAGAGAGTATTGGACGTATCAAAACTGAAAGAAGCAATTTCATTTTTTGTCGGAAAACACGATTTTCGATTCTTCGCTACTCCGGAGGGAGACGAAAACACAATCGAGACTCTTGATTATGCCGAAATCGTAGAAGAGAAAGGTTTCCTTTTCATCCGCTTCATCGGAAAAAGTTTTCTCCGATATCAGGTCCGGTTTATGGTGGGTGGACTTCTTCGTTATGAAGAAGGAAAAATCAACCAGCAGGATATTTTAGATATGCTCTCCTCCAAAAGCGTCAAATGGGATAAGCTGAAGGCTGATCCTTATGCCCTGACTTTAGAAAGAATCTACTATCCATCCATCGACAAGAATCCCGATTATCCTAAAGGGGTGCCTGCATTCTTTTTGTAGATTGACTTACTTTATTCACGTTCGATTGCGTCTTTCAATGTCTCTCCGTGCGTATTATAATAAACAACTGAGAAAGAAATATATATGAAGAAGAATCCACAAGGACACGATAATTTCATCGCCATCCTGCACAAATATTTTAAAAAAGAAGACATTTTCAAGGTACCGAATATTCTCTGCTACATGAGAGTCATTTTCATTGCCGCTTTTCTTTGTCTCTATCTGATTCCGATTCAGATTGCTGGAAACGAGAAAGCCGGAATCTACCTGGCCTGTGGAATCATGGCAACCGCTGTCTATACAGATTTCCTGGATGGATTCATCGCAAGAAAATTCGACCAATCTTCGGAAATGGGAAAAATCCTAGATCCGATAGCCGATAAACTGACACAGTTTTCCATCGCTCTTGCCATTGCCATCCGGTTCCATGAATTTCCCTGTGTCCTCATACTCCTTTCCCTGATTCTTCTGAAAGAGGGTTGGATGTTTGTTGCCGTCATCATCCTAGCAAGACATAACAGAAGCTTCGATGGAGCCAAATGGTATGGTAAACTTTCCACATTCCTCATCTACGTAATTCTAGGTGTTATCCTTGTTTGCGGTCCATTCGTCATCGAAGCCTTCCCCTTGAACCAAGATCCCGTTTACGCACATCTGATCATCGACGGTCTATCCATATTCGCCATACTCTGTGAAGTGTTTGCGTTTGTCAATTATATGATTCTATACAGGAAACTGTTGAAAGGCCAAGGAAAAGACGAAATCGAAAAAGAAATGAAGTCTGACAAAAAGGAGAACTCGGATTTATGATCAAAATTTATTTATCTCCAAGTTGTTCAAGTTGCCGTAAGGTCCGTGCTTGGTTCAAGAACCAGGGAATTCCCTTCCGCGAAATCAACATTCTGAAGCATCGGATTACAGAAGAAGATCTAAAGGAAATGCTGAACAAATCCTTGGATGGAACCGACGAAATCATTTCAACCAGAAGTAAAATCATCAAAGAACAGAAAGTGGACATCGATTCGATGTCCTTACATGAGCTTTGTCAGTTCATCAGTCAGAATCCGACTGTCTTGAAAAGACCGATTATCGTTGATGAAGACAAAATCCAGGTTGGCTACAATTCCGATGAAATCGAAATCTTTGAAAAGGCAAAAAGACTTATGGCTTCTACTTGCAATGCAGAAAATTGCGACAAATACATGAGTTGTGATCATCGCTATAGTGACAAAGGAATCAAGCCAAAAAGCTTCAGCGAAGAATAGGAACCAGAAAGAGGTTCCTTTTTCTTTATCAAAAAACTGCAATCCCCTATTCAGAAGATTGCAGTCATTTTTTTATTTCCCGTTATATCCGTTCGGATTCTTCTCTTGCCAGTTCCAGGAATCTCTAGCCATATCTTCGATTCCGTATTTGGCCTTGAATCCCAATTCCTTATACGCCTTTTCCGGGTTGCAATAGACACTGGGAAGATCACCTGGTCTACGGCCGGTGACTTCATAGGGGATTTTGTGACCACATGCTTTTTCAAAAGCATGAATGACGTCAAAAACCGAATATCCTTTTCCAGTTCCAAGGTTATAAGTGACAAGTCCGCAGTTGGTGCTCAGTTTTTTAAGAGCAAGAACATGTCCATAGGCAAGATCAACCACATGGATATAATCACGGACTCCTGTTCCATCCGGAGTCGGATAATCATCTCCGAAGACACGGACAAAAGGACGTTTCCCGATAGCTACCTGTGTAACATAAGGACAAAGATTATTCGGAATTCCTTTCGGATCTTCACCGATCATTCCAGACGGATGGGCTCCAATCGGATTGAAATATCTAAGCAATGCGATATTCAAAGATGGGTCAGCATGGTAGACGTCTCTCAAAATCTGCTCAATGAATACCTTTGTCGTTCCGTACGGATTTGTTGTTCCGCCAGTCTTACACTCTTCATCAAGAGGAAGATGTTCAGGTGTTCCATATACCGTAGCAGAAGAAGAAAAGACAAGGTTCTTGACCTGAAATTCTCTCATCAGCTTCAGAAGAACAAATGTCGTATCCAAATTGTTTTCGTAATACTCAAGTGGTTTAGATACGGATTCTCCGACGGCTTTCAATCCTGCAAAATGAATGATTCCGTCAATATGATTTTCCTCGAAGATTTTCTTGGAACCCTCATAGTCTCTCAGATCCTGCTCATAGAATTTGATTTTACTACCAGTAATCTCCTCGACTCTGCGAATTGCTTCTTTTGAGGAATTGTAGAGATTATCTGCAACAACAACAGAATGTCCGGCTTTTATCAGTTCAATGCAAGTGTGCGAACCGATATATCCTGCTCCGCCAGAAACTAGAATGTTCATCTGATTTCCTCCATTTGTTTGAAGCTATATTATACTTGCAAATTATTGTCATGCAATGCTATTTTCTATAGAAAATTTGTTTTTTTGTATCTACAAAAAAGGAAAATTCTTCATAAAAAGAAACATGCTTTTATAAAAACGGACAAAAAACGAAGAATCATATAATTAACTTATATCTATATCCTTTGTCACTTTATAATTTTTTCCTAGCAGAAAAGCATTTGTCCCATTTTCAGAAATAAGAAATCAATCATCTTTCCCTATTCTTCTACTGGCAACAACATGACAGCACATAAATCGAGAATTCATTTTTGAAAACTGCCGAAGCCAATCAAGCCTCATGAATACTAATCTTCTTTCTGAAATGGTTGCATGTTCTTGGAAATTCCAATCTGTAAATCATGAGAAGGCAAGAAGCTCGGTGTCCGGATCGTCCCAGAGGTCCTTCAGCTTCTTTCCGGGAACAATCTCCGCATGGTCCACCGCATCCTTGAAGTTGTCGTAGCATTGGGCATGGGCATAGGCAGCATTAAATTCCTCCCAGCTATCCGCCGAGATGAAGATATAGGAATCATATTTAACTAGTTTTCCATTTAAGATCTGTCCTTTTTTCTGTCCGACCGGCTCGTACTGATAGTATCTTCCTTTGTAAGTGAAGAAAAGGGTCTTGTACATAATTTCAGGATTAACAATTTCTTCGTCATAGAAGTCGTCCCA
>DHKM01000025.1:1783-9838 GCA_002404835.1 Caryophanales bacterium UBA4694 | reverse complement strand
GTCAATGAAAGTCGCAAAGAAAAGTTTGCAAACGAAACAAAAACGAGTCGAAGAATTGGGAAAACTTATCCAAAACGTATACGAAGATAAGGTAAACGGCAAAATGCCTGAAAAAATGTGCTTTGAGTTTATAGACAAGTATTCTGCGGAAAAAGAAACATTGTTAGGCGAAATCGAAACTCTTGAAGAAAATCTAAAAGCGACCGAAAGCACAAAACAAACTGCGGACGATTTTATTAAAGCAATAAAAAAGTATCTTAACGCTCCTGCGCTCACAAGAGAAATGTGCTATGAACTTATTGACCGCATAATAGTCGGCGGCTTACCGAAAATAACAGGCAAAGAACGCACGATAGAAATCGTTTACAAAGTTGATATTATGTCCGTTTTACGTCATAAACTCAAATAATAACGAAAAAGCGTATGTTTCATTACGATTCATATGCTATTTCTTTGATTTATAAGAGTGTCCATAAAGAGAATTAGCAGTCATATACGTCCGTTATTCGAGCGACAGACAAACAGGACAATCCATAAAAAATAAGAAAGGAAAACATGTCAAATTTACATATCTACGGACAAAAGGAGAAAAAGAGAGCCAGCTGAAGGCATGAATGTGAAACCATCAAAAAACAGGCATTCAAAAAACCCCGGTACAAGACCGAGGCTTTCTGATTGTTATTGGTAGTTATTACAGGTAACTGTAAATCAAGTTCAGCTGTCCTTTCCGGAACTCTTTCTGTCGAGTCTTTCCAACTCGCGTTTCTTCTTAAGGGCAAGTTTCCTTTCCTTCTTCTTCATGGCCTGCATCTGGGAAAGAAGAGCATTCCTCTTTCCGATGACGCAGTCGTCCTCGTCCATGCTTCTGTTATTCTTCTTCAGATAAAGAAGATAACAGAGGACACAGACAAAGGCGATAAAGACGACGGAAAGAACGAAAATCGTAATCAGCATCAGGCGTTAGCCAGATGTGCTTCCTTGTCATTCATCTTGCGGTTGTAGAAGAAGAGACCGACGAAACCAAGGATGATGACCGGGAAGATGATGGCCATTGTCCACAACCATTCAAGGCAGACATAAGTGATGCAGCCCATGAGGTAGGAGACGATAAGCCAGAAGGCAAGAGTTCCATGATAGGCTTTTCCTTTTCCGAGTTCGCCTTTCGCGGTAGCGACAGAAGCGAAGCAAGGAATGGTTGTCATATTGAAGACGGCAAAGGCAGTAAGGGAAGCGGCATCGATGCCGTATTTACCGACCTTGGTGGCGTTGCTGGCTGCGACGATATCGGCAAACTCACCGCCGGAAGAGATGGCCTTGACGGAATCAAGAGAAGCGAACTGACTCAAAACGGAAGTGACGTTCTCCTTGGCAATGATACCCTGGATGGAAGCGACGGAGTATGTCCAGGCGAAGTCTCCGCCCTGGAGATTACCGAATCCCATCGGAGTAAACAAAGGAGCGATGATCATACCGATGTGGGCAAGGATGGAATCGGCATCCGTCAAAGTATCGACGGTCGGAATGAACTGCCAGCTCGGAGTGAAGCTGGAAAGGAACCAGATGACGACGGTGGAAGCGAAGATGATGGTGAAGGCTTTCTTGATGTAGTGTTTGCCTCTGTCCCAGACATGAAGGAACAAGGCATGAGGCTGAGGCATATGGTAGGAAGGAAGCTCCATGATGAACGGAGGAACCTTCTCTCTCTGGGTTGTCTGATTCATGATGATGACCATGACGATGGCAAGGACCATACCGAGAAGATAGATGAGGAAGGTGAACAAGTCAGCCTGGAAGCCGATTGCCGAAGCAACGGCAGCGGCGATGACGGCAAGGAATTCGGACTTGGCACCGCAGGTGAAGAACGGAATGACACGGATCGTCTTGATTCTTTCCTTGTCGGAAGCAAGGGTCCTGGTATTGATCATGGCAGGGACACCGCATCCAAGACCCATGATCATCGGAAGGAAGGCACGGCCGGAAACGCCGAAACGACGGAAGATACGGTCAAGGACAAAGGCGATACGGGCCATATATCCGGAATCCTCGAGGATGGAGAAGAAGAAGAACAGGACCATGATCTGAGGAACGAATCCCAAAACGGCAGAAACACCGTTGAGAATACCATCATAGATGAACGAAACCAGCCATTCCGGAGCATTGGCGGCAATCAAGCCCTGCTTGATTCCGACGCAGATCATACCCTGGATACCGGCGTCGTTTCCGCTACCGAAGAGGTTGGCGAAGAAGACACCGATGGAATTGAATCCGCCGTCTCCGTAGAAGAGACCGGCAAACGGAGTGAAGGTCATCGATTCGACGCCTTCCAACGTATCATCGATCACGAAGTTGGTGACCCAGCTTATGGCTCCGGCATAACCGTCGCCGAAGTTGACGCCCATGGCATGAAGATAGAAGAGATCCTCTCCGAAGGTGAAGTGGAAGACCAGGAAGAGGATGACGACCATCAGAGGAATACCCAGCCACTTGTTGGTTAAGACCTTGTCGATCTTGTCGGAAAGGCTGAGCTTCTTGGATTCCTGGACCGGAGCACCGGTACGGACACCGGACAGGGAACCTGTGATGTATTTGTAGCGCAAGTCTGCGCTTGTCGCTTCGAAGTCCTCGGCATTGATGCCAAGACGCTGTACTTCGTCGTAGGCCAATTTGTTGTCCTTGGCTTCAAGCTCGTCGCCTTCCAATGCCTTCATGGCATGGAAGAGAGCGTTGTCCACTGAGCCGTCTGTGTAGATCTTGACGGCTTTCTGGATGTTCTCCCTTTCGCTTCCGGTGTTCCAGACGGAACGTCCTTCGCGCTTCAGGGAAGCGGCAGACATGGCCTGTCTCATCAGCTCATCGAGATTGGTATAACGGAGTGCGGAGATCGGTACGACCGGAACACCGAGCTTCTTGCTCAAGGCATCGCAGTCGATGCTTTGTCCGCTGGATTTGACCGAATCCATCATATTCAGGGCAACGACGACCGGAACATTCATTTCCAATATCTGGGTCGTCATGTAGAGGTTTCTCTCGAGGTTTGTGGCATCAAGGACGTTGATGACGCAGTCGGGCTTGTCGTTCAGGATGAAGTTCCTGGAGATGACTTCCTCGGGAGTATACGGAGAAAGAGAATAGATACCGGGAAGATCGACGATCTTGGCTTCTCCAAGGTCCTTGTTCTTGTAAAGACCCTCTCTTTTCTCGACCGTGACACCCGGCCAGTTTCCGACATAGGCTGTCGATCCCGTAAGGGAGTTGAACAATGTCGTCTTGCCGCAGTTAGGATTTCCGGCAAGAGCGAAAACCATTTTGTTTCCTTCCATTATCTGTTATCCTCCGCACTGTTTTTCACATTGCTGATATCGGTGACCTTGATATCGACGAAATCGGCTTCCGATTTCCTGAGGGTAAGTTCATAGCCTCTCAATGTGATTTCGATCGGATCTCCCAAAGGAGCACGTTTACGGACGAATACCTCCGCTCCGGGAGTAAGACCCATATCGAACAGTCTTCTTCTCAGCCGGCCTTCGCCATTCACTTTGACGATGATGCCGACCGCTCCGATGTCCGTCCTGCCAAGAGGCAGAATGTCATCGACAGCAAGTTTCTTTGCTTTCTCTTCCATTTTTTGACATCCTTTCTTTTATTTCACGAGAATACCGCGAGCAATATTGTGATCAAGGGCAAGCCTGGTATCATTGATCTTGACGATGACTCCACCGTTTTCCTGGGACAAGACGATGATCTTTCCCTCCGGTACGATGCCAAGACTTTCCAGATGCTTTCTGACCTTGTCGTCTCCTCTAACAGTGAGGACGGTCAAAGTCTCGTTTTCCGGTGCTAATAGTAACGGCATAACACAACCTCCTTGAATCGAAATTGAGTTAGTCAATCGAAACTAACTCTTTCTATTTTAATCGGCGGAAACAAAAAAGCAAGAAAAAGTTAGAAAAATCTAACTATATCGTGTATAATCGAATCAACCTCTAAATATCTCTGTTTTGCTGCTATCCCTTGAAAAAAAGAGCAAAATAGACATAATAGAAAGATAACGAAAGAAAGCGAGGACTCAGAAATGAATCGTCATGAATCGATGGAAGACTATCTGGAACGAATACTGATGCTTGAAGAAAGCGGAAACACTGAGATCCACGCTGTGGAAATCGCAGCCTCCTTAGGATTCTCCAAACCATCCGTTTCGATTGCCATGAAAAAGCTCGAACAGCAGGGATATGTGGAAGTCGGACCGAAACTCAACCTCATTTTGACCGAATCCGGAAGAAAGATTGCCGCCAAAGTCTATGAAAGACATAAAATCCTCAGCGCCATCTTCATGAAGCTCGGCGTTCCGGAGGAAATCGCCAGGGAAGACGCCTGCCGCGTCGAACACGACCTCAGCGACGAAACCTTCGAAGCTCTGAAGGAACATTACCTGAAGTACAACAAGGAAAACTAGAACGAATGCACCCATATGGGTGCATTTTCCGCTTTTTTTACAAAAATGCTACAAAACCAGAAACAAAAAACAGACCATAACAAAAACGAAAGAAAACGCAGCTTTGCCGTTTTGGATACAAAAAAGGACCGTGTTTTCTGCTTCCAAGCAGATCCGCAGCCCTTTTTTGATGGTTATCCGATATGGTCGTAGTGGCAGTCGCAGTAGTTATCCCCGTTAGCCAGGGTACAGGACCTTGTAAACCTGGTGTGGTTCAATTCCGCCATGTCGTAGTCAAGCGTGCACATCGCCGGAATATATTCCCTAAGTCCTAGCTTCTCCATCAGATGGCAGATCCCGCAGGTATAGAACGTAGCGGTGTACTGGTTTATCGTCTTTCCGTCCTCGACTTTGAAAATCCAGGAATAGGGGTTCCTGTTCTTCTGGCTGGCTTCAGCCTGCTTCTTCAGCTCCGCCCTTCCTTTTTCGGTATAGGAACGGCTTTTTTTCGAAGCTATCCTGGTCATGAGGTTTGTGCACATGCTGTTATGGTAATAGTCTCTTATCTCCTCCAGCGAATATTTGTGTTCCAAGGAAAGAAGGACAGAAGAAAGTAGGGCGCAGCTTAGGATGTTGATGAGGAAACGGTCTCCCTTTTCGAATTCATCCACATCCTTCAGTATCGACTTGTATTTCCTGTGCGCGCTTTTCATCACCTTTCCTCTGTCGGATTCATTCAGCGTCAAGGATAACTGCTTTCTGAAGGTTCCCTTATAGCAGAACCACATCAGAAAAGGAAGAAATCCGTATCTCATAGGCTGAGCCAATCCTTTATGGCCTTATCGACATTCTCCTGGATGGAAATCCTAGCCTTTTTGCATTCCTTTGGATGCTTCCTGGCTTCCTTGAACATCAGTTTTACCAAGGCAGAAGAACAGAGGGGGAAGACATGCTTCAGCATGCTCTCCGGATGTATTTTGCTGTATCCCAGAGACTATCGTCCTCGGCTCCGACAAGGATCAGAATCCCTTTGATGTTTTCGATCTTGATGAATTCCTCTTCCTGGATCGGATGGACCTTCTCCGAATCATCGAAGATCCTTCTTGAAGCAATCATATTGCCGGTTTCCTTCGATTCCTCCATCATCACCTTCCAGTAATCCGGATGCTTGTAAAAGAAGGGCATATAAGGAAGCGGATTTCCGCGATAGCTGAACAAGGATTCAGAAGGACAGGGCCACTCCTTGCATCCGTCTTTCTTCCGCTGCTGAAATCCCTGCCAGATGAAATCGCTCGGTGCCATGGCGATGGTCGAGGTAATATCCGGAAAATAGGAAGCTGCCGTCAAGGAAAGGGTTCCGGTCGTCGAGGCTCCGGCGATTCCGAACTTTTCGTTTCCGTTTTCCTTCAGCCAGACAATCGCACTTTCGATGCTTTCCAGAGGATAGTTGTGATGGCTGTAGTCTTTCCTGGCCGGCGACATCGTAAGGACATTGACCTCGTATTCCCTCATCAGCCATCCGGCACTTGCCTTTGCCAGATGATCCAAGGCATCATCCCCGAGCATGGCGATGATGCAGGTCTTGACCGGTTTTCTGTTCTTCCAATACGCCCCATAGAATCCGTCTTTCTGTCTTTCGAAGACAACTGGTTTCATAATTCCTCCTTGAAATCGATTCTGACGATCTGCATTTTCATGAAATGGTCTCCTAGCCAGGCTAGGAAACGGAAAAAAGAAGAAACGGAAGAATCCTTCAGATCATTGTATCCGAGCATGTATCCGCGGCTGGATACTTCAGCGCTCTTGCACCACAAGGAAATCTCCTTTTTGGCATCGGAAAGCGCAAAATAAGCGCCGACATCCTTGATCTTGCTGACTCTCAGCCAAGTTCTCCTAAGAAGCCTGCTTGCTTTTTTGTTTGCGGCATCGAAGACAAGCCTTGATCCCGGGAAGAAGGATGCTGACTTTTTGACAAGCTCCCTTACCTGTTCGGTCAGGAAATAGTAGAAAACGCCGGACGCAAAGAAAACCACACCATCGGATTTGTCGATTCTGTCAAACCATTCCGTGTTGTTCAGATCATAGGCGAGGTTTGTTTCCCGTTCTTGGCAGGGAAGCAGCTGCTCTCTAACCTTAATCACATCCGGAAAATCCAGATTGTAGATTTTGCACATCCCGTTGTCGCAGACTCTTCCGGTGTTGTCTAGTCCGCAACCGAGATTGACGACGGAAGCATGCGGATGTGTTTTCAGATAATCCTTTATCTCATAGACGAGATCATTCTGCCTCATGGCTACTTCAAGGAATCCGAAGCGGTATATCATCTTTTTCGCCTGCTTCTTTAGATTGGTGAAATCATAGTCGATCTGCTCGATGAGCCTTTTTGCCGTATCATCCTTGTAAAGGCTAGGATAAATCTCCGTGCAGACCTTCCTTCCGTAAAGAGGAATCACAAGAGTTTCCTGGACCGTATTCTTTTCGATATGGTATTTCAGCCAGATGCTATTTGATGAATCTAAAATTGATTCGATGTCCTTTCCTCAAAATTATATTACGAAGCATGGTAAAATAGTTAGTATTAAATAACTTTGTATAACAAACTTAAGAAACAATCATTCCCTGCCGATTTCCTTGGGAAAGGAAAAGCCTCCGGTACAGACAATCGAATCCAGGATGGAAGAAAACTCCTTCGGTCTAAGGATCTGTATCTGCATATGGTTGCAGTTATCGAAAATAGGAAAATTCGCATTTGGATAGGCTTTTTTCACTGACTCCCTGTACTTAAAATGCTCCTCAATGCTTCCGAATTCGAAGAAGATACTCTTTTGTACCTCATAGGAAAGCTTGGGAAAAGTCTTGTCTATTAGGCTGTCCATCATCTGCTTTTTCAGATTACGATACTTAAGATTCTTTCCTGCCTCTATGAAATATGGTTTTATTTCCTCGCTGTCACACCAAAGTATCTTCTTAAGCGTGGCTCCCTTTGACCAGTAAAGACTTTTGATGGCCAGATAAAGGAAAGGTACCATGATTCTCCTTGTTCCCTTTTTGATCTGAGCGAACTGCCTACCATCGAAAAACGAATGTTCTACCACAAAACCGCTATGGACTAGGAAACTCAGACCAAGGTCTGCTCCGAGGGAGGAGCAGACAAGTAAGGCAATCTTCGATACTCCTTTTTCCCGGAGGTATCCGACAATCTGGTTTATCTCATCCTCCTTGCTGACGTATTTCTGCTTTACACAGTAGACCGACGATGTCGGCAACACGAAGAAGTATCTATCCTTCAGCTGTTCTGCCACTTTGATGCTGCTTGTTCCTGTCACGCCCATCGCATGAAGAAACAAAATCGTCGGATTCTCCGGATTTCCAAGAACTTTAAAGGTCATATCATACCCTCCATCTACATAATGTTAGCTAATACTAACATTATACAATCAAGGAGAAAAAACTCAACTGAATCAGCTATAGAAAAGGAACCTTCCCATGAATCCATTTATCGTGTTAGAATCTCTTCCGGAAAGGTATCGGAAAACATGAAAATCATTGATCTGAAAAACAGAACCATCGATTCAGGGAAAATCGCTGATTACGGATTCAGGGAGTCTGACAGTGGATTGGTT
>DHKM01000025.1:0-1685 GCA_002404835.1 Caryophanales bacterium UBA4694 | reverse complement strand
CCCTTGAATGCCACCTCATCGACGACGACTTCAACGAAGAATATGAACTGGTCGATCTTAACCAGATAACCGGATATGCCGCACTGGTAAAGGACGAATACGACAAAACCATCGAGGACATCCTGTCTTCCTGTACGGAAAAGACCGAAACCCAAAAAGAAAGAATCATCCATTACGTCTATGACAGGTACCAGGACAAAGAGGAACACTTGTGGATAAAATTTCCGGAGGATTCCATCATCCGGAAACAAGAAAACAGGAAATGGTACTGCCTCTTCATGAAAGTGGAGGCAGGAAAACTAGGCTTGGAAGAAAAAGAAGAATATGACGTCATGGACCTAAGAGGAACCGAAGGACGAATCAAATCCATCGACAATATCCGTTTCTTTCCCGGCTACCATATGAACAAGAAACACTGGTATACCATCATCCTGAATGAAACCATGACGGACGAAGAAATCAAAACCCTGATCGAAGAAAGCTATAATTTGGCGAAATAAATGGATCAGCAAAACTATCTAGAATATGTCTCACGCGTTTCAAGTAGATCTTCGATATGTGTGTGGGATGATTTGTATAAAGTCTTAGCTGTGCCTTATCGAAATTGTTCACACGCTGCTCATAGAGTTGTATCGAATGCAGATTGATACCAGACGGTCAAGTACATCCTGTGAAAGCTTTTTGCTTTCTCGGATCTTATGAAGCTTCATTTCGGTTATGAATTCATCGTAGCGCCGATTCATCGATTCGTTGAACCTAGTGATATCCATTTCGCGGTAGGCAGGGTACATGCTAATGATACTGCTTAAGGAAATGCGTTCGAAAATATCCCTGAAGCGTTTGGCCGAGAACCATTGATATTGCCCAACCGGCCCAATATTCAGGAGTACGGCCATTACAAAATGCTGGAGCCGGAAACTCCTTGCCCGGATAGAACTCGGATAGGATATCCATGGCCATCTCGATTCCCGATTTCCCTGAAATCACAGACGGGTTTCCGTATTCGAATTGCGTGCAAAGCGAAGACTGTACAAAAAAGTCCGGCTGAACCAGTCAGGCTTCATCTGGCAGACAATGATAGCATATTCGAATGCATTTGTCAGGTTGTTCATCGCATCATTCAAGTATAATTCGTTGTTTGCGTGGATTGTCATTTTTCATTTCCTCTTTCAGAATATTCAAAACGAAAATGTCATCCCGGTAAGAAGAGCTGGTATCGATTTGATTCTGGTAAGCAGTCCTTGCCATCTGATTTCTGACATAGATGTTTAAGGGGCAAGATATTGCTGATAAACGACTGAGCATACAAAAAAGGAATCATCTGCCCTATAGCCTATGACTAAGGCATAATGGCTTAAATCGATGGCAATCTCATCCTGTAAGTTGAATGTCCTGTTTTTGAGTAGCAATGCCATCCAATTCAGAACGCGGCGTTTTCTGTCAAGTCGGGACATTCAAGCCATCCTTATCGAACCTGTATTCGTTTACAAACTCATCCCTGCTTGGTCTATGCCTCTATCAGAAGTGATTTTCTATAAGAACGACCATTGTAGAATTCAAAGCAAAAAAACATGAAAGAGTAATCTTTTGAAAAAACTCCCTCATTTTTTTGTAATATTTATAAAAAAACTGCCACATTTTTTAGTGAAACTTTATTAAAAACTGATATAAGTCAATAGTATGTG
>DHKM01000048.1:3656-6794 GCA_002404835.1 Caryophanales bacterium UBA4694 | reverse complement strand
TATTTGTTTCCAGCCCAAAGTACGAAAAATGCCAACAACTTGCGTACATTGGCTTTTGCGGACGAGCTGCGGACAAAGGCGGACAACCATGGCAAGCCTACTTTATAGGCCTATCAATCGATGGTGTTTCACCAGTCGGAACCGCCTTCGTTCCTAGAGGCATTATAACAAAACAAAATGCGAATACAATAGGAAAAAACAAAGATTTCATCGAACTTTTTTCGATACCTGGATAGGATTCTTTTGTGTTCTATTTAAGTCATGCGGACGCATCGGATTGCGTCTTTGTGTCCCGTTCTTTTTGTAGATAGAATAATTCGTAAAGAACTGAAAAATATTTGTCTTCAAATGTTTCTACTTGTGCGTCCGTTATTGTATGCTTTTTTTCTTTGTAACCTAAATATAAACGCGAATACATTATCACGTTCTCAATCATGATCATTATCCAATAACAGACATTGATTTCTTGGGCTCCTTTTAGATGTTCCTGCTCTATTAGATAGTCGTTTGGAAGAGTGATTTTTCTAGTTAAATCTTTTTTTTCGTACTTGCAATAAAGGAAATCATCAAGGTATTGCTCATAGGTTAGCCAACCTTCTTTTCCAAACCAAACCTTTCGTGTTTTGAATTCATCTTTATATTTTATATTTCTGTGTTTTTGGTTTTCAAAGGAGGTGACATCTTCCCCCTTATAGTCATATGCTCTGGTGAAATATTTGCCACAATCGTAAAGAAAATCCTCGCCGATTCCTAATTCCACAATGCAGCCTCTGATGAATTCTATTTTGTCATAAATCCATTTGTCACCTTGAAACAGTTCGCAATCCATTCCACGTTGTCTTAGGACTTCCTTTTTTGTTTCATCATCCAGATAGGAGAATTCATTATAGATTTTACGGACGTGTTTGTTTTGCGGAAAACAGCCAACGGCAATAGTGGCCCAATGTAGGTAATCTAGCTCTTCTGAATTATCGATTATGAACCGTTTGGCTTTTTCTCTTATTTCCTTTTCCGTTGTTTTTCTTTCGTTTCTTTTTTGAAGAAAGTAGATGACGAAGGAAATGGCGATTGTCCCTATCAAAGAAAGGATAGAGATAATCAAATTTGTTATTTCTAAAGGCGTCATGGGCTTCTCCTTTTCTAAAAAGACGGCTTTCAATGTTGGTTATAAACTTTATTAATCTCAGTTGCACAAAAAGCCGGTGAATTTATTGAAATTTACTTTTTAGATATTCTTCTAAACTCTTGTCGCAGCAGTAAATATAAGTGCCCTTCATTCCTCTGGTCAGAAGAACGAGATAGGAGTTGATGATATCATCGATTGTCTTGTTGATATCCGTCCCTACCTTTCCATGCTTGTCGTAATAGGAACTGGGAACGCATTCGATGACGCCTTTTTCCTTATTGAATCGGATATCGTTGGAGAAGATGACTCCCGCATAGTTCAGGTCATATCCCTGGCAGGTGAAGACTGAGCCTATCAGAGATACGGATTTCTTGTCGGTTGCAAAGTTTTCGTTGATCCCGTTCCAGCTGTATTTCTTGCCATCAATCATGAAGTCGTAGTCCTGAGTACAATGGATTCCTTTCTTGTCACGCATGGATTTGGTGAACGGAAAGCCATATCCGGATACGACACGGCATAATCCATCGTATTCCTTGTCCTTTTCCTTTATCGCTTCCATCATCTCTGCGCAGTCGTCGAATATCCTGAAATCATATCCCGTGGAACGAAAATCAGGCGCTTTTTCATTGGTCTCGTTTCTCAAGAGCTTCGACCAATAGGAGATGTATTCCTCTCCGGCGATGAGACGGATCTGATGGGTTATCGAATACCAGTTGTCTTTTCTCTCATCCTTCATGGCGAGGAAATCCTTTTCTGGGACATCGGCACTGGAAGTGGACTGCTTTCTGTCGTAGAAGAATATGGCAATATGTTTTGCCTGCTTCTTGATTCAATCGAGCTGGGAAGTGTGCTCATAATCAGTGAAGCCCAAACGGTCATCGGCCTGCTTGAAGGAAAGATGGCTTGTGGACTTGCCATAGGTGGCAAGATGATGTGCCTCATCCACCAGGACGATATCGTAGCCTTCCTTTTTCTTTGTCAGATCAACGGGGCTGACGACATCAACGTTCTTAAGAGATGGTATGTTCTTGAACACGGACTTCACCGTGTTTCTGAATTCCGTCATCGGTGCCACAAAAGCGATTGAAGGCTTCGGAAGGTTTGCAATCTCTTTATTCACCTGCATGTAGCTGATGGTGCTTTCGAGGTCTTCGTAGCTTTCGGTGTCCGTGTAGTCTATCTTCTGCGTGCATACGTCTGCTATGTATTTGATGAGAGAAACGGCCAGGATTGATTTTCCTGTCCCCGCTCCTCCTTCCACGATGATGTTTCTCTTCTGCCCGGTTTTCAAGGCATCAGTGATATCGCTAAGCAGTTTTACTTCTAAATCATATTGTTCGTCTGTCAGCTGCTTGAAGGGCGAGTATTTGAAGATTTTCGAATTCTCCACCCGGAGAAGCGTTTTGTCTGCCAAACCCTCTTTCTTCAGCTGCTTCCAGATTCTCTTGAATAATTCTTTGTAGAGGCCACGCTGATAGTAGTTATGGAATTTGGACTGCCCGTTGTTCAGATTTTGAAGCTCGAATTTTCCATCCGCGTGCATGTGCTCGATGAGCATGTTCTCGATATCCAATATGGCCGATTTGTTGAACATGTCGTTGAAGAGGACGTATTCATTGACCATCGGCTTTCTGACGGCATTATCTAGATGCTGTAACATGCGGTTGTACGCGCTCGATGTCTCACCCACGTATGCGACTGGCTTTTGTCCGTCTTTGCCATCCAAAATATAGACGACGGGCCAGTCGATGCCTTTGTTCGTATTCAAAAGGGCTTTTGCCCCATTTTGGTCGAAACTGTATTTTCCGATGGTTGTCTTAGGTAGTGTCGTATTTTCCATGTTTTGTTTTTTCTTTTGGAAAGTTTCAGATCATAAAAGGACGATTGCTGTATACATGCGCGATTCCAAAGTCGTTTATATGATATCACAAATGTTTCCGGAACTTGTTTCCATCAGAAAGCATCAGTCCGTTGAAAAATTGTGAAAATCAATGAAAACCGATGAAAATAGC
>DHKM01000048.1:0-3573 GCA_002404835.1 Caryophanales bacterium UBA4694 | reverse complement strand
CCCATCTTGCTTACGATCATGGAGTACGTAAGGAAACAAGACTCCTTAAAAAAGAAATAGGAGGATTTTTCTTTATAAAGTATGAGTATACGGTCATATCCGAGAACAACCATGGAGTTCTGAAGCAGAAACTCAACGACTATGGAAGATACGGATGGAAGCTTGTCAACGTCGTATGGGACAATGATAATGCTTGCTTGGTTGCTGTGATGATGCGAGAAAAATAATTAGTTGTTATGTTCGGCCCATTCTTTTAAATCCTTGAATCTTGCTTTAAGAAGATTAAAGTCTGTTTTGCAGTCATCAAATTTCAATAAGCTGATAACTTTATTTTCAGTTTCTGGCGTCCAATATATGGTCAAATCTTTTCTCGCACGTGTAATGGCTGTGTAAAAAATGTTATGGTTGACAAGTTCTTCAATTTCATTGGTTAGTACTATTTTTACGGAGTCATATTCGAGCCCCTGAGCTTTATGAATAGACACTGCATAGGCGATTTGAAAAGGAATTTGAAACTTGTTTTCCAAATCTTTTTCGTAGTCAGCCGGACGAATTTTCTGAACTGAAAATTCTATGAGCGATTTACCGTCCTTTTGCACTTCGATGAGCTTTATGCCGCCTTTTGTATCCGTTATTGGGTTGATTGATCTACATACAAGAATTTGAAATAGGAGGTCGTTTTCCGTTTCTTCAATTTTTACAATGGTGCCTTTCAAATTGTTATACAGAATCGACCCAAATCTAGTGCTTTCGGTAAATAAAACAGGATCGCCAACTTTAAATGTGTAATGTTTCCAATGTAGAGGAGGCTGGGGATTGCTTTCTTGAAGATAGTTGTTAATACTATTTATTCCGTATAATCCATCATAATTAAGGCATAAAATTATTTCGTCTTTGCATGAACGTTTAAATATGTCGGAACTCAAAGGCTTGGAAATTTGATATTTTTCAAAGATTTCCTGGGTTCCAAAACCGCCATTTCTAACCGCTTCCCAAATAATTGGCAGTTCCTTGTTTTCTGTGGCACGATAAGGCGTTTTAAGCTCAATCTTTGCGTCATCAGTAAGGAAATTTTTCAGCAACGAAAACCAATTGCCGAATTGTATTGCTTCTATTTGGTGCACATCGCCTAAAAGTAGTAGAAGCTTGAATTTTACGTTTTGCAAAACTTTAAGCATGTCATCGTTGGAGATAGTACTACATTCATCAATAATCAATAAATCGCAATCATAGGAATGACCTTTCTTTAAGTGAGTACATCCGTAGACCGTGTGATAGTTTACATTGTGGGAAGAAAGCTTGTTTCTTAAATTCATTAGTGCAGGATTGGTATTGGCCATACAAATGGCTTTTATACCATCACCCAAAATATCAAGCAAATATCTCGCAAAAGTGGTTTTCCCAGTTCCTGCAGAACCATAAACAGCAAAGAGGGCTCCCTTCTTATAAATGGATTTCAATGCTTTTTCTTTTGTTGGATCGTCAATAGGTAAGGCAATCTCTTTCATTCTAGAAATGACATAGTTTGAAATATTGTTGGATGAGATTCTGGTTGAAACATCAAGCAGATTTTTAAGTACTTTATAGGTGGCGTTTTCTGAGGAATGCTGAAAGACAAAATTTCCAAACATTCCAAGCTTGCAATCTTCTCCGAGCCCGTTTGTAAGACATGTATCGTTAAAGTGCTTAATTTGTAGCTTTACATTTTCGGAGTCTTCGTTATTAATTCTAATGTAAAGCTTTGATTGAGAATTGTTTTCTGCTGAAATGTATCTTTTTATTAGCTCTACTTCATGCTCTTTGATAGGGAAGCAACTGCATAAGACATTAAATTTTGGATTGTGCCTTTTCAGAGAGTAAACGAAAGGCATCAAATCAAATAGACAATCGCCTTTACAAACTTGAACTATATTGTTCAAAGGAATCCCTTTTGATAATTGATCATTCAATATACGATTGTCGATTGTGTGAATAAGATATTTAAAAACGATTCTGCCTTGAACTTGACTATTGATTATTTTTCTTGCTTTGACTAAAAAACGATATAACAATGTAGGTGAGCTTCTGATTATTGATTTTACAAGTTTGTTGAAATCAGAATGTGGCATTTCTAATATTTTGTCTAAAGGCGCGTGGTTCTTTTGAATATGTTCCATTAGGGCTAGGTAATCTTTTCCGGGGGAATAATTTTTGCCTAGGTTCATACCAACTATTTCGAATAATTTCATGAATTCGCATGGACGTATTGATACAAGGTAATCGGTTAAAAAGTTAATTGAGACTTTTTTGTCAAATAAGGCCACGTCTTTTTTAATGATTGTGGCTTTTATAGCATAGTTTTCGAAAACGTCTATTAAGGAAAAAACTGTAAATCTATCGAACTTATTCATGCTGTCATTTGCAGGGGATAATGTGTATTCGAAAAACAAATGATCATCGATGCTGATTAGTTTCTTTTTGCGAACATAGTATGTGTCTTTTTCTTTGGCCGGTTTTTTACTAAACTCGGATTGATTCATTGAACGTAGTATTTTTCGGTAATACGACTGAAATGTGATATCCATGTCCATTGGAAAAAGTTTTAGACTATTTAGAATATCTTTCCCAAATTCCTCTTTATAAAAATTTTTAATTCTTACAAGATCCGTTATGTATTTCAGCATCAATCGTTCGGCAGAATCACCATAAAGAGAGTAGTGGGATACACTTGCTTGAAGTTCACTATGAAAATTATAAAGGCACAAGAATTTATTTTTGCCTTTTATAAAATTCATCCCTTTTTCTATATAATCATATTGCTTCTGTTGCTCTTCTCGACTGTATTTCAAATAGCAACATACCGCCATATGTTCGACTAAATCTCTAAGATGTTTCAATAAATCTGATGAAATAGAGTCACGGGATTCCGATGGGTATTTTTCGATCTTTTTGTCTATTTCTCCGCAGATTTTTTCTACTTCATTTAGCCAATAATTTAAGTCATAAGCTTTTATCATCTCCGTTTCCTCGTCTTATACTAAGCGATGGTCATTCTTTGAATTTCAAAAATCCCTTTGTGAATCCATCTGGGTTTACGAACTTTTTCTCGCCTACAGCAAAACGGACAGTCAAATATTTGTCTTTCTTGTCTATATTTACAATTTCGCCATCGCCGAACTTGGCATGGACCACTTTGGCACCGACGACAATCTTCGAAAGATCTATGTTCATTGCCTCTGCATAGTCGTTGACCTGCTTTAAGATTGGCTTAATTGTGGTCTTGACCGCATTGTCTATGGGTTCAGACCTATCGGTGTCCAATGTTTCAGTTGGAATCGGATCATCGGAATTTTTCATCGTAGCCTGCTGATTGTAGAAGAGCTTTTCATATTCTTCTCTTCTGATAACGGTATCCCAACCACCAATATCATCACTGACATGCTTTTCAATGCCAGTATAAGAGAGCGATGAATCTTCATATCGCTTAAATTTGAAAATAGCATCGTTCATCAAAGAAGCATTGAAGACACCTAAAGAACAGAGCAACTCAAAGTCTTTGACATCCAAACCCGTGACTTTCTTGAAAAGGCCAGG
>DHKM01000020.1 GCA_002404835.1 Caryophanales bacterium UBA4694 | reverse complement strand
TATTTTTGGAAATTGTTTTAGTCAAGTGAATTTTATGGAGAATCTAAAGCTTGTTTCTTTATGCAAAAGAAGATAAAAATTATCTTTTTGGAAAATGAGTATATGAGCCATGGAAAGAAAAAAACATACTGATTGATGAGACGTTTGCACCATAAAAAAGCAGGTAAAAACCCGTAAATTGCGATGATTATGGGAAAATTATAAAATCTTTCGAGCTGTAACTGCAAAAGTATAAAAACATTTATGATTTGTTCTCTTTGTTCTCGTGTCGGATAGTTGGATGGAAATCAAAGTCGGTATGTTATTCATAGACAATCCGTACGTTGCTTTGGATCGATTTGATCAAAAAACGCCATATCCTTTTTTTGGATATGACGTCTACAATCAGTTCTTTTCTTCCTTCTTGGAATCATCGGTTGAGGCGGTGATTTCCATGCTCTTTTCCTTCAATGCCCTGTTGTAGCTGAGATTCATTTCTGCAATGGCAAAGGACAAGGAAAGAATTCCGAATCCAAGAATCGCGCAGGCTATTGCAGAGACTGGATTTGGAATGTGTCCGGACAATGTACCCATGTTGCTTTCTTTGACATCGATGGTATTACGATTGGAATTGACGGCAATCATCCGGTATAGCGAAGAGGCTCTGTCTGTATCTTTTGCAAGATTGTCATAGAATGTAGTCAATATATTCTTGAATGCTACACAGCTTCTTGACCAATCCGTTTCTTCATCTGGATCGTTGATGTATTCGTTCAGTTTATAGAGATAGTTGTTGTCATCTGTGCTGTTGGTAATCGTGACGTTGTTGTTGCTGTCTTTGGTACACACATATCCGATCTGTGTGAGCTCGGTTATCATCTGTGCCTGCTCTTCTTGTAAAGCTTTGATTTCACTGGACAAAGATTCGATCTGGTTGGACAAGGACTCACTAATACTGTCTTTTCCGGAATTGAGGCTTACTAAGTTGTTGAATAGGCTTAAATCGGAGTTGAGTGTTGAGGCAATGGTAGCAAACCGGGTTTCATATGTGGATTTCAGGTCCTTGTATTCGAGAATCGTCTTTCTTGCTTCATCTTTGGATGAAATATTGACATACTTGTTGCTGGAAAGCTGACCTGATAGAGTGCGGAACTGGTATCCTGAATATTGATACGTGAATTCAGAAGCGCAGCTTGAAAGAGTGCTTCCGTCGACGATATAACTTGCTCCATAATTCTTGACCATTTTTGCATAGTCTTTGGAAAGATATTCAAATTGGGCATTAAGACTTTCTACCATCTTGTCGAAGGAAAGAACCTGAAAGCTGTCCTTGGAAGGAAGAGCCGTGGCAAAGGAGAATGAAGTGGCTGCTGTCTTTGATCTTTCTATCTCGTAATTGACCAGAAGCTTGATGAATTCTCTAGCTTCCTTCTCACTTTTGAAAGCACCGGGTTTTGTCGACAGAATGTAGGTTTCGTAGGTCATTTTGGTCGTTGTGACACCATTGACGATTTCGGAGATTTCGGTTGGGGAAATAGAGAAAACGTTGTTTTCCATCAGACTGTCATAGGTATATTTGAAGGATGGATTGTCTTCTAGGATCGCTTCGATGTTCTGTCTGGAAATGATGTCATTTGGTTTGTATACTGTTCCGTCTAAATAGGTTTCCTTGCTGTCGTTGAGGGCTAAGGATGGGGTGATAGTGGTCGTTATTACATCGTTCTTTGAATTATAAAAGAATTTAGATCCTAAAAAACCGAGGATGGCAAAAACAGCAGTGCCACCGATAATCCACCATTTGAAATGGTTGATTCCTTTCCCGTAGATGGCCCAACTCAGATGTGGTCCTTTTGTTTTATTTTCTTCGTCCTTCTGGATGACGATGATTCTGTTTTTGTTGTCTGACATATGCTTACCTCTGATAATCCTTTCCATTATAAAAGGTTGGATTCAAATAGACAACTTCATAGGCCTTACACTGAACTTTTAATTTGTCAGATCAGACAGTTTTCTCTTCTATGTCCATAGTCGACAAAAAGAGGAAAGACAATGAGGAAATAGGCAAGAAGAATTTCGAATCCCGTATTGAGGAAGAGGATACGAGGCTCCAAAGCGGAATAGATGCTGATGGAGAAGAAGGTGATGAAATAGATGACAGATTCTTTGTGGAAATGGCCGGTCTTTCCGATTCGGAATAAAAAGATAAAATCAAGAACCAAAAGGTAGACTAAACCGATGATACCAGTATGCATGACGGATTCTATATAACTGTTGTGTGAAGTCCAAAGAGCCTCATAGGGAATGATATGTTGATAAGGAAGATGGATGGAAGTAAATGGGAATCTTCCGTATCCGAAGATAAGAAGGAGTATGGATTGGTTGCGGAACATGCTTATTGCGATTTTGATATGGTTGATTCGCATAGATAAGGTGCTTCCTGGATCAAGAACCTTATCGATGATTTTCCTAAATCCATATTTTGAGATTGCAAGAATTGCAACAATACAAAAAAGGAAAAGAAGAATCAAAGAGAAGATGCTGTTCTTCTTTTTCTTTGAAAAGAAGAATATCGGATAGAATAGCAAAGAAAGAAAAATTGCTATCATTCCGATAAGGAAGGTTGTTTTGGAAAGAACAATCAGCGTCATACCACAGAAGAAGAAGGCAAGAATTATAAAGATGAAATGATGCTTTTTAAAAAATAAAGTAAGGAAAGAAAAGCAACCAATTAAAAGAAAATATCCGAAAACGTTTTTGTGTGTAGTTAAAGAAAGTATATTCTGATACTCTCCACCTTTTAAGAAAAAACGAATATTTTCAATCCACAAATTGCCTTCTTTGATCCATGAGTAGACTAGAAGGAAAATAGGGATCACGATGCAGATATAAATAAGAATTCGAAACCACGAATAAGTATATCGGGAATAGGTGGGAAGAAAAACAAACAACTCAAATACATAGAAGATGGAAAGCAACTCGGAGATGAATTGTTTGATTCTGGCTCCGATGGAAAAACCGGAGTATGAGATGGTATATGGAGTATCGTTTCCTAAGGGAGAAATGAAATGAAAATCGATTGGGCCGTAGGGAAACAAAAAAGTTCCGACGAGTCTTAGGCAAAGATAAAAAACTGTAATAAGAAGGAATATCCGGCTTGCTTTCTTTCCTGTATGTCGGAATCTTAAGATATAGTAGAGAAGGAGAAGACATCCAATGACGGAAAAAAGAAGAACGGAAACCCAAGTGTTTGGTTCTTGATTAACGTATTGATAGAATTTTCCGAAAGAATAACCATCCGAATAATCCTTTATATCATTATGGGTTCCATCATCAAGTACAATCCTTCCGATAGTAAGTAATGGAACTAATAATGTGATAACAATAAGAAGAAAAAAATCCAGGATATCGTTTCTTTTGATCTTTTTTTCTTTTTCGAGAAGACTGTTTGTAATAATCCAAAGGTTATCTGACATAAAACGCTCCTAAGAATACTGCAGTTGTATTGTACCATTCTTTGGAATGTATCTTTCTCTTTTTTTCTCAGATCAGGAAAATAATCCATGGAAAATCAGTATGTCTTAGCGTTTTCTTAAAAAAGGATAAAGGATATCCCTTATAATAGAAACACATCAGAGGTGATAACAATGTCAAAGAAAATAATTATCGGTGTCATTTCACATAAACCATACATCATGCCGAAAAATCCGATCTATGTTCCAATTGAAGTCGGTAGCAAGATGCATCAGGAGCACTTCTTTGAACATCGAGATGATTTAGGTGACAATATCTCAGAGAAGAATCCGTATTATTGCGAACTTACTGGCTATTATTATGCCTATAAGAACCTAAGATCGGATTATATGGGTTTTGTACATTATCGTAGATATTTTCTAAAATCAGGACTTTTTCGAAAAAAATCACTGGATGATGTTCTGGATGAAAAAGATATTGAAGAAAAGCTTAGTAAAGCTGATTTCATTCTTCCGAAAAAACGACATTATTTTATCGAAAGCAATTATCATCATTATTGCCATGCCCATAAGAAAGAAGCTCTGGATAAAACAGGTGAAATCATAAAGGAAATGTATCCGGATTATTATCCTTATTTCACATCCTATATGAAAAAGACATCTGGACATTATTTCAATATGTTTATCGCAAAAAAAGAAACGGTGGATGAATACCTTGATTGGCTTTTTTCTATATTGTTCAAACTTGAGAAAGAACTCGACTTGAATCAGTATCAAGGATATGATAAAAGAGTGTTTGGATTCATATCGGAAAGACTTTTGGATGTATATATCAACAGAAACCATTTGACGTATATCAATCAAAAATATGCCTTTATGGAAAAACAGCACTGGTTTAAGAAAATATTCAAGTTTCTTAAAAGATTCTTTTCAAAGAATAATGATACGACAAAACAATGAACGAAAACGAAGTAGTGTATTTAGGACAATTAGACATCAACCAAAATGAAGCCGAGAGAGAAAATCAAATCAATTTTATCTTTTTTTCAATATATCTCGTTCTCGGTATTTTGCGAGGGACAAATCTGGATTTTCCTTATTGGAATACGCTAGCCCAGATTGTTCAGTTTGGTTGTCTTGGTGTTATTCTGATTGTCGTATTTGTGGAATATATCAATTCCAAGATCAAGCTGAATCCGATTGGAATTCTATTTTTTCTTATTGGAATGCTGAATCTAGTCGTGACAAAACATACTCTGATTCTTTCTTTTTCTATCTTCTTCTTCGGATTTGCTAATTTTGAATTCAAAGATCTGCTGAAAAAGTATTTGCTTGTTCTTGCTGTTACGTTTGCACTCATTGAAATTCTTGCTTTTACGAATATCATTCCGATGGGATATTCTGCAAGAACCGATATGGTCAGATACAACATGGGATTTAAGACCTCCACGCTTGCTTCAGCTATTTTCTTCTTTCTTGTTCTTGGATTAGTCTATCTTCTTCAGGAAAGAATTCCGATAATTCTATTGCTTGCACTTTTTTTGATTTCTGTCGTTTTATATAAACTGACTGATACAAGAACAGGTTTCTATCTCACTGTATTTCTACTGCTTCTTTCATTCTTATATAAATTTTGTACAATTCGAAATATTTTAAATAAAGTGTTTCAAACAAAATTAATAAAAACATTATGCATTATATTTCCTATCTTTATTCTTATTGCTGATTTTGTTCTTGTTGGATACTACTCTACATTCACACCTCTTGCCTTTAAGTTGAATAACTTACTTAGTACAAGACTTAGCCTTTCCTTGAATCTAATCAACACCTATGGTTTTTCTTTGTTTGGTCAAGTTATTCCTTCTACATTCCAAGGAGAATATTACCAAAGCGATATCTGTTATCTCTATTATGGACTTAATTATGGAATCCTATCTCTTCTTATGACGCTTTATCTTCACATAAAAACCATACATTATGGATTGGAGAAAAACGACATCTGGCTTGTCCTTTCTCTTCTCTTCGTTGTCCTGGATGGAATCTTCGAGCCATATGTGTTGGACTATAAATACCAGATTTTCTGTATGATACTGAGTCCGTGTCTCTTGTCTTACCGTACGAATATCAAAGTCTATGAATGCGATGCTAAGCTGTTGGAGGAACTGAAAATATGAAACGAGTCATCACGGTTGTTGTCACCTATAATCGGAAGGATCTTCTTAAAGAGGGCCTTCAGGCACTTCTCTCTTCGGATTATGAGAACAATAGAATCTTGATTGTCGACAATGCATCGACGGATGGAACATCTGAAATGCTCACGGAATACATCGATAATCGGAAGGTTTTTTATTTTAATACCGGAAAGAACATGGGTGGATCCTATGGGTTCAGTTTTGGAAGCAAGAAAGCCGTCGAAATGGGATGCGACTATGTTTGGTTGATGGATGATGACTGCATTGTGAAGAAGGATAGCCTTTCTAAGCTGGTCTTGTTTGCCCAAAAGAAAAAAGATGAGTTCGGATACCTTTCAAGCAAAGTTCTCTGGAAGGACGAATCTATGTGTTATATGAACATCCCTAAATCTGATATCGCCAAACGGATCAAGGATTACGATCGGGATCAGAGAATCTGTATTGCTTCCTTTGTTTCCTGTTTTATAAAGGAAAAAGTCATCGAGGAAGTCGGATTATCCATGGCGGATTTCTTCATCTGGGGTGATGACTGGGAATATACGTATCGTATTAGCAAAAAACATCCATCTTATTATGTTTCCGATTCCGTTGTCGTTCATAAATCCAAGACGAACACCGGAGTCAATATCGTAAGTGCACCTGACGATATTCTTCCTAGGTATCGTTATGCCTACCGCAACGAAAGCTATTTTTATCATCAAGCCGGATTATATGGAAGGCTTTATTTGTTCTTCAAGGTCATGCTTCATACCGCAAGGGTATTGTTCAAACACTGCGACAAGAAAATGACCCGACTTAAATATATTTATAAGTACACTTTTGAAGGAAGTCATTTTCGTCCCCATATCGATTATGTTTATTCCAAGGGAAGCGACATCAAAGTTCTTGAGTACTTCGGAGATCCGATTGTCTATGGTGGGCAGGAAATCTTTATGATCAATATGTACCGGAAGATGAAAGACGGAAATATCCATTATGTTTTCGGTTCTCCGTTTTTTGTACAGAACAAGGAACTTCCGGGTCTTGTCCAACAAAGAGGAGACAGTATCGAAAAACAACAACTGAGAGAGAGAGGAATCATCCGAAAACATAACATCATAAAAGGACTGAAGGAGATTCTGGATAAAACTAGGCCAGATGTCATTCATATCCATTCCGGATCGGTCTATACTCTTTATGAATGCGCTAAGGTAGCCAAAAAGAAAAAAGTAAAGACGGTCATCGTCCATTCTCATCTCGGTGGAGAGATGAATTTCAAATACCGTCTGATCAAGAAAAAATCCGATAAAAACATCATGAAATATGCAGATTATTATCTAGCCTGTTCAAAACTTGCTGCAGAATGGAAGTTTCCGAAGGAAATATTGGATCACAAACAGTATATTCTTATCAATAATGGCATTGACCTTGAAAAGTACAGATTTAATTCTGAAATCAGAAAAAGCATTCGAAAACAACTTGGAATCGATGAAGAAGCCTTCACTTTGATCCATATCGGAAGGTTCGCCCCGGAGAAAAACCATGCTTTTTTCCTCAAACTGATACCATCTCTTGTGGAGAGAATCCCGTCGTTCCGCTTCATTTGTATCGGTGCTGGTGATACCAAAGAAGAGTTCAGAAAGGGATTAGAAGAGCTTCATGTTTTGGATAAATTTGTTTTCCTACAGAATATAAATAATGTCAATGAGATCCTTTTTGCAGCGGATTGCTTCCTTCTTCCTTCTCTCCATGAAGGATTCCCGATTGCTTTGATTGAGGCTCAGGCAACAGGGCTTCCTTGCATATATTCGACTCTTGTCACAGAAGAAGCTAAAATCGAACCAGATTGTCTTTCTTGTTCCTTGGATGATCTCGATGGTTGGCTGAACCGAATCTATGAAATCGAAAAGGAAGGAAGAAAGCCAAATCGTAAAGAGGCTGTCGAGATCATGAAAGACAGGGGATTTGACTCTGAAACCAGTGCAAGGTTGCTGGAAGATATTTATAGAGGAGCATATAGCCTATGCCGGACAAAATAACGAAATACGTTATCAGCCACAAAAATTTCGAGGATCCACGTTTCCGTACAAGGACAATTCTTTATGTCAATCAGAAAATTCCAAAACAGGTTTCTCGGAACGAGAAAACCGATTGGTCTTTGGACAATATTGACTCCTTGAATCCATGGTATTGTGAGCTGACTGCTTTATATTGGATCTGGAAAAATGATAAAGAGAGCGAATATGTTTCCTTTGAACACTATAGAAGAGTGTTTTTGACTTCAAAATCCAATTGGTTTACTTACCGCTTTTTGGAGGAAGATGAAATGGAAAACATGCTTCAGAAAAAGAAGATTGTCCTACCTCTTCTTCATCATTTCGAAAAAGATATTTACTCTCATTATAAGGAAAACCATGTCGAAGAAGACATGGTCTGTATGAAAAAAGTCGTGAATTCTCTTTTTCCGGAATATGATAAAGACTTCGAAGAAGTCATGCGTTCTCATGACATCGTCCTTTTCAATATGTTCATCATGAGAAAAGAAGAGATGGATTCCTACTGTTCTTTTGCTTTTCCGGTTCTCGATGAAGTCTATCGTCTTAGGAAAGAAGATATAATGGGACGTGATAACTATCAACAACGTTCTATCGGATTCCTTTCGGAAAGACTGTTCAATGTCTGGATCAGACATAACTTCAGCGAAGAGGAAATCTTCCATTGTCCAATCGCCCATTTGGATCAGAAGCCTATCGTTCATTATCTTAAAGACAAGTATTTCAAGATGAGAAGAAAAGACTATGACGGAAAATGGAGTAAGTTGTAGTTTCCTTTTTGAATCAGGAGAAAAATATAAAAGAGAGACTGAATATTGATTCCACTTGTCAATAAAACACAGAAAAGCTTTATATAACAATTGAAAATGGTTATATGAAATATAAGATGAATGTTTAAAAAATGGATATAGTTCTTAAATATCGAGTATATTTTACTTGTGTGAATGATAAAGTTGCACATATCTGGATTTAGGAACATGGAAATATATTAAGATGTGACAAAAATGAAATCATCATAAACAATGAACGTTCCCATTGAAAATGTATTCTTATGTTCCATGACTGTTTAAAAGATTTCGTTACAATAAAAAATCCTGAGATACAATCTCAGGATAGGAATTACTGAGCACCTTCGTGTTTCAAAACCGCCGGAATTGTCATAAAGATGAGCTTAAGATCATATCCAACAGATTTCTTGTCGATATAAGACAGTTCCTTGAGTTGGCGTTCTCCGGATTCGTATGTGCAGTTGCTTCTACCATAGACAGCCCAGACACCTGTAAGACCTGGTTTGACCGAAAGGAGGACCCTCATCTGATAATGAGTGTAGTTTTCCTTCATTTCGTGACGAGTAATAGGTCTAGGACCGACGATAGATAAGGAACCTAGAAGTATATTGAACAATTGAGGAAGCTCATCCAAGGAAGTCTTTCTGAGAATCCTTCCTATTTTTGTGATTCTAGGATCATTATCGAGCTTTCTGTCTTTCAACCAAGTCTTGATTTGCTCAGGAGTAAGGTATTTCTCGATATGCTCTTCTGCGTCTATATACATGGTACGGAATTTGTAGACTGTGATGGGAAGACCATGAAGACCGATTCTCTGATCCTTGAACAAGACTGGACCTTTGCTGGAAAGTTTTACCAGCAAACTGACCAATAATAAAACTGGACTTAGAATCAGAATGGACAAAGCTGAAACGATAATATCGAATGTCCGTTTTACGAAACGGTAAAACTTTTTGTCTTTGGTTCTGGCTAAGCGAATTTTTCTCAGATCGATGGTATCCGTATCTCTTGCATAGATGCTTGCAATGGAAAATTCTTGAGTTTGGCTAATCATAATAACCTCGTATCGAATATAGATAACTATACAAATTTTATAAACAAACCTTATATATTTAAAGATGAAAACTAAAGTAAATGGTTTCTTTTTTAGAAAAGCGCTTACAATTCAGAAATCAAAGACAGAAACTATGCATTTTGCATCTCTATGTTAAACTATAAGCCAATGGAGGCACTATGATGAATAAATACGAAAAGAAATACCGAGCCTGGTTAACAACCTTCTTTGTGTCTTTGCTTGTTGCTTTTTCCTTGTTTTTCGTTTTTTCTATGATTCCTGATGATAATAAGCGGGCTTTGACTGCGATAGCTCTTCTTGTTTTGTTCTTCTGCGGTCTTACGTTCCTTTCTCTTTTCCTCATGTTTATCTATTTGTTCAAACGGACGGCGGAAAATAGAAGAATCAAAAGAATTGAGGATTCCGAAGCTGAGGACGAAAAATACATCTGTCCGAACTGTAAAAAAGCATATTCGGTGAAGGCGAATTTCTGCCCTTATTGTGGAGCGAAAAAAGACAGCGCAACAATTCCCGAAGACGTTCTCTTTAAGGGGGAACTTAGCGATAAGACAAAGTTCCGGACAATGGTAAAGGGATTGTATTATTCCTCAAGAATCCATTTCTTTCTTCTTTTGATTGCTTTTGTCGTATTTTCTGTCCTTGTCGGTATTTCTGTTGCTTATGGGAAAATCAATACTAGTTTTTATTGTTTTCTCACCCTTATGATTTTGGATTTGGTTCTAATTTTTGGTAATTACTTTCTGCTACCCTGGATCATTGTCATGAAAAACAAGGGAAAGAGGCAGAATATGGAGATCAACGAAAAAGAAATCTTATGCACCAACATCGTAAAAGCAGGGGCTTTACCGGATTCTGGTCTTTTCGAATTGAAATATGATGAGATTCAACATGCTTGGAAAGACAAAGACGCTTATTATTTTTGCTATAGACGTTCTCTGTCCTCTTGTTTCGTTATGACTTACGGAGAACTGAACGAAAAGGCCATTTCTTTTCTTGATCGTAAAGTCGAGGAAATCAATCGGAAGTGAGTTATCCTAAATAATTTTTTGAAGGAGAAATCAAGAATGAAAAACAAGAAATGGTGGATGTTTGTTTTTCCGTGCATGTATATTCTTTTGACATGCTTGATTTTAATTGAGGCAAAAATGCCTGGAAACGAATCATCGTCTCAATCCAAGTTGTTTGCCAACTTGTTTGATGTCGGACCAAAACAGGCTGAAATCATCCACCCTATTTCCGTGTCCATGGAAAAAGAGACTTATGAAATGGAAATCGGAGATTCAGTTGTGCTTAATCCGGTCTTTTCTCCGGAAAATACGACGGACCAAAGAGTCGACTATCTTTATGACAATGAATCCTCTCCTGTGGAAATCAGTCAAAATACGATGATTGCCGACAAAGAAGGAGAAACGGAAATCAAAGTTCAGGGGGCAGAGGTTTCCAGCAGTTTCAGAGTCAAGGTCTCCAAAAGAAGAATCCATAAACTCGAAGGACATCTGAAGACGGAAAGCAATCTTGTTTTAGGAATGACGTCCAAACTTGATGTACAAGCAGATAAGGCGGATTTCAATCTTGATGAAATCCGATTCGTCTCTACGAATCCGGATGTGGCAACAGTTTCCGAATCCGGAATCATCTATACTTGCGGATATGGTAGAACAGACATCTATGCCTGTTCAATCGAAGATTCTTCCGTTCAGACCGAAAAATTCAGCCTGATTGTCGAAGAAGGAAAGTTTGTCAGGCCGACCAAGATCCAATATGACGAATCCATTACGATGTATGTCGGAGAGAAAAAGGAAATCAGACCGGTATTCAACCAAGACTGCTCAGATACCGCAATTCAAATCCGGAAGGAAGCAAACATCCAGGTATGTGATGAAACCATAGTTCCCGAAAAAGAAGGAAATTACGACATCCATATCGAAAGTATCGGCAATCCAGATGTTTCAACCACATTCCATCTTACGGTATTGGAAGTAAAACCGTTATCAATCAATGTCTCTTTTTCTTCCCTTCAGTACGGAAAAACCGAAAAGCTTTCCTATTCTCTGGTTTCTGAAAAGGAAAATCTTCCTGTCACTTATCCGGAAGTCGGGTTCAAAGTTGATGACTCATCCATTTGCAGCATCGATGAGAGCGGATATCTTGTCGGATACAAAAAGGGTAGCGTCAGAATTACCGTATACTGGCTTAGGAATCCTAAAATCGAAGGAACAGCAACCATTGCCATCACGGCAATGGATGGCGAAAAATTCGATCATATCAATTACATCGTCCGCAAAGTAATCGGACATTTCGGAGTTTTTCTTCTTGATGCTGTCTTCGGCATTTTGACTGTCTTTTTCTTCTTCGGAAAAGGAAAACGGAAATATGTGCTTTCTCTTGTTTTCTTGATTCTTGGTCTTCTCATCGCTATGTTCTCGGAATTCCTTCAGATCAATGCCGGAAACAGAGGACCGTCCTGGAATGATGTCGGGATCGATTTCTCTGGATATTTCCTGGGAGCGATTGTTACTTTTGCAATCTGCTTCTTTGTCCAACTGAAAAAGAAAAAACAGTGAATCAAAAGTGAGTTTCGGATGTTTTGTAAGCCTCATAGTTTATCGCAAGGCTGTATTCCTGCATCCTGCCTCATATCCGCAGTGGAACTCGATGTCGCCTCCCATGCTGTCTTTGATCGTCCGAGGGTATTCGTGGACCTTGTCAGTGTCTACCTTCGAACGTATCCTTGACAAGGTAGGACTGAGTGCCGGCCTTGTAGCAGCAGGCAGAGAAGGTAGCCTTATGGACATCGATGCTGACATAGATTATACTTTTCATGGTGACTTCCCTGTTAAGTTGTGATATTGCCAGAATCTTATGTACTAGATGATATTTTTCGGTATAACTCACGTCATACCAATTGCACGAGGTCATTACATATTATCTGAAATAGCAATGTCGCATACTGATGGTACAAATGATGTTACTGGAAACAGAAAAAATCATATCCACAAGGCGATGATTCAAGAATGTGACTGGATGATAGAAGCAATACTGTTCATATAGAGAATTCGATGGTTAGAGGGGATTTAATACAATGAAAAAAATCATGTTCATATGTCAAGGAAACATCTGTCGATCTCCGATGGCGATGTTCTATCTTCGTTATCGCTTGAAGACTCTTGGGCTTGAAAACGAATATCAGGTTACTTCTGCTGCTTTGGAAATTTCCACAAAAGGATACGATATGGAAAAGAAGGCTCAGGATGAATTGATTAAGAACAAAATTCCTTTTGAGAAACATAGTGCACATCAGCTCAATCCGAAAGAATTCCTTCAGCAGGATTATGTGCTTTATATGGAGTCTTTCCAGAAAATACAAATCAGCAGATTGATGTCCAATCATGGAATGGAAAGAACCCATCTTCTCTATGAGTATACTGGGATCAAAAAGAATATCGACGATCCTTATTTTACAGATGATTTCGATACTGCGTTTCAAGAAATCAGAAAAGCAGTGGATGCCTTCATCGAAAAAGAAATCATAGGCAAGGAAACAAAATAAGGATCTGTATTCGAAGTAGGATTCTTATCCATGGAAAACGAAAGGAAGTCATGAAGCTTGATTTCAAATACGGATCAAAAAACGGTCGATGTGTATAGTTTATACTGCACCGACCGTTCTTTTTTGGTTGCCTTGCTCTAAAGGCAGTTTTCATTTTCTTTGAAAAATCGGATTTGATAGGATTGATGTCTTAAATGATTTTGGCTTCTTTCTTTTTGAATATCGGTGCCATCACTTCATGAACAATAAGAGGCAAGAAGGCAATCAAGGCCAGCATCAACCATTCTTTTATATCAAGAGATATGGTTTGGAATACGTCTGTGATTACAGGAATTTCCGTAACACCGATCTGGAGAAGGAAACCGAGAACAAAGGAAATAAGAAGCATCCAGTTTCCGTCTCTGAATACATGGATGAAGCTTTGCTTGATATCCGTCATTCCCACCATGTGGAACAACTGGGAGATCGCAAGGACGGTGAAAGCAAATGTGGTTGCTTCTTTGTGGACGATTTCGTTGGACATACAATTGATAAAACCAAGATAGCCGCTTCCCCAGCTCTGCCTGACGCTCTCATTGATTGCGGGTGCAAAACTCAAAGTCGAACCAGTATAGGCAAGAATTCCAGGTATCAGGTAGCCACTGAATGTCACAAGGAAGATGACAAATCCATAGCCAAGGCAGAAAAGAAAACCGCCATGGGCAAACACGCCATCCTTTGGATTGCGTGGTTTCTGCTTCATGATGTCTTTCTCTTTGTTGTCCATGCTAAGTGCGATAGCGGGAAGAGAATCGGTAATCAGGTTGATCCAAAGAATCTGAAGGGTTTCCAGTGGAGTCGGAAGACCGAGAACCAAGGTGAAGAACATGGCCATGACTTCACCGAAATTGCTCGAAAGCAGATAGAAGATTGCTTTTTTCACATTGGAATAGATTCCGCGTCCCTCTTCCACTGCCTTCTCAATCGATGCAAAGTTGTCGTCGGTCAAAACCATGTCGGCCGCTGATTTTGCAACATCCGTTCCCGTTATCCCCATGGCGATGCCGATGTCGGCAGCTCTCAGGGATGGGGCATCATTCACACCATCTCCTGTCATAGAAACGATATTTCCGTTTGCTTTCAGTGCTTTGACGATCTGGACTTTGTTTTCCGGCGAGACTCTGGCAAAGACATTGGCTGTCTGAACCTTTTTCTTCAGTTCCTCTTCCGACATGGAATTCAGTTCTTCTCCGCTTACGCATTCATTGATGTCTGAAGCGATGGACAGGTTCTTCGCAATGGCAAAAGCGGTGTCCTTGTGATCTCCGGTGATCATGACGGTCCGTATTCCGGCCTCCTTCAGTTTCCTGACGGCAGGTTTTGCTTCTTCCCGTTCCGGATCAATCATTCCGACCATTCCTACGAAAATCAGGTTCTCCTCATCCATACGATCTGTTCCAGTCTGCTCCTTATAGGCAAAGGCGAGAACACGATAGGCCTGGCTGGCCATTTCTTTGCTGGCTTTGTTGATCCTACGAATGTCCTCTTCTCTAATTTCACGTATTTCCCCGTTTTCGAGAATTCTGTCGGTATGTTTTAGAATCGAGTCCAGGGCACCTTTTGTGTAGACAATGCGTTTCCCCTGCAATCTGGTTTCGATGGACATCATCTTCCTTACGGAATCAAAGGGAAGCTCATCCATTCTCGGCTGACTTTCCTTTTCTGTTTTCTCTTTGTCGATACCGAAAAATTTCGCATAGTCGAGAAGAGCGAGCTCTGTCGGATCACCATAGCGATCCCCATTGATGGAGGCATTGGAGCATAACATCATTCCTGTTGCAAGAAAATCCACTTCCTTCGAATTGATCTTGTCGGCATCGTAGGTGGTATCATTCAGGTAGACTTTCTTTACCGTCATTCGATTCTGTGTCAGGGTTCCGGTCTTGTCGGAGCATACAACGGTCACTGAGCCTAGAGTTTCGACAGAAGGAAGCTTTCTTACGATGGTATTGGCTTTCACCATTTTGTTGACACCAAGGGCCAAAGCAATTGTGACGATGGCGGAAAGACCTTCCGGAATGGCGGCAACAGCCAAGGCAATCGATTCCTCGAAAAGGGAAAGAATCTCCATTCCGAGATTGGAAAAATCGTTCTTCTGTCCGCATCTTACCAAAGCCCAGATGAATCCAGCCAAGAAGGTTAAAATGACAATGACAAGACAGATGATTCCGATCTGCTTGGATAGTTTCTTCAGTTTCTTCTGAAGAGGCGTTTCATCTTCATTATCCTGATCAAGCATGGCTGCGATTTTTCCGACTTCGGTATCCATACCTGTCGCAATTACGATTCCGCTTCCTCTACCATAGCTGATCGGACAGGAAGAATAGCATAAATTCCTTCTTTCCGCGGAGACGGTTTTCTTGTCTAGAACGACATCGGCATCCTTTTCTACCGGAAGAGATTCTCCGGTCAAGGATGATTCATCGCTTTTAAGATCGATGGAAGTGACAAGCCTGAGGTCGGCTGGAACGATGCTTCCTTCTTCCAGTATCACTAAATCACCGACAACGATATCCTCGCTGTCTACGATAACAAGCCTCCCGTCTCTTTTGACTGTACACTTCGGAGTGGATAGTTTTTTCAAGGCATCCAGTGACTGCTCTGCTTTTTGTTCCTGGATTGCACCAATGAACGCATTGATGACGATGATAAGAAGAATCACGATTCCATCGATGTATTCATCGTTGTTCGTGTATTTCTGGCTGACTTTGTCGAATCCTCTTAGAAAACTTGTCCCGTCGATAGAAGAGTTGATATTGATGATCCCGTTGATGATGAAGATGGCAAAGGAAACTAAGCTGGCCAAAAGAAGGACAATTACCATCGGTTCCTTGAACTGATCCAAAAGCTTTCTGATAAAAGGCTTCTTCTTTTTCTCCTGGAGTTTGTTTGGGCCTAGTTGTGCAAGCCTTTGTCTTGCTTCCTCGCTTGTTAGACCGTTTTCACAATCGGTTTTCAGTTCTTTCTGCACATCAAAAACGGACTTCGAATAGTAAAACCTAGACTGATTTTCATCCTCGTTTTTGTTCATAGATGTATTCCTTTCTTATCTAGGTCTCATTGCCATAAAGGTCATTATCCGGAAGGATATATTTATCCAACGTGTTGACGGATAACGAAGATTCAATTACTCCCCTAGTGTGCTCTATTTGAATTATGGATTAAAGAATGAAAATGATAAGATACATTGCCAACGATGCAAGTCCAGCTACAAATGCACTAGTATAGCAGATGGATTTCTTTTCACTGAATTTTTTAGAAAACATCTTTCCTAACATCAAAAGAATAGCAACTGCGCAAATCGCCATGCCGAATAACTCGAACTGCATCGTATCGCCATTTAATATATAAAGGCCTCTTTCGGAAATGAGGTAGCCTCCTTCAGCAGTGGTGTGGTTGTTCCACTGATGCCAGGTGAGGAAGTCACTCAAAGCGAAAATGGCAAAATCAAACGTGCAGGAACCAATCATGTTTCCGTAGCCGGCATCGAAATTCTTCTTCTTGAAAAGCTGAGCGGTAGAGACGATTTCCGGAATGGATGTTCCGATACCAAGAAGCAAGGCACCGGCAACAGAACCAGTAAGGATTGGAAGAGCAGTTTGAATCATCTTCGTAAGGTAAGTAAGTGCAACGGAAGTTCCGATCAAAAGAATGGAAGAAATGATAAAGAGAATGACAATCATCTTCAGGCTCATCTTGATGGTTTCTTTTTCGCCTTCCTCTTTTTCTTCTTCCTTTGGCTGGATGATCAATGTGACGATGTAGATGGCGAAGATGAGAATGGAGATGAAATTGATGTCTCCGAGCATTAGCTGCATGTTCTTGGGAGCGAAGAATGCATAAGCGGCAAGGATATACATCAATAGACAGGCTAGACCATTGATAAGGTGGAATTTTCCGAGCTTGGCTTCCTTGAATTTCTTGACAAACAATGCTGTTTCTAGAAGAAGACAGACAATGTCGAAGACAATGGAACCCAATAGATCGCCGACGACATATTCCGGTTCATTGACCAAGAAGATACTGGATATGGCCGTAAATAGCTCCGGAAGAGAGGTGACGGCAGCAAGAAGGACACCGCCGATGAAAGCTCCGGATATTTTGGTCTTCTTGTCCAGCTTGTCGACGAGATCTCCGAGCAGGAAAGACAGAGCAATCATTGCAATCAAATCAAGAAAATAGACCGGATAAATCCACCACATATCGATACCTCCAATGGGGCTTGGGGCTAAAAAAAGAGACTTAAGCAGAGAATCTACCTCATTCGGCAATTCTCTGCTTAAGTCTCGTTATTTCTGACTTTGCCAGACCGGAACGGTCATGATGTTGACATAGCCTCGCCTATGGCGACAACTACTCCCTCAAGCGAGTATAGTTTAGACTTTGATAGTGTAGTTAGTCAATCCTACCTTTTAAATTCGAGAGGAAGAAATTCCCGATAGCTTTCCAAGTAGTAGTCTGCAAAGGAAAGAATGGCGGCAAGATCTTTCTTTGATGCATCATCCTTTACGGCTACGGTCCTGAATCCGGCAATCTTGCATGTTTTTACGGCGGTCAGTATATCTTCGAACACGATGGTGGAAGAGATGTCGGCCTTCAGTCTTTCGGCCATGATCTTATAGCATGTTGGTTCCTTTTTGCTGGTATTCAGATCGTTTACATCTAATGCCGAATCAAAATATTCCCACATTCCGTTGTTCTTCAGACAGGATTCATATAGGATGCGTTTATTTGTTGTGACAAGGCCGATCGGATATCCGGAATCCTTCAGTTTTCTGACGAATTCCTTGGCAAAAGGCTTTGCCTGTATTGTATGGCTATAGCTTTGAACAGACATATCTGTCCAGATTTTTGCGATTTCTTCCGGAGATTCTTTAAACCCATAGGTGTCATGGGTAAAATGGGCCATTTCCATAAAATTCATGTGGGCAATCTTGTCTTGATAATCTTTTGGAACATCCATATTGTGCATATGGAAGAAATCTTCGTCGATTTTGTTCCAAATTCCAAGACTATCCATCAGAGTTCCATCTAGGTCGAAGATTACAGCTTTGATATTGTTGAACAGGTTTTCTTTTTTCATGCCTTTATTGTATCGTAAAGCTTTCTTTTTTCAATCAATCAAAACAACACTTTTTTGGAATATGTATGATAAACACCTTTGTTTTCATTAAGTTTGTTATACAATAAAGAAGATATGAAATATGTGTTCTTTGACTGCGAATGTGCCAATTGCCTTCAGGGAGAAGGGAAGATTTGTTCTCTCGGATATGTCATTACCGATGAAAGTTTTCAGGTTCTAAAGAAAAAAGACATCATCATCAATCCTGATGCTCCCTTCTATCTTGGAAATGCCAAAAGCGGAAATGGAATCAAATTAGCCTATCCTCTGTTCCGTTTCAAATGGAGTCATACCTTCCCGCACTATTATCAGGAAATAAAGAATCTGTTTACTAAAGAAGAAATCATTGCCTTTGGATTTGCCGTCAAACAGGATATCTCCTATCTGACTTATACTTGCAAAAGATATAATCTTCCGATGTTCAATTTCTCTTTCTTTGACATCCAGGCCTTTGAAAAACGCCTCTATCAAAGGAAGAATCCATCCGGACTTGATCATCTGATTGATCAGTACGGACTAAAATCCTATACTTACCATGAAAGCGACGATGATGCTTTCATGACTATGGAAGTATTCAAGAAACTGTTAGAACAAAACAATATGACCGTCAACGAGGCAATCGAAAAATATAAGGACGCCTATGGGGACATACCCATGTTTTTGGAAGACGCGGAAAAGAGAAGAAAAGTCAAAGAAGCGAAAAGAAAAAAGTCAAAAGAAATTGATAATTTTTATATAGAGGTCAATTCTGTCTACCCGTCCTTGGATAGCTACGATGAAAGATATTATAAGAAGAATGTCTGTTTTAATTATCTTCTGTTTGAAGATGATTTTTCTTGTTTGTATGAATTCGGAAAAGAACTAAGAAAAAAGGGCGCTACAATAGTAAGAAATCCTCTTGATGCGGATTATATTATCATCAGACCGCATACTGTTTTATCTAATACGACAAAGACAAAAGAAAATGTACAAATCATAAGGCTAGATACATTGAGAAAACAATTGAAGAAAGAATAAGAACTGATTCTAAATATGGAGTTCGAAGATAACTTCATATAATTTATTTATATAGTAGAAAAATTGAGGAATTCTTATTAACAATTTAAATATGACTGTGTAATGTTTTTAACTTTGAATGGATTGTGTTTGTGGTTTAAACAACGATGTTATTTTGATAAATTTAAAAAGTGCCACTGTTTTATCATGTGGCACTCATAACTTTTGTTGCTGGTTTTATTAAGCCGAGAATGAATACGATTACTTGATCTTGGTGACCTTGATTTGTGGAATTAGAGACTTCCAAAGTTTGTAGGATCCAAGATGTTCGCTGAAAGCAGTGGCACCACCGGCAGCCATAGAATATTTCAGCGTTTCCTCGATTGATTTGTTTTCGCTTAATCCTTTGATGAAACCGGCAATGGAACTGTCACCGGCGCCGACAGCAGAAATCTGTTTACCGACTGCATTGGAGCAATGATAGATGGATCCGTCTTCTGCAAAGTAGTAGGCTCCTCTTCTTCCTAAGGTGACCATAACGGTCTTCGGTCCCTTCTTTTTGAGCTCTTCTCCGCCTTTGAGAATGTCTTCGTCGGATTCCATCTTCTTTCCGATGAGGTCTCCGAGTTCCTCGTCATTCGGCTTGATCATGAATGGCTTGGAAGGGAGGGCGTTGATTAAGGCATCATCGACGGTATCGAGAATCGTCCTAGCACCGCTGGGATTGATGCATTCATCCATGATCTTCTGGTACAAATGCTTGTCTTCCTGACCAAGGGATCCTGCCATGATGACAATATCATCGGCCTTCAGATGCTTCTTGAAATACTCGAAAAGCTTCTTCAGTCCGCTTTCACGAATCTTCGGAGCAGCCGGATCGAATCTCAAATCAGTATCCGGACCTGTGATGAGAACGTCGATTCTGGAATTGGATTCCGTCGGAAGATAGATGATTTTGTCGAATTCTTTGCCAACCATATGCTTGATGGTTTCACCATTGTCTCCTCCGGCTGCGACAAGCGGAATGGAATCGATTCTCAGGTTCTTGAGCATTCTGGAGACAGTGATTCCTTTTCCTCCGATGGAGAAGCCTTTTGCCAAAGGACGGTTGATTCCGTCGACACGGAGTTCCTTTCCGTTGAGATCCAAGGTATAGTCGATGGATGGTGCAATCGTAAGTGAATAAATCATTTTAGTTTCCTCTTTTGTTATTCTTTGATTTCATCTGGAATATCTACTTCGATGGCTTTGATGAGGGATTGGTATTTGCTGTCGATATGGTCGGTAATCAAAGTCGGCCTCGAGAAGTCAGAGAATGTCGCAGTAGCGATATTGTCGAACTTACTGTGATCGGCTAGAATGAAGACCTGATAGCATTTGTTCAATGCACTGGATTTTACAGCACATTCCTGAGGGTCGGGAGTTGTGAATTTTGCCTGAGGATGGATGCCGTTTGTACCGAAGAATCCGACATCGAAGTTGAATTTTGAAATGAAGTCAATGGCATAAGGTCCGATGAAGGCGTTGGTCGTTAGTTTCAGTTCTCCGCCAGTCACATAGGCAGTGAGCCCACGTTCGGCAATCTTCTGTGCCAAGGCAGGCGAATTGGTAACATAGTATGTGTTTTTGAAAGAGGGAAGGTAAGGGATCATGCTGGCTACGGTAGTTGATGCATCCAAATAGATACAGCTTCCTTCCTTGACGAACTTTGCGGCCTGGCTTGCAATATATTTCTTTACTTCAGGTTCCGTTCTCTCTCTTTCCAAGTATTCCCTGTCCAGACGCTCGAATTTGAAGTTGCCGGAAAAATGAAGACTGGCAGCTCCACCATGGACACGGAGAATCTTGTGTTGAGCACCCATTCTCTGCAAGTCTCTTCGAATCGTGGATTCACTTGTCTTGAAATATTCGGACAGGCTTTCCACGGAGACAAACTGAGAGGGACTTTCCTCGAGGAGCTTGAGGATTTCTGCGTCTCTGTCTCTTGAACTCATACACACCTCCAAAACAAATATATTTTAGCTAAAATGGATATCGTAAGCAACACAAAATGCGCAAATTATGATTGAAATTTGCTCACTACTTACGCGTATTGCTCAATTTGCCCATAACTATCGGAAAATAACCGAACTTGTATACATGAAGAAATGAAGTATACTTCTTGGTCAAATAAAAGAAAAACAGTGATGCTTGCTTTGAATTCAAAGCAAGCATCACTGTCAAAAAATCGAAAAAAATGAAACTATCTATTTGCTGTCTTTGTTTATGCAAATAAGGACAAGAGAGACAAGGGCAAAGATTAGACCTAATACCAGGAACAATACGGCAGGCGGAACAGGTCTGGAATTTGCGTCCAGTATTCCATAAGTGATGCTTCCGCCAAGAAGAAGAGCTGCTGCTAAAACCAAGAACAGATTTGATAATTGTTTTAATTTCATTTTCCAGGGTTCCTTCCCAAACCTAAATAAGTTCTAAGCGAATAATCATGTTCATCATGAGATTCCCACCAACAATTTTTCCATTGAACATTCGACATATTAATATATCGGTCGAAAACAAATCCGTAGGTATCGAAGACGATAGCATCGTTTTGATAATAGGTATCAAGAGTATAAGTAGCTTTTCCTAAAGCTTTGTATTGATAATTCCACTGTTGTTCTAGATTATTTTTCGGACTTGTTTGTGTAGATACGACAGGTTCATCAGTAGTGATTGTTGTTGAATGGTCTATTGTAATAGATAATCCTTTCGATTTGGAAACACTTGCTTTGACGCCTGCTGGCCATGAAAGCTCCGAGTAATTGTCCCAATTAGATGAGTAATTGACACTATAGGTTGATCATATCGTTGATGTTGACTTTGAACTATCTGGCCAGGATGCTAAAAGCTTAACGCTAGAAGAAGTGTCGTTTTTGTCTTTGAAATTGTTAACTGCAGCAACATGAACAAATCCTTTGTCTAAATCAAACATGTCACTATAACCAGATTCCTTATTTTGACATGCAATATATCCAGACGTAAATTTGACCTTGATATTGAGAAGATAAAGTCGAGAAATATTTGTGAATTCTTGATAATAAGAATCGAAATCAAAATAAATGTATCCCGATTCTTTGTCAGAGGCTTTCTCGTTGTTATAACCCCAGTAATATTTCAAGCCGTCTGCCTTCTCATGATTGGTTTCGGAGAGGAGAGCTCGTTTTCGGAGCAAATTGTATTAAAGGGTTTTTCATGTTCACAGATTAATCCTTCTGTCGGCATGATAAAGTTAATAGACATTGTCAGTAATAATAATTTCGGCAACATTTCATATATCCTTTCTGTTGAAAGAAGTATATAATAGAAAAAATTGATTTGAAGAACAAAAGTTTTAAAAAGTGTTCAATTGAAATAGGAGGATCTTGTGAAAAAAGAAACGAAATCCAAAATCTTCGACTTCGTTTTGTCGTTTTTGAAAAAAACATGATGTAGAGAAAATGAATTTTTTACTGATTTCCAAGGCGACTGGAATCAGCAGGACGACGATTTATTCTTGTTATAGTCATACTCAAGAATTATTCGAGGATATCCTGGATTTTTATATTATGCCTTTTGAGGCAAAGGTAAAAGAATGTATGAAGAGTATCCATGATGTTTATTCCTGCTATTCGAGCTGCAAACAGATATTGGAATACGTTTATCGAAACAGATCTTTTTTTCTCGTCGAAGGAAAAATCAAGCTGAGAACAACAAATGCCGGTTTTACCGATGATATAAAACAGAGGCTGATGAAAAAATGCAACAATCGAACGAAAAAGGAATTCATCGAACAATATTATTTTATGGGACTGGCCGATATCTATGATTCTTGGAAGAAAGCAGATTTCGATTACAATAATCTGGATGGATGTGCCAGAGCGATGACCTTTTATGCCTATTCGTTACTGAACGAAAAATGAATGGAATCCAAAACGGAAAAATACTCGTTTAGGTTTCTACAATGGACAAGCTGACTTCGTATGCTTGAACAGTTGTCGTAGCCTTTGATGTATCTGGTTGATATTCCACGCATTACATCGCTCGCCCTTCTTTCATCCTTGAGAGAAAAGATGAGCTGCAGATGCTTCTTCAGATCCTCGACTTGGCGTAAAAGAGAGTTTTCCTTGCAGGGCTGATTTTCTTCTTCCCGAATCAAATCATCGAACACCTTCGGATAGCCTATGGCTCTCTGACCAATCATGATGGCGTCGGCGTTAGTCAGTTTGAGAATGTCTAGACCGTTTGTCTCATCAATGGAACCGTTTGCGATAATCGGAATAGTGCAGGCCTCTTTGGCTTTTCTGATTTCATCATAATGGACAGGCCCCTGAAAAAGCTCGTTTCTTGTTCTTCCATGAATGGCGATGGCTTTTACTCCTGCTTCTTCGATTCTTTTGCAAAGAGCTGGAATATCTAGGATATGGTCGAATCCGAGTCTGATTTTGACTAAGACGGGTTTTTTGGATATTTTTACCATTTCCGTAAGAAGATCAATCATCTCTTCAGGCCTTCTCAACCAACCAGATCCCGCTTTTTGTTTTAGAACCTTTGGTACTGGGCATCCGCAATTGAAATCGAGAAAATCATAATCCCCATAGGATTCGAAAACAGGGATACTTGAAAGTACGATATCCTTTTTCCCACCGAAAATCTGCAAGGCAAGCTTACTGTCGGGACAGGTCTTCTTGTCTAATTTCGTTGCTTCAAGATCTTCAATTGTTGCCTTGCTTCCATAAAGAATGGAATCACAGGATTCCATTTCCGAATAAACCAACCCGGCTCCATAGTCGGCACACATCTTGCGCATTGAATAGTCAGTGAATCCGGCCAATGGTGCCAAAACATAGCGATTCTTGATCGGAATCGATGAAATTTGAAACCCAACCATAACCTAATTATTTCTTCTCTTCCTTGAGCTTATTAAGAAGCTCCAAAGCTTCGTTTTCATTGATGCATTTTACACCTATTGATGCGAGTTTTCTTGCTGTGATACCCTGACCTTCGATTACTTTGTCGGTAAAGGAACCATCATGGATGAAATGAGTTCCACAGCTTGGGGAGCGCTCTTTCAAAACAGCTAATTTGATATTGTAGAGCTTGCAGATGGTTGCAGCCATATAGGCGCCGTCATGATAATTGGATGTGACATCCCTTCCGTTTTTTGCTAGGACCTTATCTCCGACGATTTCACTGGGGACACGTGGAATCTTCAGTCCACCGGAACATTCCGGACACATCGGGATCACATCATAATATTTGGTTAGCTCGATGAGGCCTTTTACTTCCTTGGATTTTCCGTCATAGCGGACTTTCTGCCCAAGAAGACAGGCTGAAATCAGTATTTTTTCTTTCATAACGCAAATATTTTACCCATTATTGCCGAAAAGACAAACAAAAACTTGCTTTTAATATGATTGGATAGATCTTGTCCTTAGGATGGCGTGTTATCTATCTTGTATACGAATCTTTCCTTATCTTCAAAGAATTGCGATAATTCGAGAAAAGAAAAGCGATATTTGCTAAAATAATAAGGTATATTGTTTTAGGGGAGTTTAAATGAAAAAAGAATTCATCTCTAAGATAAAAGAAGGGTGTTTTTCGGTTCTGCCGATTGCTCTTCTTATTATCGTACTAACCTTTGTCTCTCCGGATTTTGCTCCGGATAATGTCAGCGTTTATCCGAATCGTTTCGGACCAGTGCTCGTCTCTTTTCTCTTATCTATCGTTCCGTTGATTGTTGGAATGGCATTCTTTAACATCGGTGCTGAAAAATCAACCGGAAAAATCGGATCATTGGTAGGAAAAACCCTGACAAAACGAAAGTCTTTGATTCTCCTTTTGGTTATTGCATTGCTGATGGGTTTCCTGGCGACGATGGCTGAGCCTGACTTAGGGGTATTGGCAAGCAGACTTTTTCCGGCAAACATCGTTCAGAAATGGATTCTTGTTGCAGTCAGTGCTGTCGGTGTAGGCATCTTTTTGATGATTGCGATTCTGAGAGTCATCTTCGATAAAAGCATCAAATATTGGCTGGCCTTGGGATATGGTTTGGTCTTTATGCTTGCTTCCTTGGCAGACCAGGATTTCTTCTCTGTCATTTTCGATGCCGGTGGTGTGACGACTGGTCCGGTTACGGTTCCCTTCATTCTTTCTTTGGGTGTCGGAGTTGCTTCTGTATTAGGTGGAAGCAATGCCGAAGATGATTCCTTTGGATACTCTGGACTTTGTTCACTTGGTACGGTTTTAGCTGTCACTTGCTTTTCTGTAGTTTTGAAGAAGCTGGGTATCGGCAATGTCGAAAACAGTCTTGGCGAAGCAGTGAATGGCGGGAACCAGAGTTTGGGTATTCCGCCGCTCTTTTATCAAATCGAGGGGTGGAATACGATCGGCGGTGCCTATCTTACCGCTTTGAAGGAAAACGCCATCAATGTCGGTATTTCCATTCTTCCGATTCTTCTTTTCTTTTTAGGCTACAATATCTTCCTTAAACTTCATAAGAAAGAATTCTGGTCTATCATCATCGGCCTTGTTTATGTTTATGTCGGCCTTGTTCTGTTCCTCTTTGCTGCAGAAGCGGGACTGATGTCTGTTGCCTACAACCTCGGTCAGAATTTTGCTTCCGTATCCTCTCAAGGAAGACTCTGGGAAGTCCTTCTTGTCTGCTTCCTTTTCGGTTTTATCTCCATGCTTGCCGAACCCAGCGTCCATGTGCTTGCCGATCAGGTCAGCGAAGTTTCCAGAGGAAGCATCAACAAACCAACCATCTTCGTTGCCCTTTGTATGTCTACCGGTATTGCCATTGTTTTGAATTCCATTCGTACGACCTACAATATTGACATGGCATATTTTGTTGTTCCACTCATGCTTCTTGCTCTCGCACTAGCCTTTGTTTCACCGGATATCTTTGTCTCCATCGCAATCGATAGTGCAGGCGTTGCTACAGGAACAATGGCCAGTTGTTTCTTTCTTCCGATGTTCATCGGATATGCGAAATGTCTATATTCCTCCAGTCCGAATTTCGGTGAGATGATTCTCAGGAACGGGTTTGGTATTGTCGGTATCATGTCCATCCTTCCAATTATCTGTATGGAACTTGTCGGTATCAGTTCAGTGGTCAGAACTAAGTTTGCCTATCGCAAGGCTCTTCGTGCTGTATTCGAAGAAGACGACAGTCAGGTCATCCATCTTCCATGCTAAAGAAAGGAAACGACTATGTTTTTTGGAAAGAAAAGAAAAAGTCAGACGGGCGATAAAAAAGAAAATGTGCAAAGAGCCCCCTATGACAAGAGAGAAAAAACGGATTCTCTTGCTATGGTAGTCACAATCGTAAATAGAAATCAGGCGAATTATTACGTGAATCAGTATGAAGAAGCTGGCGCCTCTCTTTCTATGGTTCTCTTTGGATATTCGATGCCGCCTCAGGAAGTCGTCAATGTCCTCGGCGTCATCGAGACAAGAAAAGACATTGTCCTATCGATTGCCAGGGTATCGGATGTCGAGAAAATGAAGAACATCGCCTACCAGAGATTTGCCATTTCCAAAGAGGCAAAAGGCATTATGTTTGCCTCTTTGCTTGATGGAGTCTGCGGCATTTCCGTCTATAAATATCTGTCGGATCAGAATCGCGAAGTGAGGGAAAAGAAAATGAATGAAACGAAGAAAGAAATCGTGACACAGGGACAGGAAGATCTTCATAAGGATAAGAACGAATACTCCCTCATTCTAGCTATTGTCAATAAGGGAAATACCGATCTTGTGATGGAAGCTGCCAGAAAAGCAGGTGCCAAGGGCGGAACCATAACCGTAGCAAGAGGTACAGGAAATCCGAATCTCGCAAAAGAGTACGGCATTGTTATACAGCCGGAAAAGGAAATGGTCTTCATCGTCGTTCCCAAGGATACCAAGGATGCCGTTATGAAGGCGGTATATGATGAGGCCGGCATCAAGACAAAGGGCATGGGTATTGTCGTTTCTCTTCCGATTTTGGATACCGTAGGTCTAGACGGAACGCATCAGGAATATTCCAAAGAGAAATGAAGAAAGATCCTCTGAACAATATTCTTCTGAAGGAATTTCCATATTTGGAGAAGAACTATCTGAAAATCAAGGATGGAACCTTCGACCTCGATACTCCAGCCTATTCTTTCTATGAAGAAATCTTTGTCCCATATCTGGAACGGAAAATCGAAGAAAAGGACGAAAAAGAAATCAGACACTGCTTTGCCTTCATCGAGAAGATGATGGAAGACGAGGAAATGTATCAGGATGTCATGATGCAGTCCGTTCTTACTCCGCTTTACGAACACGGAGTGGAACTGAAAAAGCTTCCTCTCGGAAGAAGAAGCATGCAGTATGTCAATGATTGGCTTGATGTCTAGAAAAGAGAAATCCGGGAATCCTCGATTTTCCAATTGATCGGGGTTAGTCCGTTTTCCTTCAACAAACGGTTTACTTCCTTAAAACACCCGCAGTGGAAGAAGCCTCTGGATGCACTTAAAGGAGAAGGATGTACGGCTTTTATGATAAGAGAGTTTTCCTTGTTCAGAAGACTCTCTTTTTTCATGGCCTCGTTTCCAAGAAGAAGATAAATCCTCTTGTGGTCATTTGAATCGGAAAGCTTTTCAAGAAGATGGTCAGTGAAAATAGTCCATCCGATTTTCTTCATTCCGTTCGGCTTTCCGACCAGAGTCGTCAGAGAAGTGTTCAGAAGCAGGACCCCTTGCTTTGCCCAACAGGAAAGATCGCCGTTTCTCTCCGGAATAGGATAACCATATTCGAAGAAAAGTTCCTTATAGATGTTCTTGAGGGATTGAGGAAGCTTGGTATTTTCCGATACAGAAAAAGCAAGACCGTTTGCTACACCTTTGGTCGGATAGGGATCCTGACCGAGAATGACGACCTTTACCTGACTTGGATTGACAAAAGACAAAGCTCTGTAGATGTCTTCCTTTTTTGGCGTCACATCTTCGTTTTGATAGCTTTCGGCAAGATGTGAAACAAGGCTATTGAAGTAGGAAAGTGATTTTTCTTCTTTTAGAAAATCGTTCCAGCCATCGGGAAAATTAGAGAATTCTGTTTCCATAAAACAAGAAAAGGCTGCAAAGCAGCCTGTTTTCGTCCTTATTTCTTGAACCACTGCTTCTGGATGAAATCGAGAGTCTCATCGAGATTCTCTTCTTCCATGGCAGCGATTGCGAACATGTAAGACGGCATCGGAAGGGAATCATTGCTTTCGAATTCGACGATGTCTCCGTCATTTGCCTCGCCTTTTACGATATAGTATTTGTTTTCGGAGAGAACAAGCAACTTTCCATCTTTGACTGTCAATACGGTACCTTTTAATTTTGCCATAATATGTAGCTCCTTTGGAATTATTATACAAAATATCAGTTCTTGTAGATATAAAAAAAGAAATGAGTTTTCTTTTTTTCTGTATGAATCGTGAAAATTCACAAAAGATCGATGATGGAGAAGAATGATTTCTTTTATAAAAGTAAATTGCAATAGTGAAACTGGTAGAAGGCGTTAGTTTGTTTGACTTTTAAGACAAGACTGAAGAAATATATAAACTTGAAACAAACGATTTTAATAAAAAAGCAAGGATGCCCATAGTCCTTTTCATGTAAGTGATTTTCATCTTAATTTTACCGGTTCTTTCAGTATAATAGTCTAGCTTTCAGAATTGATTTAGGGGTATCTATCATGTATCAAGAATTACAGAAGGGATGGATTGAAGTCATTACGGGGCCGATGTTTGCCGGAAAAAGCGAAGAACTGATTCGAAGAATCAAGACTCTTTCCTATACGAAGATGAAGATCGTGGCGTTCAAGCCAGCCATCGACAATCGTTATGACAAGACAGCCATTGCTTCCCATGACGGAGAAAAGTATGAGGCATATGCCATCAAAGACGCAAAATCCATCATCGATCTTGTCAAACCAGATACTCAGGTCGTCGCCATCGATGAGGTTCAGTTCTTTTCCGATGATATCGTTTCTATCTGTGAATCCCTGGCAGACAGGGGCATACGTGTCATTGTCGCCGGACTCGATATGGATTTCAGGGGAGAACCATTCGGCCCGATGCCCCAGCTTCTTGCCCGTGCCGAGATTGTGACAAAACTGACGGCGGTCTGTACCTGCTGCGGATGTGCTGCTACGAGAACACAGAGGCTGATTGACGGAAAACCGGCAAAATACAATGATCCGATCATTCAGGTCGGTGCCAAGGAATCCTATGAAGCCAGATGCAGGAAACATCATATTGTTCCGGATCGTCCGACAAATGACTGAATACGAGAAGAAAAGATTCTATATCCAGTTGATTACTGCAGAATCAGGGTATCTGGTTTCCCTTATGGGATCCAGATGCCTTGCATATAAAGAAAATTGCAAAAGAATTAAGATTTCACTTGCAATCGAGAAAGACAAGCCGTATAATTAACAAGCTAGTTTATGGATCATTAGCTCAGTTGGTAGAGCAACTGACTCTTAATCAGTGGGCCTAGGGTTCGAGTCCCTAATGATCCACCATCTTGATTAACACTCCGGGAAACCGGAGTTTTCTTTTTGTTTCACTGGACGTTCTTCTATAGAAAGAATGCCCTTTTTTCATTTCTTCTTTTTTTACAAAGAAGATTCTTCTAAAATATTAGTATTATGGGAAAACAAAACACTAACAATAGAAGCAGTGCTTCATTCAAGAAAGCAAAAAACGGAAGACCGATGATGAATCAGGCACTCTCCGATAAAATAAAAGAAGAAGAAAAAAAAGACGAGACTGACTTGATCAAGGAAGAGAACGATGTAAAGGAAGTCACGACGACCGGACTTGATACCGAAGCTCAGGATATTCCCTCGGAAGAGGAAAACAAGCCAGAAGAAATCAAGGAGAAGAGTCAAACCGATGTCATCAAGGAGGTAGACAAAGGCGAAAGACTTGAAAAGAACTTCATTTCCAAGAAGAAAGAAAAGGATAAGAAGAATATTCTGGACGACAAAATCATCGAAAAGGCAGAAAGATTCCAACCGGGCATGACGACCGGATTGAATGATGAACAGATTCAGAAAAGAATCCAGGAAGGACTCACCAACAGAGACGATTTCAATAAATCCAAGACGATATTCCAGATCTTCGTCAGCAATATTTTCACCTATTTCAATATGCTTCTTCTTGCTATCGCTATTCTTCTTACCGTTTTCGGGAAAATCCGCCAGACTTTCTTCATCTTTATTGCCATCATCAATACGGCCATAGGTATCTATCAGGAAATCAAATCCAAGAAAACCATTGACAAGTTGAAACTTGTCACAGCCCAGAATGTCAAAGTCGTCCGTAACGGAAAGACAGAAATCATCCAATCCCAGGACCTCGTCCTGGATGATGTCTATACACTAAACAACGGAGACCAGATACCTGCCGACAGCATCGTTCTGGATGGAACGTTCGAAGTGAATGAATCCCTTCTTACCGGTGAATCGCAACCGGTGAAGAAAAGACCAGGAGATAAGATCTTTGCCGGCTCATTCATCGTTTCCGGTTCTTGTATTGTCAAGACTGACAAAATAGGAAGGTTCAATTATGCCAGCTCGATTCAGAGCAAGGCAAAAGAATATCAGAAACCTAAATCCGAACTTCTCAGATCGTTGAATTCCATTATCCGTATCATCGGATTTGCCATCATTCCGCTAGGTATTGCCATGTTCCTATCCCAGTTCCTCCCGACCATCCGGAGCAGTACTTTCATCAATACCGCCGACAATGTTTATCAGGCAATGAGTGCTGCGGTTTCCAAGACTGCCGGTTCCATCGTCGGTATGATTCCTTCCGGTATGTACCTTCTTACTTCCGTTGCCCTTGCTGTCGGAGTCATGAATCTGGCCAAAAGGAATACCTTGGTTCAGGACCTCTACTGCATCGAAATGCTGGCACGAGTCAATGTTCTGTGTCTGGATAAGACCGGTACCCTGACCGACGGAACCATGAAATGCAATGAAGTTTTGATGATCGACAACCGCTATGATCTTAAAAAGGTCATGGGCAGTTATCTCAATTCCTTTACGGAAAGCAATCAGACCAGCATTGCGCTTATGTCTGCTTATCCACTCAGGAACGATTACCACATGAAGACATCGATTCCTTTTTCCTCTGCAAGGAAATATTCCGCGGTCACATTCTATGATGAAGGAACTTTCGTCCTTGGTGCACCTGAATTTGTATATAAGACAAAAGACAAGACGGTCAGCAAGTATATTGCGGATAAGGAAAGTGCCGGATATCGAGTCGTCATGCTCTGCCATGGAGACTTCGAAATCAAGGACGGAGAGCTTCAGGGAAAAGTTTCTCCGATTGCCCTCTTCGTCTTGGTCGATCACATCCGAAGAGAAGCTCCTCAGACAATCAAATGGTTCAGCGACAACGGAGTTGAAATCAAAATCATCTCCGGTGATAATCCTCTCACGGTCTCTGAGATTGCAAGAAAGTGTAATGTTCCTCATGCCGAACGCTGTGTTTCTTTGGAAGGACTGTCCGTCAATGAAGTGGCCTCTTTGGTCGACCAATATACAGTCTTCGGCCGTGTGACTCCGGAACAAAAATCCGTCATTGTATCGGAACTGAAGAGAAGAAAGAAGACCGTAGGCATGACTGGCGACGGCGTCAACGATATCCTTGCCATGAAACAGGCGGACTGCTCCATTGCCATGGCAAATGGATCAAGTGCTGCCAGAAATGTTGCCCATCTAGTTCTCCTTGATTCTAATTTTGCTTCAATGCCGGCGGTCGTAAGTGAAGGAAGAAGAGTTGTAAACAATATCCAGAGATCCAGTTCCCTGTTCTTGATGAAAACGATATTCACGATTGTCATGACATTGATCGTCGTCCTCTCCGCTTTCATCCCCGGACACGCGATGAAATATCCGTTCGAAGCCAATAATATCATGATCATGGAAACCATTGGTATCGGTGTTCCGTCCTTCTTCCTTGCTCTTCAGAAAAATGATACACTCATCAAAGGACATTTCCTTAGGAATACCTTCTCGAGAGCAATTCCGGGTGCCGTATGTCTATTGATCGCGATACTGATCAACTATGCCTTGAGATATTCCGGATTCTTGGAAATCGGAGAAGGAATTTCGGATAATATGGCTTTTACCACGTTCTGCTCCATTACGATGTCTATTGTTTCTTTGGGTATGGTATATAATGCCTGCGCTCCATTCAATACGTACCGATTCATTCTCTTCGTTTCCACGCTTGTGGCTTTTGTACTGCTGACATTTGTCATGCCGTTTATTCCCGCGTTCTCTTCAAATATTCCAAACGAGTTCAAAGAACTCCAATGGAATCTATCCATGGAGCTTACTGGAACTACCTATTGGTATATGAACAAACTCATGTATCTTGTCCTTGTCATCTATGCTGTAGGGATGCCGAATCTTTGTACTGTTCTTATCGATATTTTTGCCAAGATGCGAGGCGAAACTCCGAATTCCATTCTTTTCACCATCATCCAGAATACCTTCGACAGACATAACAAACATCAGAAAGACAAGAAGAGCGAGAAGCAGCCATCAAAGTAAATTGAGCCCGTTTGGAAAACCAGACGGGCTTTTATTCTGTTTTGAATCTGTATTTTCCATAAAAAAAGAAATAATAAGCCCTTACATTTCGCTATGGAAAATCAAAGAGAAACACTCTATAATATATGCATACGTGTGCATTCACTAAAGGAGAACGTAATATGACCGATGAAGAATTGCTAAATAAGATCCAAGCCAACGCCGATGAAACCGCCAAAAAGTTCATCCGCCCAGCCAGAATGTCTCTGATCTACAGAGAACCGACAGCCGAAGGCGGTGAAAAGGTCTTAGTGTTAGGCTCTGATATGCCACTTTTGGTGTATCGTCTTTTCGATGTCGACAAAGACGGAAACATCACCGAGAACGGAAACATTCAGGCAGCTGTCGAAGCCACGAAGCATTACAATGTTGACATCAAGCCGAGTCTGAAGCTCGTCCCTCCGGAAGTCGAGGAATCCAACGAATATGCCATCGAAGTCGAGAACAAGCTTGATAACGGTGGTGTGGAAGTCAAGCTTAAATCCACAACCGGAAGAGATGTCACCATGATTGAGGTCTATCGTTATTACGACTATGTCTCGAAGATCTTCTTCGTTTCCTGCATCGGAACGAGTTTCGGTGGGCAATATCTTTTCTCTGTCACTCCGGATTCCAAACATCTCAAGCTCATCATTGGAAATGACCAGGCTATTCGTAACCGTGTCGATATGATTACCGAGCTTCTTCAGGCTAGACTTCTTCCGTCCTATCAGACCATCGCTGCCGCTGCCCAGCTTCTCAGCGGACAGGTCAAGGCACATATCAAGCTCAATGACGGAAATGGAACTGAAACGGAATTTGATTCCACTTTCTGTTATGATGACCCTGAAACCCAGACTAGATTTGCCTTCTTTGCCAACAGCAAAGATGAAAAGCAGGGTGTTATCCTAGTCTCCGATATTTTCAATAACAACAAGCTTATTCTTTCCAATGCTTGGAGAGAAGACCAAAAGGCTGCCGTCGATAAATTCAAGGCCCTTATGAAGGAAAATCCGGAAGAATTCAACAAACACGCTTGCTCCTTCTTTGCCGATGATCTCGATTTCCGTTACAAGGCTTTCAAGGACGGAACCTTGAAGCCGAGAACTGCCGAGGAAACAAAGGCAGAAGCCAAAGCAGAATAAAAACAGCAATCCATAGGTTCTTCTATTTTTATAGAAGGACCTATTTCGTTGCTTAGGAGGTATTTTTATGCCACGTAGTCTTATTGTCAATAATGGTGCCGATCTAGAAGCCGGTTTCTCCACGATCGGAGCGGGACTTGTCTCTTTGACTTACAAAGGGGTTCCGATGATTCTTCAACCGAAGGATATCAATCTCTATAACAGCTCCGACCATTATTATGGAAAAACATTGGCTAGAATTGCCGGCAGGATTCCAAGCCATTTTCAAGTCGGACACAATGAATTCGACGTTGTATCCAATGATCCTGGCGGAATCAACTGTCATGGTTCTGGTATGGAGTCTCTCTCTTTCAAGAAGTGGAATGTTTACATTGCCAATCAACCGCAGGGAAATTATATTATCTTCACCTACTATTCCAGGGATGGTGAAGCCGGATTTCCTGGTAATGTCTTTTTCAAAGTGACTTATTTTCTTCCTTATGGAAAAAATGAAATCCATGTATATCAAAAGGCGAAAAGCGACCAGGATACTCCGATTCTCATGTCCTTCCACCCGTATTTCAATCTTGGAAGGGAAGAAAACGTCGATAATTACACTCTTAAAGTCAAAGCCTCTAGATATGGTGCCTTCAAAGAAGGAACAGAGCTGATTGAAAGCATCGAAAAGGTCCCTGCCTATCTTGATTTCAGAAGGGAAAGCCGACTGAAGACCAAGTTGGATGGAATTAAGAAGAATTCCAAATTTCCGGATACTTTCGATCATTTCCTTCTTTTCGATGAGAAGAATACGGAACAACCGCAAATCACTCTTTCCAACGGAAAAACGAAACTGGAAGTGCTGACGGATTACGAAGGTGCAAACTTCTATGTCGATACATCCATGAGCAAAGATGAGTTCGTCAATCGGGATAACCTTCTTTATCGCAGGGCCATTGCCGTCGAGCCTCAGAATAGCAGAATCCCTTTCTCCGCTATCATTTTGAAGGCAGGACAGAAATATTCTCACTTTATGGTATTCCGTTTTACGGATGCAAAGGAATAAAATATTAAGGAAAGGCAAATAATAAAATGAAACTTGAAGAACAACTGAAGAACCTGCCGGATCTCAGCGGAAGACCGGCTGTTGCATTGGAAACTACTGTGCTTACTCATGGTATGCCCTATCCGCAGAACGTCGAATGTGCACTTGCCTGCGAAGACATGATTCGTAAGGCCGGCGCTGAACCATATACAATCGGTATTCTTGATGGTGAAATCAAGATCGGACTTTCCAAGGATGAAATTGAAGCACTTGGTCAGAACCATTCTGCTATCAAGGTCAGTAGAAAGGATCTTCCGTATTGCATTGCTGAGGGATTGACTGGCTCCACTACGGTTGCTGCTACCATGATTTTGGCCAATCTTGCTCATATCCGTGTATTCGGAACCGGTGGAATCGGAGGAGTCCACAGAGGATTCAACGAGACCATGGATGTCTCTGCCGACCTCAATGAATTTGCCCGTACTCCGGTCAATGTCGTCTGTGCAGGACCTAAGGCGATTCTTGATATTCCCAGAACTTTGGAATATCTCGAAACTCAGGGTGTCAGTGTCATCGGCTATCAGACAAAGAACATGCCGTTATTCTATACCCGTACCTCCGACTATAAGCTTGATCTCAGTGCGGATTCTGCCCTGGATATTGCCAAGATGATCCATATCGGAGATGAACTTGGTCTGAATCAAGGCAATCTTATCGTCAATCCGATTCCGGAAGAATATTCCATCGATTATGATTGGATGAACGAAAGAATCGAAGAAGCCCTCAAGATGATGGAAAAGGACCACATCAAAGGCAAAGCCGTCACTCCGTATCTTCTCGATAAACTTGTCGGTCTCACTCAGGGAAAATCCCTTGTTTCCAATATTGCTCTTATTAAGAACAACGCTTATGTTGCCGGCTTGATTGCAAAAGAGCTTCATAATCTCAAGAAATAAGCGATAAGTGTGAAAAATCGTTCGGTTTTTGTGATTTGATTTAACATCAAAAATATTTTGGTTATAATACTTAAGGTCATAAATAAAGGAGATTATTACAATGGCTAAAATCAATTATGTTCATGGTCGTGAAGTCTTAGATTCCCGTGGTAATCCGACTGTCGAAGTTGAAGTCGGCTTAGAGGATGGTACCTTAGCAAGAGCTATCGTTCCTTCTGGTGCTTCCACTGGTGAATCCGAAGCTCTCGAACTCAGAGATGGAGACAAGTCCAGATTCGGAGGAAAGGGTGTTCTCAAGGCTGTCGAGAATGTCAACACCAAGATTGCTCCGGCCGTTATCGGCTTAGAGGCTACCAACCAGGTTTTGGTCGATGAGACTATGCTCAAGCTTGACGGAACTCCGTTCAAGAAGAACCTTGGCGCAAACGCCATCCTTGGTGTTTCTCTTGCCACAGCAAGAGCTGCTGCTATGTCTCTTCATATGCCGTTGTATCGTTATATCGGCGGAACCAATGCAAAGACTCTTCCGACTCCGTGCATGAACGTCATCAATGGCGGTGCCCATGCTCAGTCTACTGTTGATTTCCAGGAATTCTTCATCATTCCTGCTGGTTTCGATACCTTCCATGAAGCTTTAAGAGCTGGTGTCGAATGCTTCCACGCCTTACAGAAGGTCGTCAAGTCCCATGGATATGAGACTGGTGTCGGCGACGAAGGCGGATTTGCTCCTTCCTGCAAAGAAGGAAATGAAGAGCCACTGAGTTTGATTGCCGAAGCTGTTGCTGCTGCCGGCTATAAGCTCGGAGAGCAGATCTTCTTAGGTATGGATGTTGCTTCTTCCGAATTCTATGAAGGAAACGGTGTCTACAATCTTAAGAAGTCCGGCGAAGGAAAGAAGACCACTGAAGAGATGATCCAGTATATGGAAAAGCTCGTCAAGGATTATCCTTCCATCATCACCATCGAAGATGGTCTTGCCGAATCCGATTGGGAAGGTTGGAAAGAACTTACCAAGAGACTTGGAAAGAAGATCCAGCTTGTCGGAGACGATCTCTTCGTCACCAATCCTGCCTTCGTCAAGAAGGGAATCATCAACGATGTCGCCAATTCCGTTCTTATCAAGGTCAACCAGATTGGTACTTTGACTGAGACTTTGGATGCCATCCGTCTTGCTCAGACCAACGCCTATACCTGCATGGTCTCTCATAGATCCGGTGAAACCGAAGATACTACTATCGCCGATTTGGCTGTTGCCGTCAATGCCGGTCAGATCAAGACTGGTTCTGCTTCCAGAACCGATCGTATGGCCAAGTACAACCAGCTTCTCAGAATCGAAGAAGAACTCGGTTCCGAAGCCAAGTATCTTGGTATCCACGCCTTCAAGAACAGAGAGTTCTAATAGAACCCTTATTGACTGAAACAAAAAAAGTAGGGCTTTAAGCAAAGCTCTACTTTTTTGTGGTGAAAATAGATATTTAAACGGAACATTCAATCTAACTTCAGGATTATCTTCTGTTTTTCTATACATGCATAGATTTCATCTAGAACAGCCTGGATATCCTCTTTGATTTCATGTTCCCAGAAATGAAGAACGAAGTATCCTTGGTTTACAAGTTTTAAGTCGTTCTTCCGATCCCTTTCCTGGTTTCTCTCAATCTTTTCCATCCAAAAAGCCGTATTTGTCTTCAATTGCGATTCGATTTTCCCAAGGTCATATCCGTGGAAGAAATCCCCGTCACAGAAGATGATGATCCGATATTTCGAAATGACGATGTCCGGATGACCGGAAAGTCCGGAAACATTCTTCCGGTACCGGATGCCATTGTGGAAAAGTTCTTTCCTCAGCTTCGTCTCGATTGAGGTGTCTTTTCCTCTGATCCTGGACATGTTGTAGTGGATCTGCGACTTTGTCTTTTGCATAGTCAAAGAAGATTATGTTTTTTCATATAGGATATTGCGTCTTTCAGTGTTTCCTTATCGGTATCGAACGTCACTTTTTCGATGGCATCTTCGGGACTTGCCCACTCGGTATAGCTGACTTCCTCAGGTTGCGAGACGATTTTATCACTGGTGGCTGAAGCAAGAAAGAAAGTGACGTATTTCAAGATTCCTGGCTTTGGACTGTATTGGATCGTATGACGGAAATCGGTGTTCAGACTGACATCAAGGTTTGTTTCCTCTTTGATTTCCCGGAGAGCGCACTGTTCTTCTGTCTCTCCTTTTTCGATGTGGCCTTTGGCAAGCGAAACATGTCCAAGTCTCATGTGTTCGATGAGAAATTCTGTCCTTCCGTCCTTGATCCGATAGACAACTGCTCCGTAACTGTATTCAAATTTCATACAAATTTATCTCCTTTGTGTTTCACCTATTGACTTTTGAATGAAACTTCTATATTATTATATATGCTTTTGAGTCAAAGCATTTGTAACGCTAATAAATTCTAACATAAAAATTCCTTTTGCTCTTGCCTCTAGGTATTATTACCTAGAGGTATTTATTTTGCAGAAAAATTCAATGCTTTTGATGCCTCAACAAAAAAGGAGAATCCGAAGATTCTCCGATTGTAACGATTATTTGGATAAAAGGATGAATAAGCATCTACTTTTATCGGCTTTTCATGCCCCATGGTCTGGTTTCCGATTTCTACGATATCGAATTCGATGTTGCATGTCATTGCCTCTTTGCCGGCACTGACGGACATGTCATTCTGTTCTACAGTATCCGTATCTTCTGTTGGGACGTTGATAGTTCCAGTGACTTTGCTTAGGATCCCAGCCTTGAACTCCAGTGTCGGAAAGTTCAACTGATATATTGAAAACATGAAGAACGGAATGGAGTCTGTACTTTTGAAACGGTCGAATGTGGTTTCGTTTTCGGTTTCGCTCTTTACGAATTCCCATGTAGTGTTCTTGATGCTCTTTTCTAAATCATAGGCATCAAGGAATTCGGATAGAGTATATTCTGCTGCCCATTGACTATAGTAATATTTACCATTGCTTTTGTTGTATTGGACAGCCATCGGGTATTTTCCCCCATCGAAATAATATTCAACAGACTCCGTTTCTCCCTGCGAAGTGCATTCCATATAGAATCCGTCATCATACAGTTTCCCTTCGAAATCCATTTCGAAGTTGATGGCTTTCTGGCTTGCTTTACCTTTGAAACTGTAATTGTTTTTGACTGCATAGTTCTCATCTGTGATGACTTTATCTTTGGTTGTTGAAGCAGTGTTATGGGTATTGGATTGAACCGTGCTGGTTTCGACGGAATCAATCACATTCGATTCAGGATGTTGGGTTGAACCGGAGTCTGTGCTTTTGGAGATGACATTGGATTCTTTGCTGCATCCGGATAAAAGACAGAGAGAAACGAATAATAATGTGAATTGTTTTTTCATGATTTTTGATGACTCCTTTTTAATTGTGCGTTATATTTTCGTTGTTTTATTTCAACGTTAGGAAACCATCATAATTGTTTTTTGGATTGTTACCTAAAAGGATACTGGAATTGAGGCTATATCAATGATTTTGTCATGATCAGCGGTTGTGACTATCTGATCATTAATCTGTACCAGCACGTCTAATATAATTCGATTTTTTGAGTATTGCTTGTTTTTATGAAAAACGAAAAATGATTTAACGGAGTTTCTTTTGCAACTTTTTTCAAATGTTGATTTTACATATTACGTTGAAAAAAGTGACATTTTAACGTTCTTTTCTTCTTTTGAAAAAATAAAGCAAAAAACGACTTTATGTAAAAAAACTTAATATATAAAGCGGTTACATTTCAAAAACATGCTTTTCTATAACCTAAATTTTTGTCCACACATCCACACAGATAGATGCAATTCAGGCCGAGGAATGTCGGAAAACCCGATATCTTCGGCTTTTTCCTTTGTCGATTCCCTTGGAAATCCAATACGGATGCGGTATAATATTTGTGTGGATATCCACACAAGAGGTGAAGCATGGTTTACAACGACATTCTGGTTCCGCTGCCGACAAGGAAACGCATATCCTGGAAAAAGAACAGGCCCTATGTTACGGAGATCTTCTCGAGGAAGGGAAAGACGACAAAAGACGACTGTGCCGTCGTTGGCGTCGCCGTCGGCAGGGATTCCGACATGATGAATCCCAACCACGTCTATTTCGAAAGGCATCCCGAGGAAATGGAAAAGCTCGCAGGCAGAAAGGAGACATACGAATTCTGTCCCACCCAGAGCGTAGGGCAGTATCTCTTTGTCCGTGCCGTATGCGAGAAGAACGGACTCGATTCCGCTCTGGCCGAAAGCTTCCCTGGATTCAGCCAGGAGATAGAGGCATGCATGCAGTACTATCTTTCCGCAAGGGATACGGACATGTCCGGCTTTTCCTATTACGGATACGACCATTATCTCGGAACGAACTACATTCCGGATCTGGGAAAGCTGTTCAACGAGAAATTCACCCACGAGAACATAAAGAACTTCCTTTCGCTGTGGCTGGAATCCCGTCTGTCGCTGAACGATTCCCCGGAAGTCGAGGTCGACTTCGATTCGACGAATGCGAATACGTCGTCCGGGCAGATCGGACTTGCCGAGATGGGAAAGACAAAGACGGACGAAGGTCTTCCGCAGGTCAATTTCTCCTATCTCGTTGACAGGGAAACGGGAATGCCGATGCATTTCGACGTCTTCTACGGTTCCATCGTGGATATGGAACACTGCAAGAACTATATCCAGAAGGTAGAGAAGATAAAAAGCAATGCAAGATTCACTTTATGCATGGACAGAGGATACTATACGAAGCCGTTTCTGGAATCGATTCTCGGAAAGTACGACTTCTGCGTTATGGGAAAGGATGGCAGAATGTCAGACCGCTTCGTTGCCGCCTATCCGGAAAGCATCATCAAGAAATCGGAAAACCGCATAC
>DHKM01000043.1 GCA_002404835.1 Caryophanales bacterium UBA4694 | reverse complement strand
ACATACTATTGACTTATATCTTTTCCGAGGAATAGTATTTGACACCGAAAGCCCAAGTTTTGTTTTTTTGCCTGTAAAAATAATAGATTCCATTTTCATAAAAAGGCTTCCGCCATGGGCCTGAACTCTATTGTGGCCCATATCAAATAATGGTTTTCCAGGATAGAAAATATTCATTTCTTTTTTTCTTCCTTGGAAATAAAATCGTAGATGTCTTTGGCAGCAATTGTTTTGTGGTTTCCATCGAAGACATGAGGTTGTCCATCATAGACTTTCATTGTGGCATGAGTTTTGTACTTGTTGTAATGCTCAAAAAGACCCGTTACTAAAGGCAAAGGAGTGATTTTGTCTTTTGAACCTGTCAGAATCAGGATATCGCCCGTATATTTATTCACGTCATATGTCGCCCCATCTATAAGGGCGTCGGGGTTTAGATTGATGGCCGGGTATTGTAGGATGATGCTCCGGATATCTTCGTTGTGAGTGATAGCACTTGTTGCGACAGTTGCACCACCCATGCTGCTTCCTAAAAGAAAAATATTGTCTGTATCAATGAAATCGTATGTTTTCCATTTTTCAATTACATGATTCAATTGGTTTACCTGATCAAGTACTTGCTTTTGATAAGCGTCATCATCTTTTCTGGATGTTCCTTTAAACCAATTTCCTTTTTTGGGACCAGTCGATTTTTCACTCCAGCCATAAAAGTCGAAGGTATATGCGGCAATTCCGGAAAGAGCCAGTGATTTCAAAGTCGTGAAATCCGCATCGTAATGAGAGTCTGCTCCGTGGGCATAGATGATCAATGGATATTTTTTCTTTTCCCCATTTGGAATCAGAGCTTTGCCATAGAGATTGATGTTGCCATATTCGGTGTGGACTTCTTCTTCCTTGTAGGAATACTTTTTTTCTCCAACACATTTCGGTGTTCCGATATAATGCTTTATGCAACAAGCTGCGATGATTCCCAGGATGAGAAAAAAGGATGTGACTATTACTATCCCAATGATGAGTTTCTTGTTCATGTTTACCTCTTATAAATCAGTTTTGCCCTTTTGTATCTTGCTACAAACCCCTTACAGATTCCTTTGTCTTTGTATTTTGGAGTTTTGATTTCTCTATGGATGATTTTTTCGCAGAGGATAATATAGTCTTCAACAATCTTTGGTGACATCTTAACGAAATTGTGACCAGAATAGATCTTTGTGATGCCTTCCACTTTCATGATTTCCTGTAGATATTTTAAGGATTCATGGTATTCCTCGACGCTAAGGGATTCCTCTAGACCAAGCCAGGTATCCAAAGGATTGATGAAATCTCCGACAAATGCTGTTTTCCCTTGTTTGTCTATGATGCTTATGGAACCTTTCGTGTGACCTGGAGTTGCTATGATCTCAACACTTCTTTGACCTAAGTCTATTGTTGTGAGCGGAACGTCAGAAGGGTTTTGATAATGATGTGGAGCTGTTTTAAAGTATTCATTCATAAAGCTAGGGTCAGTATGGTGCATCCATATTTTCAGATCTTCTCTTTTGAGATGGACATCCTTGAATCGGAAGGAACCACCCACATGATCGATATGTCCATGTGTCAAGACAACCATGACAGGTTTCTCTGTGATTAGTTTGACTTTCTTTGCCAAATCGGTTTTGCCATAACCGGTATCTATCAAAAGAGCTTTTTCTTTTCCTACGAGCAGATAGGTCTTTACGTTTCCGAAAGAACCCCATTCGTTGATTCGATATGTGTCTCTATATATCTTGTCTATCATTTTGTTCCCTTTGCATGATTTAATTCTTCGCTTTTTTTAAGCTTTCTAGTTCGGAATGTTCCAGAATCAATTTTTCAATCTGGGGTCTGATGTAATTTTCACACCACAGCAATTGACCATCATGGTTCAGATGAATTCCATCCTTGATGAACAAATCCAATCTGTATTCTGTTCCATCATAGGTCAATTCGTTTGCATTCACATAATAGAGATAATCAAAGGAAGTGACATATTCTTCTAATTCCTGGTTGATTTTTAAAGTCATGGAGGTGTACTCTTTTCTTCCAGGGAGAAGAAGGCCTGACATGATCACCAATTTTGCTTCAGGAAGTTTTTCGTGGAAAGTTTCGAACATCTTCTTTTTGTAGTTCATGCAGGATTGAATCTTTTCTTCGTCCGTTCCTGTTGCTTCTACGTAATCGTTGCTTCCGGTCTGAAAGAAGATGACCTTAGGGTGATAGGGATACAAAAGATCGGAAGCATACTGCATCAGCAGCTTATCTGTTGAACCCCCAAATCCTGCGTTTACAATGGAATAGTCAGATAAGTCATTGTCCATTTCCGTCCAAAGACGGAAATTACTTGCTCCATAAAAAACAATTCCTTCCTGGTTGTCTTCATAAGAATATGATTTTTTCACCCGCTTTACTTCTTGATTCCAAAACAGGTTTTTAAATGGTCCCCAACCTACATACATTCCTGTAAAAACCAAACCGACAAGGGATGCGATGGCTAAAAACAGACAGGCGGAAGTGCAGATGATTGAAACCAATTTTCTTTTCTTTCTCATGATAAGCCTCCTTTGCATGAAACACAGTTGTCTTTTTTTCTTTTTTTATATTATTATAGAAACAACGTGTTGCTTTTAGGGAAACAACATCAAGGGAATGTGAGGCGTTAATGAATGAACACAAGAAATAACATTCGTTTTCAGGAAACCGAAAAAAAGATAAAGGAGAGTCTGCTGAGCCTTCTTTCTTCCAAGGGAAAGATTGATTCCATCTCGATGACCGAACTTTGCAAGAAAAGTGAAATCAACCGGAAGACTTTTTATTCTCATTACCAGAATCCATCGGATGTTCTAAATGCAATCAAAAAGGATACCCTTTTTGTAGTGAGGGGATATATGGCTAATATCAATGGGAACGCCTATGAAAAGACAACTTATTTGATTCGATATATGAAAGAAAAGAAAAATGTTTTTCATGTTTTATTGAATACAGCTGATCAGGATTTTATCGATGGATTGATTGGTCTTAGTTCTCCTATTTTTGATGTAATTACCTCTTATTCCTCACAGAAAAATCTCTTTCAATATGTGAAATCTTATACTCTTAATGGAGCCAAGACCATTATCATGGAATGGATGGACAATGATTTCAAGGAAGAAGACAAGACAATTGCGAAACTGATCGTCAGTCTGACAAAAGAAGCGATAGATCTGTCTTTTCGATTCAAGGAAAACTGATGCGCTTTAAAGTCGAGAACTATTTCTGAAGGTACGGACCGGAATTATAATATGCAGTGTTATATATCTGATTTTTGATAAGTCGAATAAAAAGCTGTGATCTGTCTAGCTTTAAAGCAGTCAGAATCACAGCTTTTAAATTTTTATCTTATGGAAGGAAAATGGTTATTTTTCTTCTTTCTCTTTTTTATCTTTCTTGAAGTAGAAATGATAGGTGACAAGTACAGCACCGGCAACAATTCCGACAGAGACAACAATCGTCAAGGAAAGGAGCCAGTATCTCCATGCCGGAGTGACTTCGACGACTCTTGTATTCTTGGTGATACCGTTCATGGCTGCCGTATTGACAACGGTGTAGAGGATTCTGTGGCAGGCTTCTCTGACTTTGGTCATAACATAGGCATTGTCTTTGTACTGGGAAATGTCATCGGCAGTAGCTTTGGTGCAAAGCATCATATCGTCTCCGTTGATGACGGCCTGAAGAGCGGACTGATAGACCGGAGTTCCGACATAGTCGGTCAAAACGAAACCATCGAATCCCCATTCCTCGCGAAGTACGTTCATCAACAGGCTGGATGAACCGCCAATCCAGGTTGCACCCAATCTGTTGTGAGATTCCATATAGGCGTTTGTCTTTCCGACTTTGAAGGCGAGTTCGAACGGCTTGAGATAGATTTCGCGGATGGTCTGCTCATTGGCGAATGTGGCAAGACCTTTTCTGTTGGTATCCTGGTCATTTAAAGCAAGGTGCTTGGAATAGGTGATCATGCCTTTGCTTCTGGCACCTTTGATTTCTGCTGATGCAATCATACCGGAAAGATAAGGGTCTTCGCTGAAATATTCGAAGGATCTTCCGGTGAACGGAGTTCTGTGCATGTTCATGGCAGGACCATACCAACCAGTGACGCCAAGTGCAAGTCCGTCTTCACCGATGGCAATACCGATTTTTTCGACGAGTTCGTCATTGAAAGTAGAAGCAAGAACGACTTCGGAGGTATAGGCCATGCCGTATTTCTTCGTTCCTCCGACTAAGGTCGAAGAGATGCCTTGTGGACCGTCTTTGTCAGTGGTTCCTGGATAGGCGATGCTTTCGACAGGCTGTGTCTTATAGCCGCCAAGAGTCACCAATTTGATGGCTTCCTCTTTTGTCATATTGTCGAGGACTTTGTTCCAGTTTTCGTCGCTGTAGCTGACATCCTTCATCGTGATGAGAGTGATATCGTTAGTGGCTCCGAAGGTCGGCATCTCGTATTTGGAAGCATCCGTTTCCTCAACCTGGTCTTTTCCGGTTCTGCGGAGATCCTCTTTCAGCTTTTCGGTAGCTGTCAGGGAGAGATGAGTCGGGAAGGTTCCGGTCCAATCGCTTCTGGTGAGGTATTTCACATCGCTGAAATAGTAGTTCACATCCGCATTGTCGAACTGATTGGTGATTTCTTTTCCGGTGTTGCTGTCTTTGCTGAATTTCTTGAAATCCTGGGAAAGCGTGAATTTCTTTGTGAGGTTTGCATTGCCTGCACTGGTCATGCCGTCACTTACTGTCTTTCCTTTGGCAGCAAGGATATTGTTCAGAGCATCATGGGCATTATCGCCGATGGCAAAATAGTAGTCTCCGCCATCCTGGATATAGGTTTTTGCCCCTTTGGAATCATAGGTTCGTAGGGATTCTTCATCCACCTTGATCTCATAAGTTTTCTTTTCACCGGCTTTGAGGGTATCTGTTTTGGTGTAGCCGACTAGTTCGATGGAGCTCTTTTCGATTCCGTTCTCCTTGTCATAATCCGTATAAGGATTCTGGGCATAAACCTGGATTGGAGTCTTTCCATCTACTTTTCCGGTATTTGTGACGCTGACTGAGACGATGTACTCGTTATTCTTCTTGGAGACGGAATAATCGGAATATGCGAAGGTCGTATAGCTAAGACCATATCCGAATGGATAGGTGACTTCATCCTGATAACGATAATTTCCGGCATTGCCTCTGGAGTAGACGGCATCCTCATATCTGGTTTCATAATATCGATAACCGATATAGATTCCTTCCTGATAGACGATGTAGTTCTTTCCGGTATACTGGGTGGAGGTGAAATACGGTTCATTCAGATCGGAAAGCTCGGAGGCATTGGTGTATTCGAAGTTTCCGAAATTCTGGATGGCAGGAGCGGATTTGGAATCTGCGGCATAGGTATCGACAAGTCTTCCGGAAGGATTGTATTCTCCGGAGATGGTCTTGGCAACGGCATTCATACCGGTTGTTCCGACGGATCCTACCCAGATGGCACCTTTAATCTTGCTGTAGTTCTCCATCCAAGCCAGTTCCATGGAGTTGGAGGAGTTGATTACGATGATGATCTTGTCGAAGACGTTTCCATCCTGGATGGACTGAAGCAGGTCCGCTTCGTTCTGGCTGAGGGCAAGATAACCGTTCTGGTTTTCGTCCGTGGAGTAGGAAAGGTCGCTTCCTTCTCCGCCGCTTCTTCCGATGAAGACGATGGCACAGTCCTTATAGTCCTGATAACTGTTTTTGACTGTCGATGTATATTCTGACTGAGGAGCCTCGTTGACTTTGTACTGGACACCGGCATTGCCTTCGATGGCTGCTGAAGTTCTGAGGTATTTCTTGTCCTTTACAAAACCGTTGTAGAAATCCCATAGTGTCGGATTGACTTCGTATCCGGCGTTCTCGAAACCGGCTTTGGCTGTGATGGCTGTCTCGGTCTTGATACTTCCTGAACCCGTTCCACCATAGACCGGATTGGCAGAATCCATACCGAAGAGGGATACTTTCTTGACATTCTTCAGAGGGAGAGTATTGTCTTCGTTCTTCAAAAGGACGATACCTTCCTTTTCCGCTTCTTCGCAGAGCTGTCTACCTTTTTCTTCTCGTTCTTCGTCTGATGCATAAGAACTCTTGAAGTATTCGGAATTCGTCGAATCTTCGTCATTTTTGACGATTTTGCTCTCATCCTGCTTCAAAGTGAGGGAGATGATAGAATGATAGTCGTTTGCCATGGAATTTCCAATGCCGAGAGCAACGGCAAGTGCGGTAAATCCAAGATACCAGCAAACGCTTCCTACGATTTTCGATGTTTTCATAATTACCTCCTGAAAACACCAAAAGAGTAATCGAAACCCCTTTCAAATGAAAAGGATAAGGCCTTAAACTGTCGTTTCAAGGCCTTATCCTGTCATTTTTGGACTATTTTGTTTTTCGCTGGAAAGGGAAGCAGAATGGAGAGCGTGAAAGCGGAATCATCGGCGCTGATCTTTAGATTTCCGTGATATTTCTTTACGAGATAGTCGACACTTTTCAATCCGATTCCATGGTAATCCGAATCGGATTTCGATGTGATTGGGAAACCGTCCTTCATGACGATGGGAGAAGAGTAATTGTTCTCTTCCCTCAAAAACAGGAATCCATTCTGCCTTCTCATCTCCAGGAATATGACCCTCTTTTCTTTGTCTTCCACTTTAAGAAGCGCTTCGGTTGCGTTGTCGATGATGTTTCCTAGAATCGTGTAGAAATCAACATCATCGATGAAGGTAGTATCGGAATCGTCGACATTGTAGTTCAGAACGATTCCGTGCTTCTGGCAATAGAGGGATTTCTTCGTCAGTACGATGTCCAGGACGTTGTTTCCGGTCCTGGCTACATTGTCATAGATTCCGATTTCTTTTTCGATTTCATCCAGCCTCTTATCCTTGTCGGATGGATTCATAGTCCTCAGGGCGTCGATCTGGTGCTTGAGATCATGGGTCTTCCGATTGATGATATCGATGTTCTTCTTCGAAAAAATCATGTCTTCTTTCTTCTCGTGGAGCAGCTTCTGCATGTTCTTCTTCTCTTCTGTGGCTCTGGACTGTTCGTGGAGTCCGAAGAGAAGGATGAGAATCAGAATATCCGTCATGGTGGTAGAGATTCTAACTGAAATGTTGCTCCCGGAATACTTGTCATCATAGGAAGAGAGGAAACAATAGAGAAATACGGTGACGACGGAGATAGCTATGATCAGGATGTTGTTGGAGTTGATACGTTCGCCTTCCTTGATTCTTTGAACGAACAGGAAATAATAGGCAAAGAACAGGATGATCAAGAAGACAAAACAGGTGAGGGTATAACCCAAGGAACGATAACTGAAACCGCATAGCTTGCAGAAAAGGAACACAAGCCTTTTCTGAAGATGCTGCATGGTGTAGATACTTGATCCGAAGAACAGCACCTCTTTGAAATTGAGTCGGAAGAGGAAGAAAAGCATCAGCATGTCCAGAAAATAGAGGAGAATCCAGCTGAAATTGATCCAGTCTCCGATCTTGAGGTAGGAATAGTAGTATATGGTCTCTCCTTGTGGTGTCATCAAATAGGGAATGGCGATGAAAAGACAGGTTGCAGCAAGATATCTCAGAAGAAAATGGCTTCTTTTCTGGCAACAGAAAATGAAGAGCGATGTATATATCCAAAGCTCGACATGGAACCTGGAAAAGAACGTGAGACAGTCCGAAACGAATTGCATATTCATACCCCGCAGAAATCCGTCAACGCATTGTAGAAAGACTTCTTCTTCGGCCTTGAGATCTGAAGAGGATGCCCTTTTACGAAAACGGTGGAACCTTCTATTGAAGACACTTGCTTCAAATTGACCAGATAGCATTGGTTGCACAGCTCAAAATGGTATGGCTTCAACTTATCGTACATTTCCGAAATTGACCCTTTCATTGAATAGTTGTTGGTTTCGGTATGAATGGTAAGTGTATGTCCCTTGACTTCGATATAGAGGATGTCGGAAGCAGGAATCTTATGGAATCCGTCTTTGTTCTGGCATTGGACAAAGATTTCTATAGAGGATATAAGTTTATTGACGGCCTTATCAAGGAAATGGCAGAAAGTGAAATAAGTAATCGGTTTTACAAGGTAGCCTAAAGCCTCGACTTCATATCCTTTGACTGCATATTGAACCATCGTGGTTGTGAAAATAATGATGACGTTCTTGTCTTTCTCGCGGATCTGATTTGCCAGTGTCATGCCATCGATGGAATCCTTCAATATAATATCGATGAACAGGATGTCACAAAAATCCCCGGATGCAAGAAAACCGTCGCCGGTTGAATAGCAGTTGATCTGGAACTGCTCCTTCTTTTCCGTCTGGTATCTTGAAAGCAGGGATTTCATCGTGGAGAGATAACATTCTTCGTCTTCTATGATTCCAATTCTTATCATGCTTAAGATTATAAGGAAATTATCTAAATTTGTGTATGAAAATTTCTATCTGGAATAGGATAGAAGTCTTGGCTTCTGATTCCATCAGATGTAGTGACCTCACGCAATTGATCTGACGTGAGTCATGCCGGATAATATCATCTGGTACATGAGACTGTGACAATATCACAACTCAACATGGAGGCCATCATGAAAAATATAATCTATGTCGGCATCGATGTCCACAAGACTAAGTTCTCTGCCTGCTGCTACAAGGTGGGCACTCAGTCCTATCTTGCCGGGGATGCTATCGTGTCGTCGAATTCGTTTTTTTATGCTGGGGTTTGTTGCTTCAAAAAACATCCTTGACATTCGGCCACTATATAACGGCATAGTGACGGAATCATAGATTTTTCGATAGAAGAAAATCCATGAGATGAACGATTCTTATACCATTGTTGATTCCGGTATCGAGTTCATTTGTTGTTATGACATATTTTGGATAATGGTCTTTGATTTCCATCAGATTGCCGATTTCACGATTGGAGTCAATAGGAAGCCGTACACATACTATTGACTTATATCCTTATGGATTTTTTTGGCTATAGAATTTAACAGGGAAGAACGTGTGATTTTTGTATTTTACATATTCGATTCAACCGTTGTGAACTTAGTTTCTCTGTTTCTTCTTCCTATAGGCAAGAGGAGTGATTCCATATTCTTTTTTGAATAGATTCTGGAAATGGGACTGGCTTGAAAAATAAAGTGAGAAAGCTATCTCGGCAATCGAGCGTGTGGAATAAGCAAGAAGCTGTTTCGATTCCTGTAACTTGGCCTTGACGATATATTTTCCGATTGTTTCACCGGTTTCCTTTTTGAACTGTGCCATGAATTGGGACCGGCTTTTGTTGACATGCTGTATGACATCAGGAACACCGATTGGGCAGTTTGTATGACTTTTTATGAACTGCAAAGCCGAATATACTTCATTGGAATAGGCATCTGGATGTTTCAATTGGGCGACACGGCGGGTAAAGTCCATGATGGCATTGTAGCGTAGTTCGTTGACTTGATTGACTGAAATACATCTTTCGCATTCCTGTGTATACAGATCAATCAGCTGATAGGTCTGCTCGATATCCAGGTTTCCTTTGATGGCTCCGACTTTTCCGATTAGTGCGATGAACCCTATGAATATGTCCTTCGATTGTCTTAGGGCATCATCGGCTAGTTTGCCTTCTGGGATGGATTGCAACTTGATGACACTGTCAAAGAAAGCAGACAAACCTTCGGTATCCCCTTGTTTCACATAGGAAAGCAGTTGTTGTTCAAGATTGTATGTTCCATGCGAGAAGGTATTTTCTTCTTGTAGAATCTTTTCTGTGTATTTTTTTTCGATTCCGAAATCTTTGGTCACATAATTGAAATGCTGGGTGATGGAGATTTCTTCCTTGTTGAAAAGGTAATGGATCAATGAAATGAAACTCAGGAATCGGTTATAGGAGAAATGCGGAATCCCTGCAATGAATTCCTTCAGTGATTCCTTTTTGCTCCAATCCAGATTGTTCGTATGGATGATCGAATCAAGTAGCTCATTGGTTACTTTCTTGTTTACGAACGGACCGGTAAGAATCGTACAATCATAGTTTTTAACAAAAATCACTCCATATAATCCTGCATAACCTGTAACTAGAGAAGGATTCTTTTCCTTCGTCGCTTTTTTGAACAAGGTATGAAAGACAGGCTTGTATTCTTGACAGGAACAGTTGTATCCGATGATGTTTTCCTCATTGTCGAAGCAGATTATAGGCAGATTGTGGGAGGAATAAAGTAGTTGACAGGTCTTTAGAATTGATTCTGTTGTCATGATGTTTTTATCCTCTTTTGGATGATTATGCAATAATCAGGATTTATATGCAATAAGCAAAGTTTTAGATTGTTATAATTGAAGCTGTAATTCACTAGGTCGTATGCGACCTTTAAAAATCCGCTTGATCATTAAAAAAAGCAATAAAGTGAGGGAGATAAATGAATGTAATTTCAAAGATAATCGATTGCAAGAAAAAGAAGAATTTCTACTTCCTTTCTTTTGTCGGATTTGGATGAAAACATAAGAGATGAAAGCGATTGTTGACAATGAAGTCTAAGAATACGTGGAATTCATAAAAGAGGTAAATATCAGTATGTCATCAAAAAAAGGAATGTTTTCGTCGAAAATATTCGATTCTAAAGTCAAGTCGGCAAACGTCAGTTCCGCGGAAAATTGGATCGGATATCTCCTTGGTCCGGCCGGAGCCATGCTTCTGACCGGAGTCATCGGTACCTATATCAACAAGTTCTATACGGATGTCGTGCAGGTCAGCCACTTATGGAACGGCACTTTTCTTGTCATTTTCCCTTTGCTGTCCAAGATTCTTGATGCTATCACAAATGTCATCATGGGACGCATCATCGATAAGACAAGAAGCAGGCAGGGAAAGGCAAGACCATGGCTTTTGATTGCTGCTCCACTTCTTGTGATTACGGCAATATTGTTGTTTACTGTCCCTAATTCCAGTGATACCGTCAAGGCGATATGGATTCTTATCAGTTACAATCTCTTCTATTCCTTTGCGGTGACGATCTATCTTATGAGCAAGACGATGATGGTCCCGTTATCCACAAGAAATATCAGGCAAAGAGACAATCTTGCCATGTTCAACAATCTCGGAGAAGCGATTGCACCAGGGCTGTTCTGTGCGATGCTTTTCCCGATGCTTTTCTTACCTTGGATGGGGGTCAACCAGGGTCACTGGATTACGGTGATGTCGATTATTTCCATTGTCCTTATTCCACTAGTCGTCTTGCAGTACTATTTCACCAAGGAACGCGTTACGGAAGAGGAAAGGTCGGTTAGCGGAGAGAAAAACGATGCCACTCCATTATTGAAACAAATCAAAGCCTGCTTTACAAGTCGTTACTGGGTTATCATTATGGTTGTTTTCCTTCTTTATCAGTTATTCAACAGTATCTATTCGGCAGCATCAATGTATTATGCCGACTGGGTTCTTGGTTCCTATAATGATGGCATTACAATGACTTTGATGTCTGTAATCGGATATTTCCCGATGGGACCGGGTATGTTTTTGATTTTACCTCTTTGTAAAAAATACGGAAAAAGGAATGTGATGCTTGTCGGAGCCCTTATGGCTGTCGGTGGAAGTGTTTTGGGATGGATCTTTGCCAGTAATATGATCGGTGCTCTGTCTGGTCTATTGATTCGTTGCATCGGTACAATTCCGAATCTGGTCCTGCTTAGCATGGTGGCCGATGCCATGGACCATGTCGAGTGGAAGAGCGGACTTAGATGCGATGGATTCATGGCAATGGTTTATACGATCATCAGTACCTTGGTTGGTGGATTTGCTGTCAGTATCTTCAATATCGGAATCACGGCCTTTGGTTATAAGACTCCGATTGATACTTCGACCGGTGCCACCCAGGTCGTTCAGAATGATGCCATGAAGAACTATTTCGTATTTATGGCATTTGGACTTCCTGCCATCATCTTCGTTTTCGTAGCTGTTCTTCTTGCATTCTACAATCTTGACGGAAAGCTTCCGGGAATACAGAAGGAAATCGTATCCCGTCATAAGGCAGAGGCTGAAGCAAAAGGTTTGGTTTATGTCGATCCGGTTGAGGCGGCTCGTCTGGAGCAAGAAGAATTTGACCGGGTTTCCGAAGAAAACAGAATCAAGGAACTGAAGGAAAAATGTGAAAAGAAGGGTCTGGATTTCGAAGAGGAGAATGCAAAGTATCTTGCCAAAAAGAACAAAAAGGCAGAAAAGCAGAAAGTAAAGCAAAAGAAGACAGAACCAAAGCAATAAGCCGAAGAGACTCACATCATTGAAAATAGATATTGCCCAAAGGAAGGTTCAATATGATATATGATTTTAACGGTGGTTGGACGTTCAGAAAGCAAAACGGTGATACAGCTACAGTGGAATTGCCTCATGATGCTATGCTAAGTGAAAGAAGATATGCGGCCTGTCGGAATGGCGTGCAGAGCGGATATTTTCCAGGTGGGAAATATTCCTACTCAAAGGAATTCGTTCTGACGGATGAACAAGCCCGGAATGATGTCGAAATTCTTTTCGAGGGTGTCTATCGTAATGCAAAGATAATCGTCAATGGTAGAAATGTCGGAGCAAACAAATACGGATATTCCGAATTCTCGTTTGATCTGTCCCCTTATGTGAAAACGGGAAAGAACCGAATCGATATCGAAGTGGATAATTCGCTTGTTCCCAATTGTCGCTGGTATTCCGGAAGTGGAATCTATCGTCCCGTCTGGCTTAGAATCTCTAAACCTGGAGCTGTAAAAAGTCTGAAGGTCAAGACTCTTTCCTATTCACCGGCAATCATCCAGGTTGAAACAGACGTGGATGCAAGAATACGTATTGTTTATGATGGAAAAACAGTGGCCGAGGGTAAGACTGGCGTCTACGAAATACCGAATGCAAAGCTTTGGTCGGATAGGACTCCTAGTCTTTATACCTGTATTGCAGAAGCAGGTGGTGAAAGACTTGAAGTCAGATTCGGAATCCGAAAACTTCAGTGGAGTGCCAAGACTGGCCTTATGGTAAATGGTCAGGAAATCCTTCTCCGAGGGGGATGTATTCATCATGACAACGGAATTCTTGGAGCGTGCAGTTTTCCGGATGCCGAAAGAAGACGCGTCCGGATTCTGAAAGAGCAGGGCTTCAATGCAATCCGTATTTCCCATAATCCGGCTTCCCGTGCTCTGCTTGATGCCTGTGATGAAATCGGTATGTACGTAATGGATGAAGCCTTTGATGGATGGTATATTCCAAAAGACTACCATGATTTTTCCAGGGACTTCTACAGTGAGTACAAGAAAGTCCTTCATGCAATGGTTGAAAAGGACTACAGTCACCCTTCTATAATCCTGTATTCTGTCGGTAACGAGGTAACGGAAACGGCAAGTGAAAAAGGAATTTCCTTATGCAACGAAATGAAGGATATCCTGCACTCGCTGGATGATTCCCGTCCGGTCACCTGCGGAATCAATGTGCTTCTGAATGTCTATGTCAAACATGGTTTGGGTATCTATAAAGAAAAGAAAAACTATGAAAGGAAACCTCTCCCGGAAGGTAAACGTTACAAAGACAAGAAGACCGGATCAGCTTTCTTCAATTTCTGGGCAGGTAAACTCAGAGGTCTGATGTTTCTCATGAGCAGAGGCAAGGAGGCAGAGAGAATCGTGAAAGATGTTTCGCCCTCGCTTGATATCGTCGGGCTGAATTATGCTTCGTCCAGATATGATAGAGATGCGAAGAAATATCCAGATAGGATGATGGTAGGTTCGGAAACCATGGTCGCAGATCTTCCCTACAATTGGGAACGGGTAAAAAAATACAAACAGATCATCGGAGATTTTGTTTGGTCTGCCTGGGATTATATCGGTGAAACCTGCATGGGCTGGACTTATCAATCCTATAAGGGACTTCCTTTGTTGGCCAATCAAGGCATGATTGATATTACCGGTCTTCCTTTGGCATCCATGCGTTATATGCAGGTTGTCTGGGGATTGAATAGGTCGCCTGTGATTGCAGTTCGTCCTTTGAATCATACGGATGAAACGCCATCAAAAGGAGCATGGCAGTTTACTGATGCAATAGAGAGTTGGACATGGCATGGATACGAAGGGAAGAAAGCCGTTGTCGAAGTATATGCGAATGCTTTTTCCGTAGTGCTTCTTCTGAACGGAAAAAAAGTCGGACAAAAGAAACTTAAGGATTGCAGAACAAGGTTTGATGTCAGATATGAAGAGGGAACACTTACAGCTGTTGCCTATGATGAAAAAGGCAATGAGATTTCGAGCTCACAACTGAGTTCCGGAGGAAAAGAAAATGTTCTGCATGTGACTTTGGATAAGAAGGTTCTGCGTGCTAATGGAGAAGATCTCTGTTTTGCTGAAATAGAATTTTCAGATAAGAACGGAAATCTTAAACCATATATCGAGCAGCCGATTGAAATTCAAGTAGACGGAGAATCTGTTTGTTTACAGGGATTTGGCAGTGCTCTTTATAAAACAGATGAGAGATTCGATTCGACAGTCCATAATAGTTATAGAGGCAGGGCACTTGCCGTATTCCGTTCGACTAAAAGTAAAGGGAAATCCAACGTGACAATAAAAAGCAAAGGCGTCGAACCGGTATATTTTCAAATCGAGGTGGAATAATGGAAAAAATATATTGTAATCCGCTTGAAATTGCTTATAAGTATCAGCATCCGTTGCATGGGAAGTACGCTTACAAGGAAGCTGCAGATCCTACTCTATTGAGATTCAATGGGAAATATCTGCTTTTCACGTCGAAATGCGGAGGATTCTATTATTCCGATGATCTATTCGATTGGAACTTCCACGAAGACCGCAATCTGGAAATTCATGGATATGCTCCCGATGTGAACGAATATGATGGATATTTGTATTTCTGTGCTTCTTCCTATGCGAAGAAAAGCAAAATCCTACGTTCTAAGAATCCATTTGCGGGTTTTGAAGTGGTGTCGGCTCCTTTTGCGTTCTGGGATCCGCATCTCTACTTCGAAGACGACAGATGTTATCTATATTGGGGATGCTCTTCGAAGGAACCCATTTACGGTATCGAGATGGATATCAAGACGATGAAACCGATAGGTAAGAAAAAGAGTATTGTCTTCGGCGACGGAAAGACACATGGAATTGACGACAAGGATATTTACAAAGACCAGAAAGTGAGCCTTTGGCAAAGGTACGTCAACCTTTTTGTCGGAACCGGTGCTTTCATCGAAGGCGCCTTTCTCAATAAGATAAACGGAAAGTATTATCTTCAGTATGCCACGCCTGGAACGGAATTTCCCACTTATGGGGATGCCGTTCTTGTCGGAGACAGTCCGCTTGGTGATTTTACCTGGCAGACCCATAATCCTTATTCCATTGTCCCTTCTGGATTTTTCACGGGTGCAGGACATGGAAGTACGTTCTATGATGAGTATGGAAACCTCTGGCATACCTCGTCGATGGGAATCTGCGTGAATCATAATTTCGAACGTAGACTTGGCTTATGGCCAGCAGGTGTAGATAAGGATGGAATCTTGTTCTGCAATCAGTATTTTTCCGATTATCCCAAGGCGATTCCGCAAGGGAAGTTCGATCCTCTTTCGATAAAGCCGAAATATATGTTGCTTTCCTACAAGAAGAAAACGGCAGCCTCTTCCCAACAGGAGGAATGTCCTTTTGAGAATGTGGTGGATGAGAACGTGAAGACTCTGTGGCAGTCAAAGACAAACAAACCAGGCGAATGGCTTTCCATTGATTTGGGAAAAGAATATGATGTCCGTGCAGTCCAAGTGAATTTCGGTGATTACAGAACTCCGAAAAAGAAAGCTCCGCGAAGCGAATACGGTGGCACGATTTCACAGGAAAGATATATCGAAAAGGAACTTGTCGAATATGGCTATCAGTTGGAGTACAGTCTTGATGGCAAGGCCTGGTCGTGCTTTGGGGAAGAGAAAATTCTGACAACATTACCCCATAAGCTTGTGGAGTTCCATGCTGTGGCAAGATATATCCGGATTACTTTCGATTCTTCCCCGTATGATCAGAACTTCACCCTTTCTGGACTGCGTGTGTTCGGATTCGGATCTGGAAAAAAGCCATCCCAGGTCATGGGTGAACAGGCTGAACGGGTCAACGATACAGTGGGAGAACTGTCCTGGAACAGCCAACCGGATACAACCGGATACTGTATCCGTATCGGTATTGCACCGGACAAGCTCTACAACAGCATTCTTCTCTATGGGCAGAACTCCTATCGGATTACGTTTCTGAACCAGGAAACGAAGACGTACTATTATGCTGTGGATGCCTTCAATGAGCAGGGAATTACCGAAGGCAAGGTAAAGAAGTTCTAAAAAACAAAATGGAAAATATCAAAAACGATGAATCCATATGGACTGCCAAATGGATTACGGATCAGACTTATCGGTTTGCCGATGGGGCATCTCCTATTCCTTTTACGTTTCAAAAACGTTTTGATCTTGCTGGGCCAATCAAAAGAGCTCTTGTCCGTGCAACAGCACTTGGTATCTATGAGCTTTCCATCAATGGAAAGAAAGTCGGAAATGAGTATTTTGCTCCTGGTTTCACTAGTTACAAACATGTGCTTCAATACAACGAATACGATGTTACGGAATTGCTGAAAGCGGAAAACAGGATGATAGCTGTTGTCGGAGGCGGTTGGGCAGTCGGCCGTTTCACTTATTCGAGCAAGAGTAAAATCACCTGTGATAGGCAGGCACTGCTTTTGGAGATTCTTGTCGAATACGAAGACGGACGTGAAGAGAAGATTGCAACGGACTCGTCCTGGCAGGTTACGCTTGAGGGAAATTATCGGTTTGGTGATTTCTATGATGGTGAAACCTATGATTCCACAATAAATCTTGATGAAGTGTCCTGGAAGGACGCAGATGTCTATGTGCCAAAATTCAAAGTCAATTTGACTCGGCAATATGGTCCTAAGGTCGTCCGGCATGAAGTGTTTAAACCGATTGCTGTTTTCCCGGCTAAAAACGGCAGAGAAACGATTTATGATTTTGGCCAGAACTTCGCAGGAGTCGTCAGCCTTAGAATCAACGGCAAAAAGGGACAAAAGATTGTTGTCCGACATGCGGAAATTTTATACGATGGTGATTTATGTATGAAATCCTTGCGTACCGCAAAGGCAACTGCAACCTATATCTGTTTAGATGGACAACAGACCTATTCTCCTCGTTTGACATATATGGGGTTCCGATATATCGGCATTGAAGGTATCGCAAAGGAGAATGTTGAGGTTGAGGCAATTGCTTTGTATTCTGAAATCCAACAGATTGGGTCTTTCGAATGTTCCGATAAAATGCTGAATCAGCTGCAGAACAATATCGTATGGAGCGGAAAAAGCAATTTTGTCGATATTCCTACCGATTGTCCTCAGCGAGATGAAAGAATGGGGTGGACTGGTGATATTTCCGTTTTTGCTCGTACAGCCTGCTTCGATTTCGATATGTCTAAGTTTCTTGGAAAATGGCTTAACGATGTTTTGCTTGAACAAGGGCGTGGAGGAGGAATCCCTCTTGTTGTACCAAAGCAAGGAATATCTGCTCCGACGGTTGCGACAGCCTGTTGGGGAGATTGCTGCATTCTGGTTCCTTATGCGGAATATCTTGCACGTGGGGATAAAAACCTTTTGGAAAAACAATATCCTATGATGAAGAAGTTTTTGAAATCCGTAAAATTCTGGTCTGGATTTCTTAGCATAGGTAAGAACCATAGACGGATATGGAAATGGTTGTTCCAGTTCGGTGACTGGTGTGCGCCTTATGGCGGAGTTCTGGATTGGATGAAGATGGGTAAATGGATTGCTACTGCCTATTATGCCAATTCCTGTGCCATTGTATCCAAAATCGCAAGAATACTTGGTAAAGAAAATGATGCGGATTATTATCAAAATCTTTATCATGAAATCTCATTTGCGTATGTCAAATTGTTTTGCTATAAGTCCGGTAAACTAAAAAAGGAGTTTCAAACAGGATATGCTTTGCCCCTCTACTTTCATATGGTAGATGGTAATATCAGGAAAACAATGGCGGAGGAACTCAATCGCCTTGTCATCGAAAATGGGTATAAGCTCAATACTGGATTTACCGGAACACCATATCTCTTGTTTGCCCTTGCGGATAATGGGTACGTGGATACGGCCTATAAGGTATTGTTGCAGAAAAACTCCCCTTCATGGCTTTATGGAATCAGACATGGTGCGACGACACTTTGGGAACAGTGGGCGGTGATTAAGGAAGACGGGAAGATCGAAGACTTTATGAATCGGAAGGACATTCCTTCGATGAATCATTATGCGTATGGTGCAGTAGGCGATTTTTTGTATCGAAGAGTCCTTGGACTGGAGGCAAACGATGCCGGATATAGGACTTTTACGGTCAAGCCGATTCTGGGCGGTGATTTGACCTATGCGAAGGGATCGACAATGACGCCTTATGGGAAAATATCCGTGAGCTGGACTATCGATTGTGGAAAATTCTTCATCGAAATCCAGGTGCCTGATAAGGCATTGTGTAATCTGGTGATGCCAAGTGGAAAAAAGTATTCCCTTTTGGGTGGAAAACATAATATTGAGGAGGACATTTTATGAATAAAGGATTTCCGAATGGCTTTCTATGGGGTGCAGCAACATCTTCTGCACAGATTGAAGGTGGAATGGATGAGGGAGGAAGATCTCCAAGTATTTGGAATGTGGCCCCAAAAGAGAAGATAAAAAATGGAGAAGACTGCCATATTGCCTGTGACCATTATCATCATTACAAGGAAGATGTCTTGATTATGAAGCAACTGGGACTTAAGTCCTATCGTTTTTCGATTTCCTGGTCGAGAATCTTTTCCGAAGAGGGAAAGATGAATCCGGAAGGTATTTCTTTTTATAGCGATCTTGTCGATGAATTGCTTCAGAACGGAATTGAACCGCTTGTGACTCTGTATCATTGGGATTTGCCTCTTTGGGTGGATGAAAAGGGTGGATGGGAAAATAAGAAGACGATTGCTTTCTATCTGGAATATGTGAAAGCTGTTGTCGATGCCTTATCCGATAGAGTCACCTATTGGATTACGTTCAATGAGCCATCCTGTTTCCTGATGAACGGATATATGCAGGGTGTTCATGCACCATTCAAAAGGGATTATCTATGTTTTCCGAAGATCTCCAGAATTTTCATGCAGGCAAATCATGAAGCAGTGAAAATCATACGCGAACGGGCGAAGAAAAAGCCGCAAATCGGTCTTTCCTTTGCATCAGGTGCCAATATTCCTCAAAGCATGGACGATAAGGATATCGAGAAAGCCAGAAAAAAGACGTTCTTCAAAGGAATCGGCCTGATGGGCAACCGCTGGTGGATGGATCCGATTCTGCTTGGAAAAGGAGTCCGTGCCTATGGAATCTACCATCTGAGCAATAGATTTGCAAAAAGCATACAGGTCAAATTTGATTTTATCGGTATCAATAATTATGAAGCTCTTGATTATGCGGCCTGGGGTGGAGATAAAAGCATCGATAGATCCAAGCTGAAGAAGACTTCGATGGGTTGGGTGATCGACGGAAGATCCCTTTATTGGACCTTGAGATTTGTCTATGAGCGATATCATCTTCCTATCATGGTTACGGAAAACGGAATGGCCAACGATGATAAGGTAGTCGGCAATCAAGTGGATGATAAAATCCGCTCCGAGTTTATGGACGAATATATCGGAAATATGAAAAAGGCAATTGTTGATGGAATTCCAGTTATTGGATATCAGCATTGGTCTTTATTAGACAATTTTGAATGGGCAGAAGGATATGGACCAAGGTTCGGCCTTGTCTATGTCGATTTTAAGACTCAGAACCGCATCATAAAAAACTCTGCTTATCATTATGGTGAAATCATAAAGACAAATGGGGAAAATATAAAATGAATCCTCTTTTTCCTTTGAATGAATATGTTCCGGATGGTGAACCGCATGTATTCGGAGACAGGGTCTATCTATATGGAAGTCATGACAGAGCGAATGGAGACAGGTTCTGCATGGATGATTATACCGTTTATTCGGCCCCTGTCTCTGATTTGACCAATTGGACTTGTCATGGGATTGCCTATCGGAAAAGCCAGGATCCAAGAAGCAGGAACGGAAGACTTGTTGATTTCTATGCCCCGGATTGCGTGAAAGGAAATGACGGAAGGTTTTATCTGTATTATTTTGCCGCCGGACCTAATACGACAGCCTTTGGACCGATGGCAGTAGCTGTATCCGATAAACCGGAAGGACCCTTTGAGTATCTAAGCGATATCAAATACAAAGACGGTTTTCCGGTACTGAAATATCTGACAAATGATCCTGCCGTAATTAATGATAATGGAAGGATATGGCTGTATTATGGTTGGGGACTTGGCAGGGATTTTGGAAATAGGTTATTTGCTCCCTTTTATGATTTTGTCCTTTCCAAGTTGTGCAAACGGACAATAGAAAACATCAGATCGGCAAAACCTTCCGTCCTTTCCTGCGCGGTCGTAGAACTTGAAGAGGATATGTGCACGGTAAAGGGTGAACCCAAAGCAGTTCTGGATAGTATCACCACAGCGAAAAAGAACACGGATTTTTATCATCATGCCTTTTATGAGGCAGCCTCGATACGTAAGTTCGGTGATACTTATTATCTGATCTATTCTTCGGGACAGAACAATGAACTTGCCTATGCAACAAGCAAATATCCGGATAGGGGGTTCGAATATAAGGGTGTCCTGATTTCCGGATGTGACCTCGGATACAAAGGCAACCGCCAGCGTAAAGCTCCAGCTGGAACAATCCATGGAAGTGTAGAGTTTATTGATGGCAGATATTATGTTTTTTATCATAGGACGACCAACAATACCGATTTTTCCAGACAGGCCTGTGCCGAGCCGATTGAAATGGTCGATGGCAAATTCCTGCAAGCGGAAATAACCACTCAGGGCGTAGGAAAACCATTGGAAACCAAAGGAAAATACTCTGCCGCCTACTGTTGTAATCTATACAACAAGAAGACGAGAAATGTTCAGGGAAACGGACATGGTAACCAGCAGCCTAATATTGCTTATCGCGATAAAGAGCATTTCATTACTGCGATGAAAGACCGGACAACGGTTGGATTCAAATACTTTGATTTTGACAGCCCGAAAAGAATGAAGGTGACATTGCGAGGCTCTGGAGGAAAGGTTGTCATCAAGGCAAAAGAGGATGACATCTTAGCTTCTTTTGCTTTTGAGACAAGCTATGATTGGAAGACGTATGAGGTGGAACTGAAACCGACAAAAGGGATTCTTCCATTGTTTTTCGTCTTCTCTTGCAAAGGCAGATCTGATTTCAAGGAATTCGAATTTGAATAGGAGCAAATATTATGGCCTTGTTTTTTACTTGGTTTGCGAAGAAATACAGCCCTTATGACATTGATAATGGTATGTTTAGCATGTTTGTGCAGGCAACACGCAGTATTCCTCTCGTATGTACGAAAATGATAGCAGATGACGGATATGGAATAGCAACAGTCAACGGAAAGGAAATATCGAAAGGGAAATGCGTGAAATTCGATTTTTCTCCATTGCCTTTCTATTTCCTGCCTGTAGGGGAAGTCGCTACTGAATTCGATAAGAGCTACAAAGTGGAACTGAAGGGATATAAGGCAGTCGGTGGCGGAAAATTCGCAAATAAAAAATTCACGTTCAGGACTCTGCCAAAACGCATCGATGACGGAAAGCACAAAGCAAACGAACAGGTTGCAAAAAATGTTTCCGATGAAGGAATCACCTTGCTTGAAAACCATGGTGTTCTTCCTCTTGCCAAGGGTTCCTGTGTGGCATTGCTTGGCGAATACTACAATTATCGTATTACGGCAATCGGAGCCGGACTGATCAAACCGCGTTGGACCTTGTCGATAGAAGAGGCCATTGGAAAATCGCGTTCTCTTTCTGTTTCTTTAAAGGCCAAAACGGCACTGTATTTCATTTCACGGGGAAGTGGGGAAAACAAAGACAACAGGCCAATCAAAGGAGATTATTATCTGACCGATGAGGAGAAAGAGGGGCTGACGAAAGCCAAAAAGGAATACGAGGATGTTGTCTTGATTCTGAATACCGGTTATCCCATAGAGATGGGCTTCATAGAATCGCTTGGCTTCTCTGCTGTCATTTGGACTGGATTTTCCGGACAGCGAGGCTCGGAGAGCCTGATTGATATTCTTCTAGGCGGAGTGAATCCATCAGGACGGCTTTCGGATACCTGGGCATTGGATTATTATGACTATCCTTCTGCTCATAATTTCATCAATCTTGATGAAAAATCTCCTGTTTATTCCGATGACGGCAAGAAATACGGAGCAAAGCTTTATTATGAGGAAAATCAGTTTGTCGGTTACCGTTATTTTGATAGATATCAAAAGAAAGTGACCTATTCTTTCGGCCATGGATTGTCCTATACGGATTTTGAAGTCAAGGCAAATGCCGAATTCAAAAATGGAATGCTGAGTGTGACCTGTTCCGTCAGAAACCTAGGAACAAGATTAGGGAAATATTCTGTATTGGTTTATGTCGAAAGCCCGAGTGGAAGATTGACAAAGCCTAAGCGGGTATTCTGTGGATTCGATAAGACTGGATTACTTGGATTGAATCAGGAACAGGTTCTCGATATTCGGATCCCGGCTAAGGATTTTGCAGTTTACGATGATAAGGAAACATCATTTGTTTTAGAGAAAGGCGAATATGTCGTTTATGTGGGAGGAAGTATCGAGGAAGCAAAAAAGATAGGATCCTTTTTGCTTGACAAAGAAGAAGTAATTGAACGATCCGTTTCTGTCTGCTCTCCTCTTGAGGAAGTCGGATCGATAGATGAACAAGGCAGAGTGAAAGAGAAGTCTAGGATTGTTTCTCATGATAAAATCATTGCAAAGCCGGCTTACTATGTAAAACGTGATTATCCTATGTTAGATAAATACCATGGAAAAACGATAACTCTTTCGGATGTCAAGAAGGATTCTTCGAGAATGGATGATTTTGTGTCTCAGTTCTCCATCCCTGAACTTGTCAATTTTGTGGTATGCAATGGAACATGCTGGCAACCATACAAGAATGGTGCGGCAGGAAAACTTGCACATAGCAAAAAATACGGAATTCCTACATTCTATATGAGCGATGGGAACAACAGTGTTAATCTGAATTGTTTTACTACAGGTTTTCCATCTAGCAATCTTCTTTGCTGTACTTTCAACAAACAACTTGCCTATGATGAAGGTAAGGTGCTTGCCTTGGAATCGAAAGAGAATGGAATTGCGATAAACTTGGGACCTGGTGCAAATATTCACCGGAATATCCTATGTGGAAGACATGCGGAATATTTTTCCGAGGATCCGATTCTTGCCGGTGTTATGATGGCATATCAGGCAAAAGGCCAGGAAGAGAACGGAGTACTTGCGACTTATAAGCATCTGTTTGCCAATAATATGGAATTCGAAAGGAAGTCGGCTCATGGTATCATTGAAGAAAGAACGCTGAGGGAATTGTATCTCCGGGTTTTCGATAAAGCATTATCTATCTACAGTCCTTCATGCGTAATGACATCCTATAATCCGGTAAATGGAATCTATCCATGTGAAAATTCTAAATTGCTGAATGATCTTGTGAGAGAAAACTGGGGATTCCATGGCATTGTGATGACGGATTGGGGAAGCTATGATACTGCAGATCCGATTCGAAGCATCAATGCCGGAACCAACTTGCTAACTCCAGGGAGCAGAAAATACTACAGGATGATCCTGAAGGCAGTGAAAAAAGGTAAAATCAATCCGGCGACTCTGCAACATTGTGTAAAGCAGATGATGGAAGTACTAGTGAGGTGTTTATGAAAATTACAATTGATCGCAGTTTAGCCGTTGTGGATACAGATTATTCCTGGCAGTTTGGAATCGGAAATGATCATGCTTTTCAAATGCATCGCATGGACGTTTGTCATGCCGCCAAGCTTGTTCATGATGAACTTGGCATGAAATACATCCGTTTTCATGGGATATTCGATGATGACATGCTCTGTTATCAAAGACTTTCTGATTACAAACCGTTTAAATCCGTCCCTCATTCTAAAGAGATAAAAGAAGTCAGTTTCAAACAGGTGTCTCTTGTCTACGATAATGTTCTTGCCTGTGGCCTAAAACCTTTTGTCGAACTGTCATTCATGCCTTCTGCTCTTGCCAGTGGAAAGAAGACAGGTATTCGGTATCTGAACAATATCACAAAACCTAAATCACTTGTGAAATGGGCAGAATTCATCAAAAATTTCATTACATTCCTGCTCAAGCGCTACGGAAAAGAGGAAGTGGAAAGCTGGTATTTCGAAGTGTGGAATGAGCCGGATCTTCCGATATTCTTCCAAGGAAGTCAGGAGGACTATTTTCGGTTCTACAAGGTTACGGCTGAGGCAGTGAAGTCTGTGAATAGGAATCTTCGTGTCGGAGGACCTTCCTCATCGGCTTGCTTATGGATAGAAGACTTTACAAAGTTCTGTAAACAAAACGATGTTCCTTGCGATTTTGTCTCGACTCATCATTATCCTGGTGATGCTTTCGGAAACAGTTTTACGATGAAGGATGCTTTTCGCATGATGGGGATTGCAAGCAATGCCTCAAAGAAAGAAATCGATCTTTCCGATACGATGACGGAAATGTTTTTCCGCCCTGAGATTTATAAAACATGGCGAAAAGGTGTCCTGAAAGAACTTGATGAAAAAGCTGTTAAGGGAGCGGGTGATAAACCTTTGTTTGTCACGGAATGGAATTCTATGGCCGTATTTGCCTCACCTATCCATGATGAAAAGTTTTCTTCTGCCTTTATCGTAAAGACATGCATGGACTTGACGAATAAAATAAAGGGATATATGTTCTGGTGCTGCTCGGATGTTTATGAGGAACAGTTCATGTTGGGTAAGCCGTTTCATGGCGGATTCGGACTTGTCAGCAATGATGGTATTCCCAAACCTAACTTTTGGGCTTTCAAGATTCTATCCAAACTTTATAGGAAACGATTGGCTTTAAACCAGAAAGCAAATGAAGATGTTGAGTATGCAGCATTTGTCGATGGAGATAAAACCCAGGTGCTTTTGTGGGCCCAGGATCAGGATTGTGCAAAACACGAAAGTCATGATTTGGAAATATTGGTCAATCACGTTTCCTCTAAAGTCACTGCCGAATTCATAGATGACGAACACTGCAATCCGAAAGCGGAATGGGAAAAACTTGGAAAGCCGGATTTATTGACCAGACAAGAAGTTTTTGAAATAAAAGAAAAGACAAAACTGAAACCGGAAAACGTTCCTTTTGATCTTTTTGATGGTAATACACGGATAAGAATGACTCTGAAAACGAATGATGTGGTTCTATTGACGCTGGAATGACCGAAGCGGACAAAGGTTTTGTATGCCGATTCAACATGTGTATGATAGTTCCCGATAGACTTGGCTTTCAAACGTGAATCCACGGTTCGATGCCATATTCTGGGATACGATTGATTGATTTAGGAAGGAAAATGGTATTCAGTCGATTTATTTTTTGGTAGCATATCCAAAGAATGAAAATCGCAATTGTAGAGGATGAAGAAAAAGCATGCTTTTCTTTGCGGGACATGCTGATTCGTTATTCCAAGGAAAACGGAATTGAATCCGATATCGAGATTTTTAAGGACGGACTGGTCTTTCTTGAGAAATATCAGCCTGTTTTCGATGTCGTCTTTATGGATATTGAAATGCCATATGTTGATGGGATGAAAGCAAGTATCCAATTGCGGAAAAAGGATACCGCTGTTCCTCTTGTGTTCGTGACGAATCTTCGTCAGTATGCTTTGGAGGGATATCATGTTGGCGCGATGGATTTTTTGATCAAGCCTGTTAGATATTCATCCTTGCAGACGATTTTGGATCGAATCCGACAAAGAACTGTTCTGTATGGGGAAGAGGTTATGATAAAGAATCAGAATGGAATGTATCGAATCAAGGTCAAGGATATCGTCTATCTTGAGGTTTTGTCACATTATATCATTTATCATACTTTGGATGGTTCCTATAAATTCTACGGAAGTCTTAGCGAAGAAGTCGAAAAGCTTCCTAAGAAGTTGTTCTCTTTCTGTAGCAGCTGTTATCTTGTCAATCTTTCTTTTGTCCAGAAGGTAGAGAAGGATACTGTTGTTGTCAATGATACGGAACTGAAAATAAGTAGGAGAAAAAAGAACGAATTTTTGGATGCACTATCCAGAAGATTTGCTCTGATGTGAACTATGATCATACCTTATTTATTATTCTTCTCATCGCTTTTGTTTGTAGAGTATATATTGTTCACATCCATATTTGCATTTGGATTGAAAAGAAGAAAACATTTTCTTGTATTATCTGTAATTTATATTTTCTTTTTCTTTGCATTGATTCTCGGATTGAATTATATTGGATACAAATTCATAGAACATAACTCTTTTTCATATTCATCGATTCAATACGTGCATCTTTTTTCTTCACTTTTGATTCTTTTCGTTTATTCCTTGTTTTTCCTTCTTTTCAATGAAAAAATCCATATTGCTCTTTTTGCCGCTACTGCTTCCAGTATTTCTCATTTGATGTTCAGCAGCATATACAATGTTTTTCTTCTCGTTTGTGATCGTTATTCCTTATATACATTCTTTATCGACGGCTTTGATTGGATATCTCTGCTTCTTTATCTGACTGTGCTTCTTCTGTCTCTTTGGTTTGTCGTCTTTTTCCTTTCTATTCCCTTCTTCCGTTTTAGAAAAGAGGACTATAAAACATTAAATTCGTTCATCTCGGTTATTTTCTTTTTTTCGATGGCTATTCTCATGTTCTTTCAGACCAACGTTATGGTCTCATCTTCCGGAAATAAGACTGTCTCTTTTTTCTTCTATGCCGTAGAATTCTTGTTTTGTCTCGTACTTTTGTTTGTTCAGCATTTTATGTTGGTCTGGGGAAAAGATCTTAACGAAAAGAAGGCTCTGGAGAACTTTGATGAGGCCTACAGGAAACAGACGGAAATGATGAATAAGAACATGGAGACCATCAATATAAAGGTACATGATCTCAGACATCAGATTTCCGGCAAGGCAAGTCAGGCTTCTCTTGATTCTGAATTCAAGAAGGAGCTTCTGGATGTTGTTTCTATCTATGATACTCATATGAATACCGGAAACCGTGTTTTGGATTCTCTTCTTCAGCAGAAGGCTTTGGTTTGCGATGTGAATGATATCCAGTTTGTCGTTATGCTAGATGGAAAGAAAATGGATTTTCTTTCGGTTTCCGATATGACTTCCCTGTTTGGAAATGCTTTGGACAATGCCATAGAGCAAGAAACCAAAGAAGACAAGGAAGTGAGGTTTGTCCATGTTGTTTCCCAGGAAAAGGATTCTATTCTGTCTGTGACGATAGAGAATTATTGCAGCAATAAACCCTTGTTTGGAGGTGATGGACTTCCTATGACATCGAAAGCGAAGGAGTATCATGGGTTTGGTACAAAAAGCATAAAATCGATTGTCGAAAAATATGGAGGAGTCTGTTCCTTCCAATGGGAAAAGGGGACTTTTATTCTCAATTTTCTTTTCTTCCGTTGATGTAACCTGAGGAAGATTTTCAACCGATTAGGTGATGGTTCTTTGTTTTTCATTCCTTTCTTTTATGATGAAAGGGCTTTTAAAGCACTTGAAAGGGGAAAATATGAAAAACAGAATCTTCAGTATCTCGTCTTTAGTATTGACTTGCGTCCTTCTTACCGGATGCGGAGCAAAGAATGCAAGTGGAAAGGCTACCGTGGATGTTATGACTTCCGCAGGTAATGGGGTTTTAAACTCTCAGATTTCATCCATGATCGGAGCTGTCACGGATCTTTCTTTGGACGTTGATATGAAATCCAAGACTTACACATTTACAAAGGACTATTATTCTATTTCCAAGGATGAATCCGGAAATCCGGTCAAGGATTCCAACAACAATGAAGTGAAGGCATTGGAACTCAAGTTCGTTTTCAAGGGAGAGGTCAAAGATAATAAGGAAGAGACTTATACTTTAGCTCCCGCTACCGGTGTGGAATATAGCATCGATTGGGGCATCTATTATGAAATTCTTAATCCGATTGGATGCATTCCTTTCGAAGCCGGCAAAGGCACAGAGAAGGATGATGCGAAGAAGCTGGATTTCTTCTATACTCCTTATCTTAAGAACAATGGATCCAATAACAGTTCGATGAACGTCACCGTCAAAGACGGAAGTCTATCCTTCGAAGGCTTCAGCCTTACCGAAGAAGAGTGATACGATATGGCTTCAAAGAAAATCGTTCTTTCCTGTCTCTTCGACGTCCTTGGTGTTGGAATCATTACCGGAGCTATTGTATGCGGGTCCATCTTTGATCCGATTCTGACTCTTCACCTTGGAACAATAGGTGGGAATTCTGCTTCCCAGAAAGAGTACACGAAATACAAAACTGCGGAGGAATTGGACCAGGCCAGAAAGGATATCTCTGTCGAAATAGAGGGTGAAGGCGCTGTTCTTCTTAAAAACAGCAACAATGCGCTTCCCCTATCCAAGAATTCCAAAGTTTCTGTTTTCGGACAGCACGCCCATGAAATTCTAGCTTCTGGTTCCGGCTCTGGTTCTATCGGAAATCCGGAAAAAAACTTGAAAGAGGTTCTTGAAGAATCGTCTTTTGAGGTGAACCAGACATTATGGGACTTCTATCTCGACAATGGAGTGAAATCACTTGGAAATGCGCCGGCCCTTGCAGGCGGCAATACAAAAACAGACTGGTCTATCAATGAATGCCCGCAGGAAAAATATACTGCGGCCGTCAAGGATTCATTGAATGCCTATAATGATGCTGCCATTGTCGTCATCTCCAGGACGGGAGGAGAAGGTGGAGATCTTCCGATGCAGATGGATTTGTATGGTGGAAAGAAAGAAGAACATTATCTTGAACTCAATCAGGATGAAAAAGATCTGCTTTCCATGGTCACTTCATCTTTCAAGAAGACAATTGTCCTTCTAAATACCAATAACGATTTCGAGATGGGATTTCTGAAGGACTATGATATCGATTCCTGTCTTCTTATCGGAGGAGTTGGATTGGGTGGACTTTCCGGAATCGGAAAAATCCTGAATGGAGAAATCAATCCATCCGGACACCTGAACGACACGCTTGTCTATGATGATTTCTCTGCTCCATCTAGTCAAAATTTTGGCGATTTCATTTATAGCAACAGTACAGACTATAATTATGTTGTCTATTCTGAGGGAATCTATGTTGGATATCGTTATTATGAGACGAGATACGCTGATAAGGTGCAAAATGCGGAAAATGTCGGAACGTTCGATTATGATTCAACTGTTGCATATCCTTTCGGATATGGAATGAGCTATACAGATTTTGAATGGTCCGATGCCTCCATTACCTTCGATGCTGAAAGTGATTCCTTTATTGCATCGGTCAAAGTAACCAATACAGGCAAAGTAGCCGGTAAGGATGCGGTTGGACTTTATTTCAGCTCTCCTTATATTCATGGCACAACGAAAATCCAAAAATCTGAAATCGAGCTCGGTGGTTTTGCAAAGACCGGAATCATTGAACCTGGTAGTAGCGAAACAATCAAAATAACGATGCCGAAATCTGAAATGGCAAGTTACGATTACCAAGACGTAAAATCCTATGTCCTAGAGGCAGGAGACTATTATCTTACCTTGGCTAAAGATAGCCATGATGCCGTAAATTCCGTTTTAAAGGAAAAAGGTTGTACAGTAGATTCAAAGAATATTTCTGTGAAATACACACAGGCTTCTACGGATAGTGATTCATATTCACATGATGCAGAAACAGGAACAAAAATAACCAACTTATTTGACGATGCCAAATATGATGGGATGACAGTCCTTTCTAGAGACGATTGGACGAAGACGGATTCGCTTAAGGTATCCAATCTTTCTCTTTCCGAAAAAGACCTTCAGCAGGCAAAGAAAATCGGAGCGGAAGCAAGCTTGAATCCTGAGTATTCGAAAGATCCTGGCACACCCACGACGAAAAGTGGTAATACGCTTCAGCTTAAGTATCTTGTGGAAACGGAATTCGATGATGAGAAATGGATGACTTTGGTAGAAGAGATTTCAAAAGCGGATCTGCAGAAATTGTTTTCAACTGCAGGATATTCCACAATAACAATCGAGAATATCGGAAAACCGGTCGGAAAGGATACAGATGGTCCTGCCGGACTTCAGTCCTTTGTCGGCGGTGCATCCAGCTTGAAGGCATATTGATATCCTACCGAGAATGTTCTGGCTTGTACTTGGAACCAGGAACTGGCCAATCGTTTTGGAGAAATGGTAGGTGAAGATGCATTGCATGGAAATGTCACAGGATGGTATGCTCCTGGTATGGATACACATCGTTCCCCATTTGGTGGAAGAAACTTCGAATATTATTCCGAAGACGGTCTTCTTGCAGGAAAGATGGGTGCTAATGTGGTAGCTGGAGCGGCAAAAAAAGGTCTGTACTGTTTTATCAAGCATTTTGCTCTCAATGAACAGGATACAAACAGAGGTATGACACTTCATACTTGGGCGGATGAGCAGACGATGCGTGAAATCTATCTTAAGCCGTTTGAAATTTCCGTGAAGGAAGGTAAGGCAACTGCCTTGATGACTTCCTTGAATTGTATCGGTGTCACTGCTGCAGTCGGAAATTATAACCTCATCACAAAACTTCTAAAGAATGAGTGGGGGTTCAAGGGTATGGTGATCACGGATTACCTTGCGTATGATGAGAACCTTATGATTCAGGCTTTGTTTGCCGGTGGGGATGCTATGTTATCCACATATGGCTTGTTTTCCAATAAAACCAATGCCATCATGGTACAGCTCCAAAGGGCAGCAAAATCCATTTTGTATACCATCAGCAGGTCAAATGCAATGTATCCTCTCTTGGATGGTGCAACTGTTTCTACCGGTTTTGCCATCTATAAGATAATAATCATAGCCGTTGTTGCTTTGATTGTTATTGCCTTGGCTTTGATGAATTTCTTTGTATTCTTTAGAAAAAAAGAAAAGGTTGAATGAAAAATAAGTATATTTTTAAGATGCAACTCCTTATTTGTAATCAAGAACGGGAATTATACTTTTGCAAGTAGCAAAACATTGTATAGAGAACTATGGATCAAGAAAGATAGTAACATTTTTTTGAAAACTGCCAATCAAAGCGGATTGTTTGAATGGAGTGGATCCAATGAAAATATTGGAGGTGATTCTAAAATATAATAGAAAAAGGTCGATTACGAAATCAACTGCGCAGAATTAGCCTTTGAGATAGGTGAAAGGAAAAAAATCAAAATGGCCCAAGGAGTTTTCCTTGAGCCATTTTGGAATGGAATGTCTCTGGTGTCGATAGAAACAGGATAGGAGATGTGATTAAATTCAGGTATTCTAGCTTTTAAAATGATGGTAGTTATAAACTATGAAAAGTTTAGAATGAAAAAAGCTGTCACTGCGGATTTGGCATCCTTCTCTGATTTTAGGATTTTATTCTGATAGTCAATGTTGGAACCCTATTTCTCGTATTGTTTCTTGAATTCTGTTCCCCACTCTTTCATGGCATCGATGACTGGCTTGAGTGACTTTCCAAGTGGGGTCAACGAGTATTCCACTTTTGGTGGAACGACAGGATAGACTTCTCTGTGGACCAGTCCATCTTCTTCCATTTCTCTTAGCTGCTGAGTCAACATCTTCTGAGTGACAGGAGCAAGGGAACGTTTGAGTTCACTGAATCTTTTTGTTCCTTCCATCAGATCCCGGAGGATCAGGATTTTCCATTTGTCGGAGATGAAATCCAGTGTCGTCTGGACGGGACATTTCGGAAGGTTGTTGTAATCAATCATCATAAATCCTCCATGGTTTTTCTGTTTTCCAATAGTTTACCATGGAAGCAAGGAGATTAGAGAGAAACAACACTGATTCTTTCTTTGTTGTATTTCCCGCTTTCAAGGACGTCGACAAGTGCAATAGCATAATCAGCGTAGGAAATGGTGCTTTCACCTTTGGAATTCAGAATCATATTCTCTCCGCCGAGTTTGTATGTCCCGGTTTCTTCTCCGTCTGCAACGAAATTGCAGGCAGGAGAGATATAGATCCAGTTGAGATCCTTTGCCTGTCTCAAATAGGCAAGACCTTTTCCATGTGCACTGGAAAGGGGCTTCCAGGAATCCGGGAAATCCTTTCCCATATCGACCGTGATGGTTCTCTCCGAATTGACGAAGAGGCTTCCGGCACCGCCGACTACATACAGTCTGGTTTTAGTTCCTTCTAGAATATTGGCGAGATGGATCATGACATTAGGGATGTTGTTGATGGTCTTTTTATCCCATCCGCCGGCGCAGTCGATGACGGCATCGAATCCGGATACTTCTTCCTTGGTAAGGTCCAATGCATTTTTTTGAATGTAATTTCCTGCCTCAGACAGATTCTCTCCCTTTCCTGATCCAGTAACATCGAATCCTTTCTTTAAGGCATTCTTGACAACAAGTTTTCCGACTCTTCCGTTTGAAGCTACGACAAGTACTTTCATTTTTGTTTTTCCTTTCCGAATCCTTTTGGATTGTGATTTTATTATACGGAAAAGAATCTTTCTGAAAAGTACGCACTAATTTGTAATATAGTCACTAAAAAGATACTACAGACAACTTTCTGAATGACTTACTTTTGGTTTTTCTTAATCCCATATTCGGATGTTAAGGTTACTTCCTTAAGGATGGAATAGATCCTTTTCCTTTGGTTTGATCATCTCTTTTGCAAATCCATAAAGAAGCAAGCCTGAAATGAAGAACACGTATTTGTTTATTGCAGAAAACAGGTTTTAGTCAAAGCAATCCATTCAAACAAATGCTAGAACATGATATTTGAATCGGGATATGCAACATTCACCAATTTGATTTCGGTTTCAGACACGGTCACTTCAAAACTCCAGAATCCTCGGGCGAATTCATCAAATTCCAAATATTCTCTCCGGTTCTTGTTCGCGTCATATTGGTAGCCATCTGCCTTGGCATTGGGAACCAGGGAAATATTTACATAGTGGCTGTCTTTCATTTCGCTCAGGAAATCAGCAACCGGTATTTTGGCTTTGATTGCATAACAGCTGGAGGGAATCGGGCATTCTCCTGAATATCCAAAATCAAAATGATCGTCTACGAATTCCTTTGTCATAGGTTGAATGCAGAACGGCTTTCCCTGCTTCACTTCCTTGCCATATGCTTCATCGGCAAAACTATATTGGAAGACAAGCGGAGATGAATTATAAAGCAAAGAAGGATCCATACATTTTTCTTCCGCAAAATACGTAACAGAAATACGGAAATTCAAGTCATCCTTACGTGGAAACGTTTCTGTGTAGATTTTAGGCATCCAAAGCATTGTATATTCTCTGACATCTGTGATTGGACATTGTCCAGGAATATAGGAATAATGGTTTATAGAACATAACTCATCACTTGTGTATTCCCTCTCAGAGTAATTTCCAGAGCTTTTGCTATTCTGAGATGGGAAAGTTGAACTTCTGATGTCAGAATTGGTGGTTTGATTTGCTTCCTTTTGACAGGAAACAATAAGTGGCATTATAAGAATCATTCCGATGATGTTTTTCCGTTTCATATACAATACCTAGTACTATGAATTTGTGA
>DHKM01000030.1:13890-28355 GCA_002404835.1 Caryophanales bacterium UBA4694 | reverse complement strand
TATGCTTCCGGAAGTGACAAAGCCTGTGAGACTTTTGGGAATGGATGTATTGATAAAAGACAAGCTTCTATTTCTTTGGGAACAGCTTGTACCATCGATGTTGTCGATCAGAAATATTCGGAGCCCGAAACGTTCTTACCATCTTATCAGGCACCCTATAAAGGAAGTTATGATTTGGAAATTCAAGTTTATCGCGGACTTTGGATGATCACTTGGTTTGAAGAGCAGTTCGCCTCGCAGGATAGAGTGGATGCAGAGAAATGCGGTATAAGTCTAGAAGATTATCTTGAAAAACAGATAGAGAAAATCAAACCTGGCTCTGATGGACTTGTCCTTCAGCCTTATTGGGGACCGGGACTTAAGCGTCCTAATGCAAAAGGCAGTATAGTCGGATTTTCCGCAGTACATACAAGATTCCATATCTATCGTGCTATTTTGGAAGGTATAGCTTTTGCCTTACGAGAAGGGTTGGAAGAAATTATTCGTAAAACAAAGACAATGCCAGATTATCTTGTTGTCAGCGGTGGAGGATCCAGAAATCTCACGATGTTAAAAATCATCGCAGATGTTTTCGGTATTGAAGTAAGACAGTCTGCATTGACGGAATCCTCAACCATTGGAGGGGCAATGAGCGTCTTCTTGGCCGATGGGACATTCAGTTGCCCAAAAGAAGCTTGTGAAAACATGGTGAAACAAGGAATGGTGGTAAAACCTAATGCGGAAAATCACCGGATCTATGATGATCTTTATCGGAAAGTTTATTTGAAGATGTATCCCTCTATGGCAAAACTCTATCAGAATATCAAAGATTTCTATTTGGAAAACGCAGGTGAATAAATGAGTGTATTTTTTCTTCCGGACTTTCATGTAGTCCATGTCGGATATAATGCATTGAATAAATCTAGAGATGACCTTTTCCATATTTATACGGAATTAGGCTTCTCTCCTCTTTTGGATGATATTGTTACCTTGGATAATAGAAAGGTAAAGTATTTTGGGAAAAACAACGAAATTTTAGGTGAATATGTGAATAAGGTGTTAGATTGTCTTTCCACAAAATGCAAAAAAGACGATTTTTTGTTTATGGATTTTCCTTTTGCCATCAAATTTATCGGATTTGGAAAGATTGTCAGTTATGCAAAAGTTTTAGGAATCAAGGTTATTTTCTTTATTCATGATTTAGATGGAATTCGATTTCAACTTCCGTTTGTCAATATGACGGATAGTCAATCGTTGGATTTAAGTTATTGCATGATTTCTGCTACGGAAGAAATGGATGATTGTCTTTTGAAACAGTTGAAAGTTTCTCCTACTATCAAGAGGGTCAATTATCAGTATTGGGATTATCTTTGCAGAGATGAAATCAACCAAAATAATAAGGCTCGAGTCTGTTTTGCCGGCAATCTGGCCAAGTCTACTTTCTTGTCTAAAATTCCGGAAAAACTGCTGAAGGACGGTTTTAATCTCTATGGAAAAGGCATGGCCAAAAATTACAAAGGCGAGTTCTGTGGGGAATATACTCCCGAAGAATTGGTCCAAGTACTTGATGGAAAATGGGGACTTGTCTGGGATGGAAAAAGCCCTAGGACTTGCACGGGAAACTATGGTAAGTATCTGAAAATAAACGCATCGCATAAGTTCGGGCTTTACATGGCAACCGATAAGCCGGTTATTGTTTGGAAGAAATCGCCGATTTCCAAATTCGTCGAAGAAAAGAAATTGGGCATTGCTGTGAACTCTTTGGATGAGGCAGCAAAGATTTTGGATTCCGTAAGCGAAGAAAGATTTCTAGAAATGAAGAAGAATATTCTGGATATAAGAAAAGAGGTGATCAATGGAAACCACCTCAAGAGAATCATAAAAGAATCGATGCTTTAATTACTCTTCCGGATTTATCTTTTCCTGTTGTGCTTTATCCAAATCATAGTTTTTGCTTCCTGGATGGGTTTCGATGCTCTTGTTGGAAAGAATGATCTGGTTGATTTCGTTCAGGCTGTGGATAAAGTCAGTGAAGGTATCCTTTATGGTAAGATAGTCATAGGAGACATCGTAGTCGGAAATACCGGTATTGTCTCTTGTCAGAATTGCCTTGTATTCTTCGATGGCATCCCACATTTCTCCGATATAACCGAGATATAGGGCACAGCTTTTTGCCATGATATAGAAGAAATCTTCTTTGGTTGCAAGTTTCAGTTTTTCCAATGTGGCAAAATAATCTTTGCTGAATCCGCTATAAACTGGAGTCCCTGAGTTTTCCGATAGACTATAATAGGATGAAAGTGCAGCAAATTTACTAGCAACATCAAGAAAGGCAAAGTATTCTTCCTTCATCTCCATCTTTGCAACTTCAGGCGTTTCGATTTTCGGTAACGTGTCTTTCATTTTGATTTTCCTCTATATTTTCCTAATTGTGTCAATACGGCAAGTATTTGCAACTTATCCTCTCTTTCCTCATCTGAGTCCTCGTCATGAGGCAGCATCTCGATCAAAAGCTCATTGATGCAATCCTTGGCTTCCATTTCGTCAGGAGCTTTGAACACTCCTTCTTTGGTTGATAGTATGTCGGCATTATCTTCTTGATCGTCAACAACAAGATAACATTCGACACCATATTGTTCAATACCACTTATGATTTCTTCCAAAAAGCAGCGAACTCTTGAGATGGCAACAAGTCTTTGAAGGAACAGAAGAGAATTATCGAGATAATTGCTTTTGTCCGAGGAGGAATAATCAAAGAGAGGAAGTCTAGAATTTCTGTTTTCATCCCTATAATGATAGATGGCGATGATGTCATTGGCTAGTGGAAGGGTAAACAAACCGCTGGAAAGAAGAATCTCTTCAAGAGTGGAATCATCATGAACGGAATCCAGAAGAGGATAAAGGATGGATTGACTGTCCGTGATTCTGGATACAGCATCTTCGCTCAGTCTCTCTTCTTCGGATTTATCGTCCTTGAAGCGTAGCTCGTTTTTCATGCTGAGAAGAAGAGATAGGCAGGAAATGACCTTCTGTTCCTGCTTCAGAAGCTTTTCGTTCATTAGCTCATATAGGTCAAGGTATTTATTGTTTGTTTTCATATCATGGATATTATAGACTTAACTGGGAGATTTCCCTAAGGAAACATAAAATATATGATGAATTTTTTATTGAGACACTTTGTGAAAGATTATCAACATACAGAGAAAAAAGAGGTCCGAGAACGATACGGACTATTTGGTTCTTTTTTTGGGTTGGTATCGAATTTATTGCTTTTCGTGATGAAAATCATCGTCGGGATTTTCCTTTCCATGCCGTCTATTTTGGCTGATGCTGTAAATAATCTCAGCGACTTCGGCAATAACTTTCTATCGATTTTCGGCTTTAAATTGGCTGGAAAAGGAGCGGACAAAGAACATCCTTTTGGACACCAAAGAGTAGAATACATCATTTCGATTGTTATTGCCTGTGTCATTATCGGTCTTGGAATGGTTATGCTTTATCAAGGCTATCTTAGTTTTGCTGCATTCATTAAATCAATCAAGGAAACAGGAATGCCTGAAGTCGATAAGACTTTTATTGCACAAGACGGGTCAGTAAATGCTGCCTTGTTTGCTGTTACTTTACTTATCCTTGCTCTTTCAGTAATGATGAAATTGATGCAATCGTTTCTCTATCACTCGCTGGGAAAAAGAATTGATTCCATTCAATTGGAAGCATTATCTAAAGATAGTCGTAATGATGTCATTTCTACAGTCCTTGTTATTGTTGGAGTGCTGATTACTTGGTTTTCCAAGTTTAATATTGATTGTTTCTTTACCTTAGCTGTAAGTGCCTTGGTTATTATATCCGGTGTTGGAATTATAAAGGATGCTGCCGATATCCTTATTGGAGAAAAGCCAAAAGAAGAACTTATTCGGGAAATAGCATCTTTTGTTTCCAAACAAAAAGGTATTTACGGAATACACGACCTTGTTATGCATACCTATGGTCAAGCAGTATATGCTTCACTTCATGTAGAAGTTGATGGACGAAAGACGGTTCAAGATGCCCATGAACAAATTGATATCATTGAAAGAGAAGTCCTTGGGAAATACCAGGTCCACTTGACTATTCATATGGATCCGATTATTCTGGACAATCCGCAGACGGATGGTTATAAAAAAGCGGTTTTGAAAGGATTAAGTGAAATTTCCAAGGAAATCACGATGCATGATTTTCGAATCATTCCGGCAAAAACGTTTGATAATTTGGTTTTTGATTTAGTCGTTCCCAAGGCCCTTGACAATGATGAAAAGCATAAAGAAATTCGGGAAAAAATCCAAAAATATACGAACGGATTATATCAAAAGAAAACCTATCTCGTTATCGACTTTGATGATTCCAATAGCGATTTTCTAAGCGGTATAAACGAAAAATAGAAAATTGACCCTAATTTCTCATAACAAAATTAACTAGTTAAGCCAGTTTCATATATAATATTAATGCGTTCCCGGTTTTAATGCGGGAAAATTTAGGAAAGGTGGTTTCTTATGGAACAGAAGAATCAACAGGTTGATAATGCAACCTATGAAAAACAGCTGAATGATCAGGAACAGCACCGCCGTGAAAAACTTGCGGTCTATCGTGAAATGGGATTGGACCCGTTCGGTCAGCGCTATGAAGTAGATTCTACAGCTTGCGGACTGAAGGAACAGTATAAGGACCTTGCAAACGAAGAGGTCAAAGAGGATGCCAAAGTACGAATTGCAGGAAGAATCGTTCTTCTCAGAAAAATGGGAAAGGCTTCCTTCTTCACCTTGCAGGATAAGACCGGTAAAATTCAGTGCTATATCCGCCAGGATGTTGTCGGAGATGACAATTACAAATTGTTCAAGATGGCTGATTTGGGCGACATCTGCGGTATTTTCGGTATCATGATGAAGACAAAGACCGGCGAAATCACGATTCGTGTCGAAAAGTATACGCATCTTGTCAAGGCTCTCCGTCCCTTACCGGATAAATTCCATGGATTGACTGATCCGGAAGATAGACGTCGTCATCGTTATGTTGATTTGATTGTTAATGAAGATTCCAAGAGAATCGCATTCATGAGACCGAAAATTGTCAGAGGAATCCGTAATTTCATGGATTCGCTTGGCTATGTCGAAGTCGAAACCCCAATTCTCAGTCCTATTCTTGGTGGAGCAAATGCTAGACCGTTTATCACTCATTTCAACGCTTTGGATCAAGATTTCTATCTTAGAATTGCAACAGAATTGTCTTTAAAGAGACTTCTTGTCGGTGGAATGGAAAGAGTCTATGAAATTGGCCGCCAATTCAGAAATGAAGGTATTGATACTACTCATAATCCAGAGTTTACAACAATGGAAGCTTATCAAGCTTTTGGAAACTTGGATGATATGATGAAAATGACAGAGGACCTCTTCCACTATCTTGCCAAGGAAGTTGTCGGAAAAGAACAATTCCATTGGCTTGGATATGATATCGATCTTTCTAAACCATTCAAGAAGGTCAATATGGCTCAGGCCGTTAAAGATAAGACTGGAGTCGATTTTTATAACATTCAGTCTTTGGAAGAAGCTAAAGAGATTGCTAAGAAATTCGACGTCGAAGTCGAGCCTCATTTCCTTTGGGGACATGTCCTTAATGCTTTCTTCGAAAAGTTCTGCGAAGCCGATCTAGTTCAACCGACTTTTGTTTGCCAGCATCCTGTTGATATTTCGCCTCTTGCAAAGAAGGATCCTTCTGATCCTCGTTTTACACAAAGATTCGAAATGTACATCTCTACTCATGAAATGTGCAATGCCTTTACTGAACTCAACGATCCAATCGACCAGAGATCTAGATTCGAAGAACAGGTTGAGGAAAAGAGAAAAGGTAACGATGAGGCATGCGAAGTTGATGAAGACTTCTGCGAAGCTCTTGAATATGGTATGCCGCCGGCCGGTGGTATCGGATATGGTATTGATCGTCTTTGCATGTTTTTCTGCGAGACGGATTCAATCCGTGATGTTCTTATCTTCCCGACTTTGAAGAGAAAGGCTTAATGATGAACGGTCGTAAAAAGGAATTCAGTAACATTCTGGATTATATTTACGATTATGGAATCTCCTCCTTTGAGGAGGTTCCTTTTTTCGACATGGATGCTGCCGTGTTTGCTCAACTTGCTTATATTGAGTTGGAAAAGTGCATGCCGATCAATGAAACTTTTTTTGCTGACAGGTTACAGTCGGTTCTCTGTCAGTATCTTTCGACTGTTCGAATTGATAATAATGAATATTGTCTTAAAGGCGATGATGCCTTTGCTTTGACTGTCATGTCATCACCAAGATATAAAGATGTCATTGTATCAAAAATTTCTAAAATCGATTCTGTTACAGAAAAAATACAATTTTATGGAATTCAATTTATTCTACCGAATGGTATCAGTGTAATCAGCTATCGTGGTACCGATTTTTCCATTACTGGATGGGAAGAGAATGCTGATCTTGCATGTTATAGCAATATCAGTGGACAAAAATTGGCAGCGACATTTTTACAGGAAGCGTATCTCGAATATCCAACATTCAAATTTGAAGTAGTAGGACACTCCAAAGGTGGGAATTTTGCCGTTTTCGCCGCTTCTCTTTTAAATGAAAAGGATGATGAAAGACTACTTAACGTATTCAGCTTTGACGGACCGGGTCTTTTGAAAGATATGGCTGATTTTATCGGTCATAAAAGAATCCAGAAAAAAATCGTCCATATTATTCCTGATGAAGAAATGGTCGGAATGCTGCTCTCTCATGAGACTCCTAGTTATGTGGTTGAAAGCGCCATGAAAGGAGATTTCATCGGCTCCCATTACATCATGAATTGGAAGGTTTCCGGGGACCATTTTGTTAGAGCTGATAGTATTTCGCAGATGTCTAAAACCATAGCGGGTACAAACGAGAAACTATTTGATGATTATTTAGGTGATTTAAGTGTCCGAAAGGAATTCTTTTCTTTCTTCTTTCAGACAATCAGAAAACTTGGAATCGATGATCCTAGAAAAATTTTCGATTCACCGATAGATTTCTTCCTTTCTTTCTCGAATGCCGTAAGGAAATCACCGAATAAAAAGATTTTCATTGGTTTTATTCGATCTTACATTTCTTATTTTGGTTCCTCTCTATTGAAAGGAAAACAACAACTGACGAAGACTCGGAGGCAATGATGATATTAAATGCAAAATCAGCGCTTGAAGTGCTGAACGAATGTTTGAAAACCGGTGCAGACTATAGTGAAATCTATTATCAAGATGCGATGGGAAGAACTTATACCAGAAAGTATAAGAAAAATCAGGGTGTTGATATCACAAGAACGAGAGGAATAGGAATTCGTATTATCAAGGATGACGAGGTTGTTTATGGATATACGCCTTATATTACAAAGGCAGCCATGGTTTCTCTTGCAAGAAAATTGGCTGAGGCATTCCAGGGTGATAGGAAGAAAACTGTAAACAAACTCGTAAAAAAACAGTATCCGGTAAGGTCACCGATAGAGAAGCCTTTTTCGTTTTTGAATGAAAGTAAAATCTTCCGATATCTTCTCCGGGGAGAAAAGGCTGCCTACTCTTATTCGGAAGAAATCGAACAGGTAACAACAGGACTTTGCGAGACTCAAGAACATGTTGAAATTTATAATTCCGATTCTATCATGACTCAAGATGACCGGATTCGGACAAGATTAGTATGTAATGTTGTATCCAAAAGAGGAGAGTCTTTGAAATCGAGTTATAAGCATAAAGGACTAAGTAAAGGCCTAGAACTTCTAGATGAGACGGATTTTGAAAAGATGTGCCTCAATGCTGCAAAAATCTCCATTGCTTTACAATCAGCTATAGATGGACCGAGTGGTGAATTCCCCGTTGTATTGGGTGCTGGATCAGGTGGCGTATTGTTTCATGAGGCTTGCGGTCATCCGCTTGAAGGATGTGCTATTTCGAACAAGACTTCTCCTTTTGCAGATAAAATGTCAACTAAAATTGCTTCTGATATTGTCAACGCATATGACGATGGAACGATTGAAAATGGATGGGGAACATTATCTGTAGATGATGAAGGAAACCAAACCACGAAGAATCAGTTGATTAAAGACGGCGTTCTTGTTTCTTATATGTTGGATAAGTATACGGCAAAACGGATGGGGAATGGATATAAACCTACTGGAAGTGCAAGAAGAGAAAGTTATCTTTTCCCACCTACCACTAGAATGACAAACACCTACATTGCTAATGGAATCTCCAAAAAAGAAGACATCATCAAATCTGTTAAATTCGGAATCTATTGCGAAGATTTCACAGGTGGTCAGGTGAATCCCAATACAGATCAATTTGTTTTTACCAGTGATACGGCCTATCTAATTGAAGATGGTAAGATAACCAAGATGATAAAACCGACAACATTTGTTGGGTATGGGTATGAAATCCTAAAACGAATTACAATGATTGCGGATGACGGCCGAAGAGAACCAGGATTTTGTTCTTCGGATAGTGGTTCAATCGAGGTTGAAACTGGTCAACCGACAATCTTAGTTTCCAAAATCCTTGTCGGTGGTCAAGGAGGACAATTATGAGAGTCTCATTTGATGAATATTTCAAACTCGCAGAAGAAAAAGGGATTACTCCGTTCCAAATTGCCTATTACGAAAATCACGAAACTACTGTAGATACTTTCAATGATGTCGTAGAGAGTCAACAAATCGGTGAAACCCATTCCATTGTCTGTAAAGGAACCTATAAAGGGAAAATCGCCTATTGTTCTACGGATATCGTAGATAAAGAAACTCCGGAATATCTTACAGACAATATCGTCAAAAATGCTAAATATGGAAAGAAGTATAAGGATGCATATTATTGCCCTGGCGGATTGAAATACAAAAAAGTCAAATATGCCGATGGTACATTCATCGACTCCACATTGAATGAAATCAAGAAAGCCTGTTTGGACCTTTATCCAAAAATCAAGAAAATGGATTCGAGGATTGAAAACGTTGAAATCGAAATCCAAAAATTCGAAATGCAATCCAAGATGGCGGATTCGCTGGGCATGAAAGTTTCCAAGAATTTCAAAGTCTACAGCTTAGGACTTGTTATCCATTCCAAAGATGAAAAGGGAAACCGGAGAAGTGAAAGTGGTGGAGCAGAATCCGGTCTTTCATTGGAGGATCTTTTGGTCAAGGCGAACAAAACCATAAACAAGACCGTAAAGAAATCATTGGATTTTCTCGGCTCTTCATCTTGCTCTAGCCGAAAATGCAAAGCGGTATTTTCTCCTTATACATTTTCGGGACTTCTTTCGGCATTTACGACTCATTTCAATCAGAAAGCGGTAAATAAAGGTCTCTCTCTGTTTGAACACAAAATAGGGTGCCAAGTCGTTTCTTCCTGTTTTACTATTTATAACAATCCCCACAAGATTTCCTTGTCTGCTTTATCCTATGATTCAGATGGATATCCTACAGAAGACTTTTGCTTTATCAAGCAAGGCGAACTTATGACTTACTTCAAGTCACTGGAATCTGCTTACGATTCTAAAACCATATCAAATGGCTGTTCTGTGGGGGACGGAAATGCTGGTGCTCAGCTTCTTACCGTTGATCCGGGCAAGAAAACCAGGAATGAACTTTTCGAAGAAATGAAAGATGGAATCTATATTGTGGGATTATCCGGCATGGGATCGGGTTTGGATGGTCAGACTCTTGATTTTTCTCTTCCTTGCTTCGGCTATCTTATTGAACAAGGTAAAGTGGCAAGGCCAGTCAGTATGATAACGGTATCCGGGAACATCAAAGATCTGATGATGAATGTCGAGGAACTGGGATCGGATATTGAATATCAAGGTGGTATCTATTTACCTTCTGTGCTTGTCAAAAAGGTCATGATTTCCGGTTCTTAATCGGATTTTGGAAGACTGCTGAAAAGAAAGCGATTAAAGATGAAAAAACTTGATTTCTGTTCCTTGTAAAAATTGACAAGAATCTTTATACTATATAAGTTAAGGAATCAAAGAATATGAATATAATAACTTTGGCATCCAGCACATCTGCTGCTGAAATTGTACTTTTAGTACTATCCTTCATCATGATCATCATTGTTCTTCTTCAATCCGGAAAATCCGAAGGCGCATCTGCTGCCGTTATGGGTGGAACGAAAATGAATATTTTCACCCGTACTAAGGAAAGAGGCGCTGATAAGATCATGACGATTATCACCGCTGTCTTCACGATTGCATTTTTCATCACGGCAATCCTGGCAGATTACATCCATTAATGATTTGAGGACTAGGGGATAGATAAATTCTTTCCCCTTTTAATTTTTTGAAATGAACGAAAACGAAATTATCAAACAGCTGAAAGGTGCATTTGTCGATAAAAAAGCACTGATGCACAAACTGTCCATTGCGACAAATGAAGAGAAAAAGGATTTTGAGGAAACGATAAATCACCTTCTCTATCAGGGAATTGTCGGAATTCACGGGAATAACTATTATCTTATCAAGGACCAGGGAATCAAACTTGCAACAGTTACTCTCAAGAAGAGAAATTTTGTTGTTTTAGAAACGATTCCGGAACATGAGGAAATCAAAATTTCCGGAGATGAATCCGATGGTCTTCTCGTAGGGGATTATCTTTATGTCAAACAGGTCCAAGGATTATATCATGGAATCGATTATCTAAAACCTGTGGATACCTTCCGTGGAAGATATTCTTTGGATGCTCTTGGAAGAGAGAGTATTGTTTTGGATTATCTTAATGAATGCGGCAAGGATATTCTTGTCTCTAAAAAAGAGGAAGGATTGGAGCTTCATCAGGGAGACTTGGTCGAAGCTAAGATTTTAAGTTATTCCGGACAAGTATTTACTGTCAAAGTCGTCAAGATTCTAGTTCATGCATCCGAAGTAGGCTCTGATATAAAAATGATCATCGCTGAACATGATGCTCCAATTGATTTTCCCGAACAAGTGTTGGAAGAGGCAAAGTCCATTCCACAGACTCTTTCCGTCGAAGAATATAACGGACGAGAAGATTATCGAAATGAATGTGTTGTGACCATTGATGGAAATGATTCAAAGGATTTTGATGACGCTGTTTCCATTCGAAGAGTCAACAATGGATATGAAGCCATGGTTCATATTGCCGATGTTACTCATTATATGAAGCCGAATTCCGCTTTGGACAGTGAAGCGGTTAATCGTGGAACTTCTATTTATACTGCAGATCGTGTTGTTCCAATGATTCCGTTTGAACTCAGCAATGGTATCTGTTCATTGAATCCGGAAGTCGACAGACTGACTCTTACTGTAATCATGGAAATGGATTCTATGGGCAATGTATTTGCATCGAAAGTTGTTCGCTCTGTGATTCGTTCTCATGGAAGACTGACCTATGAGAAGGTCAATCAGTTCTTTGATAATGGAACAACAGAATATTCTGAGCCTATTCAAGAAGTTCTTCGCATTCTTCTGGAATGTGCGCAGAAAATCCGAAGAAGGCGTTCACTTCAGGGAGCACTGAAGCTTGAATCAACTGAACTGAAATTCAAATTGGATGAGAACGGAAATCCGACGGATGTAAAGAAACAGGTTCAGGGAAAAGCGGAAATGATGATTGAAGATTTCATGATTGTCGCAAACTGTGAAGTCGCAAAACTTCTCAAGAAACATAACATTCCCGTCCTTTACCGTGTTCATGAATTCCCACCAATGGATAAATTATCATCTTTCAAAGATTTTATCAAAAAGATGAGTCCTAAATCCCTTAGTGTTTTCCCAAGAGAAAAAGATGTTTCAGGAGCAAGACTCAATTCCTTCTTGGAAACTATCCAAGATGAGAACATGCGTTCCGTGGTTTCCTATATGATGCTACGTGCCATGGCAAAGGCCAAATATTCCCCAGAAGCATTAGGTCATTTTGGCTTAGCTGAACCTTATTATTGCCATTTTACTTCTCCAATCAGACGCTATCCGGATGATATCATCCATCGACTTGTCAAAGACTATCTTCTTGATAAGAAACCATATAGTCCTGATACTCTAAATTCCTATTTGCTTAAAATGGGGGATATCACATCTGCTGCTGAAGCACGTGCTACAGATATTGAAAGAGAAGTAGACGACCTCGAATCGGCAAAGTATATGACTCAGCATATCGGAGATACTTATCATGGCAAAGTCACCGGCTTTGTAAAACGTGGAATGTTTGTCGAGACCGAATTGGGAATCGAAGGATTTTTGCCATTCCATTGTATGCATGGCGATGTCTTCTTCTTTGATGATAGAACTTATGCGGCGGTCGGAAAACATCATCCGGAACTTTCTTTCGGAATCTCTACTCCAATTGATGTAACCGTTCTTTCCAGCAATCCGGAAAATAGGGAAATTGATTTTGCAACGCCAGTATTTTACAAGATCAATGCAGCCAAGCTATCTGATGAGGCAAGAGCCGATCTTGCCAAGAATGGCATCCGAGTAAATGACGAGGAAGAAGACTTTACCATGATGTCCAGAAGACCTCGCCGTGAATTCTCGAAAGATCGGTATGATGATAGACGAAAAGAAGTTTATCTTGATCATGATGTTAGAAAGCCAAAGCAGGAAGATATGCCTTGGATAAAACCTTCTGACGAAAACAATGACGATATTTTAGAAGAAACTCCTAGTGGAACCGGATATACCGGAAAGAAAAAAGTTTCAATGCCCAAAGGGAAATTCTCCGATAAAAAAGGATTCGGAAAAGGAAGACCAGGTAGAAGAGATTCCAAATTTGACAGAAAGCCTCGTACCGAAGGACATCAGGGATACGCGAACTATGTCCGCAACAGTGATCGTAAAGATGGATTCAAGGATAAGGATGGATTCCAGGAAGGCTCTCGCAGAGAGTTCAAGGGAAGAAATTCCTATCACAGAGACAACGATTTCCATGGGAAGAAAACTTATGGAAACCATGACGGATTCAAAAAACGCGATCGTAAAGATGGATTCAGCAATAGTAGAAGAAACTCGGATTTGTTCTATAAAGATAGAAGAAATGATTCCTCTTTCCATGGTAGAAATTCGGAACGTAGAAGTGAGGGAACATTCCATAAGAATGGCTCTGATTTTAGAAGAAGTTCTGGTCACTATCAGAAGGATGGAAGAAAGCCTTTTTCTGGAAACAAATCGAGAAAACCGTTTAAACGTAATTTCAAAGACGAAAAGAAGGATTGATCAATGGCAGAGAAGAAAAAGAGCTCAGATGAAATTCTTGTCTGTGTCAATCGAAAGGCAAGATTCAATTATTTCCTCAGTGAATTTACAGAAGCAGGAATTGAACTCGTCGGCACTGAAATAAAGTCACTGCGAATGGCTCATTGCTCTTTGGATGATAGTTATGTCATCATCAAGAAGAGAGAGGCTTATGTTCTGAATATGAACATTCCTGTCTATCAACCAAATGGAAACTTCAACCATGAACCTACTAGGACAAGAAAGCTTCTTCTTCACAAAAAACAAATTGATTTCTTTGAAAGAAGAATCTCTCAAGACGGATTCACTGTTGTTCCTGTCAGAGTCTATATTAAGCACGGAATCTGCAAAGTTCAGATTGCCCTTGCCAAAGGTAAGAAAAACTATGACAAGAGAGAGACCATCAAAAAGAGAGAAGATGAAAGAATGATGAGCAGGGCCTTGAAAAGGTCATATTGAAAAATAGAAGTCCATTTTCTCAAAAAAGAGAATGGACTTTTTACGTGATACAAAATAAGATCGGATGTTGATTCGCAGAATGTGTTTGAAAAACGAGAATTGTATAAGTGAGAAATTCATCTATATGTTATCGGAAAAACGTCTGATATTGTTGCGAAACTGATCAATGGATGTGGAATGAAATATATAAGATAAAAAATGATTTTTTGTGGACAAACCAATTTCTTGCGGTCCATTCTTTATAGAAGGAGAAACTTGACACCATGAAAATCATCAAAGGTGCAAAAGTCAGACTATATCTGACCAACCACCAAATCAAAGTCGCATGCTTCTATAAGAGAATGAAGGTTTATTTGACCAATCTCATCTATCGCTATCTGCGGGGAAGATATCGCTGTCAGAACAAACCGAGCAAAAAAGAGACGTGTGATTTTATCCGCAGGCTTATGAAGATGAGAAGATTCAGGATTTTAGTGAAGATACAACAGAACCTAATATTTCTAGTGGTTCTGAACGCATACGATCAGTTCTATCATTCTATCGATTATGCAAATGAGCCTCCTATCTTTCTGGATAATCGTCAGAATAAAATCACGATCCCAGTACCAGTTGACCATAACAGCAACACTTTTTTAAAAGATATAGACCATATCTGGGTTCCGTTAGATGGAATTGGGAAGGCAAAAGTCAAAGGATTTAAAATGTTAGAATTAAACATATTGAGATGTACTCTAGTCATCCAATATGGAAAACAATATTATCTTTCGTTTGCCTATGAAG
>DHKM01000030.1:0-13788 GCA_002404835.1 Caryophanales bacterium UBA4694 | reverse complement strand
ATTTGCTGACATTTTCGAACGGAAGAAAAATCAGAAACCCGAAATTTTCGTTGAAATACAAGAGCAAAATATCAACGTTGCAGCGCTTATTGTTGAAAAAAGAAAAAGGAAGCAATAATTATCAAAAGATAAAGAGGAAAATCGCAGTCCTATATCAGAGGATACACAACAAACGAATTGACTTTCTTCATCAGATAACCAAACGTATTGTTAGGAACTATGACTATATCTTTGTCGAAGCACTCGACATTAGATCTCTTAGAAAAACGGGTAAAAATCATCCCTTTGGGAAAGAGTGTATGAGAAGCTATGACGATGCCTGTCTTAGTGAATTCTACCGACAACTTGAATATAAAGCAGTAGTGTATCAAAAAAGGTTGGTTAAAGTTTCAACGTATTATCCTAGTTCACAAGTGTGCAATAGGTGTGGATATAAGAATCCTCTTCTGAAGAACCCAAGAATCAAAAAATGGGAATGTCCCAAATGCAAGAGCAAGCATGATAGGGATATCAATGCTGCAATCAATATCATGAATTTCGGGTTAAAGTCAATAAATAAGTAGGTGTCCAAAACGCCGAATCAGCCTGTAAAACAGGAAGCCTTTAAGGTATTTCTTCTTTCTCAACTTCTGTTAGTGGCATGCAAGATTTGAAAAGGTCGGAGAAATTTTTCTCCGACCAATTTTATTTTTGATTTTCGATGGAAGCTTTCATGCTTTCAAATAATTCTTTTTCTTTTTCTACACGTTTGCTTTGAACGCAATTCTTGACTTTTTTATCAAAGTCGGAAACCGCCTTTTTGTAGGAATCATTGTCTTTGGAAATGTAATGGAAGACTGCTATTGCGGTTCGGTAATCACCTAAATCCTGAGGATGGATGATATTGGATTTATCTTCACTTTTCAAGGTAAGATAGACTTTATCTGCTCCGGCAACGTCCTCAATCAAATATCTAAGATACATTGATTCCATTTGTGGAAGATATCTCTCATTTTCATCAAATTTTTTGATGTTCTTCTTCATTTCTTCTAATGTAGAAGCGGCTTTTTCTAATTCGTTGTCATAAAGATAATTCAGATAGACATAATATAATGTGTGAACCGGATAATAAGAAATAAACTCGTTATAATCAGGAACAAGGAAATCTTCTCCAGTAAGTTCTCTTTTGAAATTGACTGCAAAGATATTGAAACATTCCTTTTCTTCTTCCGTCTTTGTCATCATGAGGTTGAAGAAGTCAGTCGGTTTATCTTGACGGAACGGAATGAATTCGTAAAGAACCATAATCAGACTATAGATTCCTGCAAATAACGACATATATCCAATGAAGGAGGTAATGTTCGCTTCTTTCTTTAGTCCTAAAACAAAGAACAGAATGAGAAGAACAACGAAGAGAATTGCTTCACCTATTAAGCCAAAATAGAAAATCTTTCGTGGATTCTTTTTGATATCATCGTCAATTGGAGAAAAACGCATCATCATATCGCCTATGTCCATAATATTGAATGATACTTGTCTTTTTTCTTTTGAATTATCGATTGTGAATCCTAAGAATTTTGTGTAAACAACTTTGTAACCGCTCAGTTTAGCACCAAGAATCTTACTTCCGTTATAAATAAATAAGGAAAGAAGAATTCCAACCAAAAATGAAACGATGATAAAGACATAATAATTGAATTCGTTACCTGAAGAGAAAATTGAATTGAATACAAATCTTTGTAAGAAGATCATACCACCTAAATAGGCAATATAAATGACCATCGTAATCCAAGAGGCGTTGAAATCCAGTAATGCGGAATCTGCCTGTTTTTTTGTTTTTTCAGCCATAAAGGCCCTCCTATGGTTTGACTACAAGCACACGTAGCTGTGTCTATTATAATACAAGCAGTTCTATTTTATCTTCAAAAGTTCATGAGCTTTTTCTAATAAGTCATCTGAAACTGCAAAGGGAAGTTCAGAAAAGCTGTGGTAAATTGGGAAAGAGTTGAGCCAGTTTCTCAATGTCTCGATAACGGTATCAACATCTGAAGCTTTTAAGTTGAATACGATGCTTCCGAAATGAATGATCTTGTCTTGGATTTTATCTTTGTTTATTTTTAGAAAATCCACCATCAATAAAGCAATCCCTTGACCGTGAGTCAAAAGGGGATAAGCTCCTGATAATTTATGCTCGGCTTGATGGATACGGAAGCAGAAGGATTTTCCATAACTGGTAAACCCATTATGAGCAACTGTAGATAAAATCATCAGCGCCCTTCTTGTTTCGTAATCGTCTAAATGATCAAAAACGTTTTTGCTAGTTTCTACGATTTCTTTCAAAACCGCCAAGGCTATTTCATCGCATGGCTCAATCTGATGAGACAAGGAAAAATAACGTTCAAAAGTGTGGCAAAACATGTCGATAATACCCATGGAAGTCTGATAAGGGGAAACAGAGTAAGTCAAAGTCGGATCCAATAAGGAAAACAAAGGACGATTTGTTTCGCTATTGAAACCATTCTTGAAATTATGTTTGCGGTCCGAAATGACACAAGAGTCTGACATTTCAGATCCGGAAGCGGCAATCGTTAAAATAGTAGCGATTGGCAATGCATGTAAAGGTTTTAAAATCCTTTTATTGAAATCAAGAGGATTTCCGTCATAATAATAACCGTTCGCAAGACTCTTAGCGGCATCGATAACACTACCTCCGCCGCAGCCTAGAATGAGCTCGGGCTGAAAGGCCCTGGCCATGGAAACCATTTTTAAGACATCTTCGATATCAGGATTCGCACTGATTCCGCCATAATCGATGAAATGTATTTGGTTCTTTCTTAAGGATTCACAGATGATGTCGTATTGTTTCGAGTCTTTTAAATGTTTTCCGCCATAGACAAGAAAAACTCTTTTGAATCCATAGTCTTTTGCAATGATATCACCGATTGTATTCAAACCATTCTCTCTAAAGTAAATTTTGGTCGGACAATAAAACGTAAAGCTATCGTTTGGCATAATCAACTCTCCTTTTCTTTCGATTCTAATCTCAGTTGTTATGAGAAAACAATGAAATATCAGCAATTAAATTTTAATAAAAAATAAAGTAAATTCTAGTTTTATTTCTCAATGCTTTGAAACATATGTTAGAATAATTAACGGTCTAATCTTTTTTAAAATGGAGGAGCAATAATGGCTACTAAGAAAAAGACTGTCGCTAAGAAGCCGGTTGCAAAGAAAACTGCAACGAAGAGAGCTTCCAAGACAAAGTATGTTGCTGGTCAGTATGTCTATGCTTTCAAGGATGGTTATGGATTAGGAAAACCGTTACTTGGTGGCAAGGGCGCTGGTCTTGCTGAAATGGCTCACATCGGAATCAGAATTCCGGATGGCTTCACTATCACTACTGAAGCATGCACAGCCTACTATGATGCTGGTAGAAAGATTTCTGCTAACATCCAGAAGCAGATCAAAGTCGCTTTAAAGGAATTACAGGAAAGAACTGGTCGTACATTTGGCAAAGGTCCGAAACCGTTGCTCGTTTCTGTCAGATCTGGTGCTAGAGTTTCTATGCCGGGTATGATGGATACCATTCTTAACCTTGGTCTCAATGATGAAACCGTCGAAGCCTTGGCTAAGGAAAGTGGCAAGGAAAGATTTGCCTATGACTGCTATAGACGTTTCATCTTGATGTTCACCAACATTGCCAAGGGATGGCCAAGAGATGAAATGGATGCCATGCTCGATGCTGTCAAAGCTGAGAAGGGCATCAAGAACGATAAGGACGTTCCGGTCGAAGATTTGAAGGAACTCATTGCTAAGTACAAGGCATATTATAAGAAGACCTTCAATGAAGAATTCCCGAGCAATCCTGAAGATCAGCTTATGACTGCTGTCAAGGCTATCTTCCACTCTTGGGATAATGAAAGAGCAAATCTCTACAGAGAGATGAACAACATTCCGTATTCTTGGGGAACTGCTGTCAACGTTCAGCAGATGGCCTTCGGTAATATGAATGACAACTCTGGTACTGGTGTTGGTTTTACTCGTCAGCCTACTGATGGTAAGAATGAAATCTTTGCTGAGTATCTTATTAATGCCCAGGGTGAAGATGTCGTTGCAGGTATCCGTACTCCGCTTCATATTGATGCCCTTAAGGAACAGCAGCCGAAGATTTACAAGCAGCTTGTCGATTCTGCTAAGAAACTTGAGGCTCACTATAAGGATATGCAGGACTTCGAGTTCACGGTTCAAGATGGTGTTCTTTACTTTCTCCAGACCCGTAACGGAAAGAGAACTGGACCTGCCGCTCTTCAGATTGCAACCGACCTTGTCAAGGAAGGCTTGATCAATGAAGAAGAAGCTCTTCTCAGAGTCGATCCGAGATCTTTGGATCAGCTCTTACATCCGAATTTCGTTGCTGCAGCTGAAGCAAAGGCTGTCGTCATCGGAAGAGGAAATGCTGCTGGCCCGGGTGCTGCTGTCGGACACATCGTCTTCACTGCTGAAGAAGCTCAGAAGATTGTTGCTAAAGACAAGGATGCTAAACTTATTCTTGTCAGAGCCGAAACTTCTCCGGAAGATTTAGGTGGTATGGTCGCTGCTCAGGGTGTTCTTACCATGAGAGGCGGTATGACTTCTCATGCTGCTGTTGTTGCAAGACAAATTGGTAAGACTTGTATCACTGGCTGTGGCGATATCAAGGTCAATGAAGCTGAAAAGACCATGGAATTGGGTGGCCATAAATATAAAGAAGGCGATGTCATTTCCATCAATGGTTCTACTGGTGTCATCTATGATGGTGCTGTCGAAACCAAAGAGGGTGGAGACAATGCCAACTTTGTAAAGGTCCTTAAATGGGCTGATAAGTATGCCAGAATCCACGTCTACGCCAATGCTGATACTCCGGAAGAAGCTGCCAATGCTATCCGTTTTGGCGCTAAGGGTATTGGTCTTTGCAGAACTGAACATATGTTCCGTGGTAAAGATAGACTTATCATCATGCAGGAAATGATTCTTGCCAACTCCACTGAAGAGAGAGTCAAATATCTCGATCAGCTTGAAAAGTTCCAGGAAGACGATTTCTACAAGATGTATTTGGCTTTAGGAAATGTCAAGTTCTCTGTCAGATTGCTTGACCCGCCGCTTGATGAATATCTCCCGACCAAGGAAGAAGATATCGTTGATCTTGCCAAGAAGACCGGCAAGACTGTCGAAGAAGTCAAGCATAGAATTACTGAACTCCATATGACAAACCCGATGATGGGCTTACGTGGATGCCGTCTTGACGTTGTTTATCCGGAAATCGGAAAAATGCAGGCTGAAGCTGTCATTAAGGCTGCCTTAAGAGCTGAGGAAGAATTAAGCAAGGGTGGTAAGAAAGTTCATATCACTGCTTCTATGATGGTTCCTCAGGTTGTTGCTGCTAAAGAATTCAAGTTTGTTAAGAAACTTGTTTCTGATGTTGCCGACAAGATCATTGCTGAATCCAACTATGATAAGAAGATGAAGTACATTGTTGGTACAATGGTTGAGACTCCACGTGCTGCTCTTACTGGTGGCGATATCGGTAAAGATGCTGCATACTTCAGCTATGGAACCAACGATCTTACTCAGTTCACATTTGGCTTCTCCAGAAATGATTATTCTTCTTATATCAAAGAATATCTTGCTGAAAACCTTATTGATTTCGATCCGTTCAAGACTATTGATCATGATGGCGTCGTCAGATTGATTGCTATGTCTGTCAAGGAAGGCAAGGCTGCCAATCCGGATCTTCAGTGCGGTGTCTGCGGTGAAGCCGGTGGTGATCCAGAATCTATCGCTGAATTCCACAATGTTGGTATGGATTATGTCAGCTGCTCTCCGTTCCGTGTCCCTGGTGCCAGACTTGCTGCTGCTCAGGCCGCTATCAGAGCTGAAGGCAAATATCAGTACTAATTACTGAAATTAGTCAAAAACAAGACTGCATAGGATTTTTCCTAGGCAGTCTTTTATTATGGTCCTTGAATTCAATTATTTCAGTCGTTATAATAATTTAGCTTGAAGAAATGGGGATGTTCCGGTTTCGACGGGCGAGAAGGACATTTTGGGGCAGTGGAGTGGCTTCCTTAACAGCCGACACAATTACAAGTGCCAATAAACCAGTTATGATGCACGTTCCGACCTGCAATATGGTCGCCATGGCTGCTTAATCAGTCATTTTAACTTTTTCGGGCTTATAAACCCGCATCGTGCGGCAATCTAGAATCTCTTTTGTTCATTCTATATTGCTCTTAAAGAACAAAAGTTATGGCCTTTGCTTCTTTTCCAAAGACTATGACTAATCAGGAAAGATGGGAATTCTGTTGGTTGCTTGTAACCGAAGGATTTCGAAATCAATTACAAGATAAACTGTAGTCCTAGGGTAGATTTCTTGTTCGGACACGAGTTCGACTCTCGTCATCTCCACCAAACGTGATTGGAGATGAACCACCCTTAGGTTTCCATAACGCAAATGGTTTCCTGGGTTTGGTTCTTGAATGGCATCCTAAGTAAATTGGATGCCTTTTTTCATGCTGAATTTCGTTCCTTAGTCTTTAAATAATTATAAAAATGTTATATAATAGGTGCGTAAGGAGACTTTGGTATGAATTGGCCAAAAATCATCAAGACAATTAGAGAGAAACTTTTCATTACACAAACCGAATTAGCCGAAATGATCGACGTCTCTTTTGCGTCCGTCAACCGTTGGGAACAGGGACACCACGAGCCTACTATGAAGGCTAAGAGAAAACTTGCTGAGATTTGCAGGCAAAACAACATCGACATGGAGGCGCTATAAGATGCATCCGTTTGTGAAATGGGCTGGCGGAAAGACCCAGCTTTTGGATAAGCTTGTCGCATTGATGCCCAAGGAATACAACCATTACTTCGAACCGTTCATTGGCGGAGGCGCATTGCTTTTTCATGTGGCTCCCAATGAATTCACCATCAACGACTTCAATTCGGAGCTCGTTCAAGCGTATAGATGTCTTTCCAATCCAAGCGATACCGAGAAACTAATTGAACGACTCAAATTCCATCAAGAGAACCATTCCGAGGAACATTATTACGAAGTCCGCTCCATGGACAAATCGCCCGATTTCTTATCACTCCCGATATACGAAAGGGCGGCTAGGATGATTTATCTCAATAAGTCGTGCTTCAATGGCCTTTATAGAGTCAATAGCAAAGGATTTTTCAATGTTCCGTCAGGAAAAAAGAAGAGCGTCATCTGCTACGAGGAGAAGAACATACAGGAAATAACGGATTTCTTCGGAAAATCGAAATTCGAGATTCTCAACGGGGATTTCGAAAAGGTGGTAGCTGATGCCAAGAAAGGCGATTTCGTCTATTTCGATCCGCCGTATGACACATGGGAGAACAAGGATTCGTTCACTTCCTATGCGAAGAACCCATTCGGGAAGGATGAGCAAAGAAGGCTTGCCGATTGCTTCAAGTCCTTATCGGACAAAGGCGTTTATGTCATGCTGAGCAACCACAATACGGATTTCATCCGAGAGCTATACAAGGATTTCAACATCCATGTCGTTGAGGCAAAGAGAATGATCAACTCCAAGGCCGATGGGCGAGGGAACGTCGAGGAGGTGATTATCACCAACTATGAAGACTAAACCATATTTCCAAGAAGAGGGCTTCTCGCTTTATTTAGGCGACTGCAATAGGGTGCTGAAGTCCATCTCAGAGAAATCAATAGATGTAATTTTTGCGGATCCGCCGTATTTTCTCTCGGGCGGAGGTGTTTCATGTCATGCAGGGAAACAGGTTTCCGTAGATAAAGGTAACTGGGATAAGGTGTTAACGCCCCAGGAGAAGCTGTCCTTCAACAGAAGATGGCTTAAGTCGTGCCGACGTGTCCTCAAAGATGATGGGACGATTTGGATAAGCGGAACGTTCCACAACATCTATTCCGTAGGCGTTGCCTTGGAATTGGAAGGATATTCCATCATAAACAACATAACGTGGCAAAAGCCGAATCCCGCTCCGAATTTGGCCTGCAGGTGCTTCACCAATTCGACCGAGACCATCATCTGGGCAAGGAAAATTGATGCCAAAGGCAAGAAGGGCAAACATTTCTTCAATTACCAATTGATGAAGGAAATCAACGGTGGAAAGCAAATGAAGGATGTTTGGTTGCTCAATTTGCCTAAGAAAGACGAGAAAAAATACGGAAAGCATCCGACCCAGAAGCCGTTGTCAGTTTTGGAAAGGATACTTCAGGCATCCACAAAAGAAGGATATGTCGTATTGGATCCATTCAATGGAAGCGGAACTACGGGGATTGCCTGCAAAGCGATGAATCGAAAATACATAGGGATAGACAATGAAAAATCATATCTAGGCCTGACAATAAATAGATACAAAGGAACGAAGGAGGACAAACAATGAAACGGAACTTTGAATCATGGCTGTTGACGATGAAGGATAGCATCGCAACATGGAACTACTACACTGATTTCCCAAAGGTGTACGAAAACGTCAATAAACTGAAAGTTGAGCTAAATATCTTGAATTCGCTTATCGGCTCAAAAAGCATCGAGGATGAGTTCAAATCATTGCTCGCCAGATACCCTGAAATCATCAAAGCCATTCCTATTCTTTTGGCGAAAAGAGAAAAGGAAATCAAAGTCATCGACTCAAAGGAGACCTATGTCTTCAATTTCGCCAAGATGAACTACACCATTGATCAATATGCCTTGTTTATGAAGAACAGCGGTCTTTTTGAGCTTCTTCAAAATCACATCATCAATAATCTTATCGACTATGTTCTTGGCGTTGAAGTCGGAATGGATACCAACGGAAGGAAAAATAGGACCGGTGATGCGATGGAAGATTTGGTTGAGTCTTATCTCATCAAAGCAGGATTGGTAAAAGACGAGACGTATTTCAAGGAGCTGAACAAGTCAGACGTCGAGAGAATGTTTCATTTGGACTTGTCAGGAATCAGCAATCAGGACAAAACCGAGAAGAGATTCGACTTCGTCTTCAAAGGTCCTCTTGGCGACGTATATGCCTGTGAATGCAATTTCTATAGTGGAGGCGGATCAAAGCTAAACGAGACGGCAAGAAGCTACAAGACCCTCGCTCTAGAGGCGCAAGGGATTTCCCGATTCACCTTCGTATGGTTTACGGATGGCTTGGGATGGAATAGCGCAAGGCACAATCTTGAGGAAACGTTCGACGTTTTGGACACTGTTTTCAACATCAAAGATTTGGAAGACGGCATTGTCGAAAAGCTACTAGACGCAAAGCACGTCATAAATGAAATATTGATGAAAAACAACTAATTTTTGTAAACAAGATAAGACCGGTCACAATCTGCCACAGTTGGCAGTTTGGAAGTGGGGCCGTTCGATGGTCTTGGAACAGGGAAACCCGGCTTCCGCTTACCAAAACTACAACCATTTCAAGGGCGTTATTAGCAAAAGTCATAATATTAAAAAAAGGATTATCGAATATGGAAATCGAATTAGAAAATGTAGCAGCAATTACAAAAGGACACATACAACTAGAGGAAGGAAAGATTAATATTTTGTATGGTGCGAATGGAATAGGAAAAACTACATTTATCAAAGCTTTGCAGGCTAAGCTCAACAATACATTCGATGTAAATCAGGATAGTTTTAGACCACTTTTCGCTCCTTCTGTCACGCCGAAGATTTTAGTGACCAATTCAAACATTAAAGATGTTTTTGTTTTCAATCGTCAATATGTTGATGATTATCTATACAAGGAAGACATAGCAAACGATAGTTATTCATTGATTGCGAAAACTGCGGATTTCGAAAATCGTATTCAAACTATTAATGGACTTTTAGACAAACTTAAGCAAACAACGGCAGCTCCTTTAATCAGTTCTTTAAAACGAGAACTTGACGAAGCAAAAAATAAAATTTCATACAATGAGCCTAAAAAAAGGAATGGACTCATTACTATAAGCGCAAAATCTAAAATCGGTAAAAATTTAAAAGAAGGCGTAAAAAAAGAAATTGAATTAGGAAACGAGCTTTCAAAATATGCTTCTTTTAAAGGAATTTTAAATTGGATTGACTGGGTTAAACAGGGAGTTGATATCGTAGAACAAACTGACAAAACGACTTGCCCTTTTTGTTCTCATAGCCTAGTAAATAATGAATTAGAAACAGTTAAATCAATTGCCTCGTTAGGCTCAACAAAAGCTTTTAAAGACAATGAAGAAGCTCGAAAAGTGTTGTTGGGAATAGGAAAATACGGAAACCCTCAAATTCAAAATGAAATTTTAAATTTTTGTAATAGTAAAGCACCTGTATCTCAAGTTGATGCAAGCGGATTGAGGAATAGTATCGATATTTTAAGAAATGAAATCGATAAAATCACAAATTCCAGTTATCTCACTCCGATTTCTGCTACTGATATCGGAAAAGACGAATTAAAAAAACGTTTTAGCAAAAACAAAGTTGATTTAAGTGTTTTTGACGGTTCCTCTAGCGATTTATTGGAAGAAATTAAATCATATAATAAAGCCCTAACGGATTTAGAGCTAAAAGCCAATGAATTGATTGCTGAATTATCTAAATTGAATTCACGTAAAAAAGAACTTGTAAATGAATTTAAAAATTCAATTAACAATTTTTTGGATTTGTCAGGAATACCTTATGAAGTATCGGTAGATATTTCAGACAAGCTTGCTTTTACGCATCTAAGATACAAAAACACCAATGATAATATCGGTGATGTTAAAAACACTCTAAGCTATGGTGAATTTAATGCTGTGGCACTTTGTTTGTTTGCGTTGGAAGCAATAAAAAAGGAAAATTCATTGATTGTTTTGGATGATCCGATTTCTTCCTATGATAGCGAAAAAAGAGCTGCTATCTTGATTTCATTGTTTTGCGAAAAGAAAACGGGTTTATGCTTAAGAGGAAGGACGATTGCTATTCTGACTCATGATTTTGAAACCCTTGTACCATTTTTTAAATGGCCAAGATTAAAAACAAGTCAATTTGTATCTGGTTGGCATTTGTCTGCTAAAAGCAGAGAATTGATTGAAGAGCCTGTTAATGCAGCTTCAATAAGAAATACAGCAGTACTTGAAAAAGAGTATTCGATGGATGCTAATTTGCCATTTATTATTAGAGTTGTGCATTTACGAAGATACTATCAATTAATCGATTTAGATAGCGATGAGTATCAATATTTGTCTTGTTTGACGCACGATGATTGCAATCATGATTGCCCAAGCTACAAAAAAGACGACAAATATATCCCGATGGATGAAATTAAAGTTCATGAAATCGAAAGCAAATTACAAACCATTTTAGGAAAAGGCAATTTCAGTTCTTGGAAAGAACAACTTGGTGATACCAAAACTATGATTAGAATGTATAGAAATGAAAATAATGATTACAACAAATTGATAATTGCACGTCAACTAATTCAAAACCAGTCAAAGAGCGAAGCATCGTGGACACTCGTTAAAATTTATATTACGGAAACTTATCATGTAGATACCGAACATATATTTGGATTTAAGAACCAATTTGATAATGTGCCCCATTATATTTTAGGCATTTGCGATGATATTGTTGACGATATCGAATCTAGTCAATTATCCAACTAATTCTCGATAGTTTTAGTTCCGAAGAAATGATGAAAGAAAGGGTTGCCCATGATACAAAAACAATTGAATCCGCATGACATAGCAAGGCTTTTTGCTGAGGACGTGAAGCGGTATTCCGATATCGTAGGATCCTTGGATGACCTCTCCGCCACGAATGTTTATGATGCAATAAACGGATATGAGAAGACCGACTCCTTCAAGGAATCTATAAAAATTATCGAGAAGGTCAATGAGTTCAGGACGGAATACGCTCGTGATAGATATTTGCTTAGGGCGATTGACATCCATGAGAAACTACTTGAACTTGGCGAAGAAGAAATCAAGTCCATCAGGAAGCAAATATGCGAAAGAGACGACATTGAGGAGTGGGAATTGGAATCGTTGGCCCGTTACTCTTTTCTCATCATAAATCTGTCCATGATGAAGAACAGGGGATACCTCCAATCGTTCGATGGCGAGACGGAAAGAGAAAAATACATTCACTTGATCTTCGACAAATATTTGGAGGTGATGGCAAATGGCAAGAAATAATCAAGCTAAGAACGCCGTCATATACGCAAGGTACTCCTCCGAAAGGCAAAATGAGCAATCCATTGAGGGGCAAATAAGAATCATCAAAGCTTTTGCCGAGAGGGAGAACTACAACATCATCGATTCCTACGTTGACAAAGCCTTAACCGGCAGAACCGATGAACGCCCATCTTTTCAAAGGATGATAGAAGACAGCAAGAACCACGCCTTCAATTACGTGCTTGTTTATAAATTAGATAGATTTTCTAGGAGTAGATACGATTCCGCTATATACAAGAAAGTTTTGTCCGACAACGGGGTCAAGGTGATTTCCGCAACCGAGAATATCGGTGACAACCCCGAGGGAATCATCCTCGAGGCCATCTTGGAAGGCTATAGTGAATACTATTCCAAGGAACTCGCCCAGAAAATCATCCGTGGAAATTACGATTCCAGATCAAAGGGTCTTTTCACCGGTGGAAGAGTTATATACGGCTATAGAATCGTTGATAGGAAATACGTTGTTGTAGAAAACGAAGCGCAAATTGTGAAGCGCATTTTCGACAAGGCAATCAACAAAGAGAGACTTGTCGACATCGCAAAGGAACTGAACGACAAAGGCATTCCCTATGTCGAAGGAACAAAATGGGATGAAAAAAAGATTTCAAGGATGCTCAGGAACGAGAAATACATCGGCATAGCAAGATTCAGGAAATCCGTCTTTGACAACATCGTTCCTAGGATTATCGATGACAGCGTGTTCAAGGAAGTCGCTAAATTACTCGACAAGAACAAACACAAATGCAAGATAAAGACCGATTACAAGTTCCTTCTCAGTGAGAAGATATTTTGTGGTGAGTGCGGAGCATTGATGCATGGTCATTCCGGTACATCTAGGACAGGAAAAGTCTACCATTACTACAAATGCAGGAACGCCGTCAAAGCTCACACCTGTTCAATGAAGCCGTTGAAAAAGGATGAAATAGAGGATTTTGTTGTCGATCATGCAATTAATTATCTTTTCAGTCCGGAGATAGTCTCGAAAGTCGCAAACGACATGGTCGATTATTATAACCAGTATATCGACGATGATATCCAAATAAAGATACTTGAGGAATCTCTCAAGGACATAGAGATAAAGCTGAACAACTCGCTTAAAGCAATCCAAATGGGCATCATCAACAAATCCGTGTCCGACATGATTTCCTCGCTTGAGAAAGACAAGGAGACAATCGAAAACGATCTTCTTAGGGCAAAGAGCAAGACGAAAAGGAAAATCACTTTTGATCAATGCTACCAATTCCTTTTGTCCTTGGCATATCTTGATACAGGCCGTGAGGAAAACAAGGAATTAATCATTTCGAGAATTGTGAAGAAAGTCATCGTATACAACGGGAAGATAGATGTTATTTTTTACCCTTGTGGTGAGTCGTACGTCAAGACGAGCGGAAATGACGGTTCTGATAGCGGAGGAAATTGTTCAAATGATGACGGAAGTAAAGCAAATTCATCGAATTCTTCTGGTTCTACTCCAATCGGGTTGGCTCCACCAAATGGAAACAAAAGACTGTGAACAATTCGACTGCCAAAAGCCGAAGTCATAGTCTTTTTCTAGTTTGATTGATTTTATCTTTTCTGTCTTTATACCATTCCTGAATTCTTTC